>CAIXTV010000054.1 GCA_903922465.1 uncultured bacterium
GCCCAAACCTTTAACCATGTATTACTTCCAATAGATGAAGAATACCAATGAACTGTCACCGTATCAACATTGTTAGTCGAAATATAACCAAGGTTTGGGTCAACCCACCAGTTAAAATTCATTATAGGGATTGTTCCTGTAACAAAATAACTATTGCTTGAATTATTGCAGACAGTATCAGCACCTATTATGTTAAGACTAAAATAAGGCAAAATATAAATATGTATTGAATCTACAGCCGTATCGCAACCCATCAAGTCAATTACAGTTACTTTTATCCAGGTTGAGTCCATGGATACTGAATTTGTATTCCAATGCACTGTGATAGAGCTGCCAGTATCAGCAGTTATTATACAGTATGTTGTATCAATTTGCCAAGTAAAATTTAAAGCTGGTAATTGGCTAAATGCGTTATAAAAGTTTGCATTATTACAAGCATAATTGCTGCCTGATATATAGACTATATTTTCTAAATGAGGAGTTAATAGTGAAACATTATCCAACTCAAAAAACATTTCTGTTCTTTTAGATTTTTACAAGGGCTCAAATATTATTCTTTGATATGAATTATTTACTGTAAAGTTCGTGGTATGAGTAATAAAGGAAGTAGTGGTATCCATTTCGTTTAATGTATCGATGTAATACCTACTATAATTAGCATCTTCGAGATAAATATCAAATCTTCTTAGCAAATTGGGGGTCACATGTATTGTATCCTTTTTACAATCTAATTTATAATCAAAATTTAATTGATAACTCCCAGGCGAAATATTAATAAATTGACCAATGCTTTCTCTATATAAAGTGCCACTTGCATAAGGATTTTCAAAACTACTTGTATCAGCTCTTATCAAGGATGTATGATTCCCAGTTATTGAGTCAAAATTTATTTCCGGTGTAAACCAAACACTATACCATCCACAAACTTGATTTAAAATAAAAGGATTTATAGGATTATAACTTGGTGAGAGTTCCTCAAAATTACCATTTTTAATTAAATTTGTACAAGTAGGAAGGCAATTTGTATCAAATGAATACACATTAATATATATGTAGGTTATATTTCCTCTCTGACCAGTAGAAGAAATAGGTATATAACGTAATAAATGAATACCTGGAATACTACTATTGAAATGCACAACAGTTGTATCTACTCCCGTTGTTGCTGAAATAGTAGTGTATGTCGGATTTGTATAATAAATATCTTCCAAGCATTCAAATGATGAAGCATTAAAATCATTATTTAAAATACCTCCAATCGCAATGGTAGTACCAACAAATCCAGTAAACATATCATTTATTCCGGCTACATTGATACCCAGGCATGCTGTTGTATTATAATTATAGTAATTATGCATAGCAGTGTCTCCAAAAACACTATTAGTATTATATCCAATATCACATAAAACCATTCTTTCCTCAGGTTTTAAATATCTTTTGGTTCCAATAGTACCAGTATCCTGAGCATTACTCATAACAAAATAATTGTTATTCCCATAAGGTGAACCTGATGGGTAGCACATATCTTCAAAATGACTTAAACTACTGGGGCCTTCAAAACAAGTAGGAGTATAAACCGGCACTGTAACAGAACCTGAATACATAAGTGCATTATTGCAAAAAGTTGTATCTTGCGGATATTGAAAAGGATTTACACACCCTGGTTGTAAGATTGTGTCATTTAATAATATATTAAATTGAAAATTATACAATGAACAACCACTTGAATTCGTGATTAAATATTGTGTCAAATCATGATTTTTTAATTCTAAATCATATCTTGAAAAATAATTATACGCATTCCCTAATTTGGAAAGTCCATTAAAATTTATCAGAGATGCAAAACCTAAAATATGCATTGCTTCGTGTAAAACAACCGTATATAAATCGAAATACCAGTTAGGCGCATTTGCAATTCCTAAATTAGTATGCCAGTTGAACAAAGTATTATAGAAATTAAGAGACATCATTCCATGATAAAAGGATGTACCCGTGAAAGTATATTGTTGGCTTTGTGTAAATAGTGGTGAAACTATTCCTGTATATGAATCAGTCCCGTTATGAATAGTTTTCCAGACCTCATTGTCTGCAATACCTCCATTTGAATTAATATTATTAAAAGGTACATTATAAAAAGCCGATGATAAACCAAGCACTCCACTTGTGGAGGCATATTGAACAAGAGGGTTAATATCTCTTATCCAAATATTCACTTTATTGTTGTTTCCTAAATTAGATAAAGGGGAATTTATAAAAGTAGATATATCATAAAATACTCTGCATATTACATTCATTCTTGCAGAATCTATTGCTGTTGATCCCGAATTGCTCCAACCGTCTTCAAAAAATAATCTAAAATACCCACTCGTACACCCCACTGTAGTATGCACTTTTGTAGTACCATTCTTGGTTTTCACACTATCAATTTTGATGTCTCTTAAACTATATTTATTGCCAAGATTATCAAAAACAGTGTCCATCAAGCCTCTGGGTGTATAAAATCCATTTATTGAATCTAAAATACTTCCATTGCTGTATTGCCCAAAACTATTTGCAGCTAACCCAATAACTGCAATTAAAACTAAAATAATTGATTGTTTTTTCATTGTTATTCCATTTAAAAGTTAATACTAAGACAACTTCCTTTTCAAAAAGCTTTTGCCCTAAAAATAATTTTATGTAAATCGGGCTGTAAACATAAAATCCCTGCATCCCCTTAAGATGCTATGGTTTTGAAAAATTAAATGGCTTCAGCTCCTATAAAAACCAAAGCATATATTAACAATGAAAATATCTCTAGCAAAGATATATATTATATCAATCACATGAACTAAATAATATTATAATGCTTTAACGACAAATATTTTAAACTTTTACCGAATCCTAACTCCTATAATATCAAATACATAATAATTATTTTATTGAAAAATTGAAATCTATAAAGTTTGATAATAAAACTATATTTACTGTAAATTTGGCTCATAATTTATTATCTAAATAACGCTCTTAAATTTTGTTTGTTTCCCGTTTTTTCCCCGACCTAATTTTAAAAGAATTTAATGCATCAAAAATGATTTTGTTTTCTCACATATCACCCTCTCTTCTTCCCTACAATACAAATTGCCCTGCTACCACTTTGTCTAATAGTAAGCTTTTTAGCAGGCTTTTCTCATATAAAACTAGCCATAATCGCTCAAAAGTCATCCGTGTAGCTCGGACGTTCACCCATGTAGCTCGGACGTTCATCCGTGTAGCTCGGACGTTCATCCGTATAGCTAAGATTGACTTCCGTGTAGCTCGGACGTTCATCCGCGTAGCTCAGACGTTCATCCGTGTAGCTCAGACGTTCATCCGTGTAGCTCAGATTGACTTCCGTGTAGCTCGGACGTTCATCCGTGTAGCTCGGACGTTAATCCGTGTAGCTCAGATTGACTTCCGTGCATTTTAACGAAAAACCGAATCACTTTTTCAGATAACAATTCTTATTCAAGATATTACGTTTATTAATCACTTTCATTCACATATAAATATTAAATAAAATGGATAAACCAAATCAAACCAGAAACAATGCATTTCTTAGAGTTAAAAAATTCCTCGATGATTATCACGACATCCTCCTCTCGGCAGCATATGTCTCCCAAATTTAACTACGGAGCGGCTAAGAGGCATTTGTAATGCCGCTTTGAGTAGAAGATAACTTGAAATCATCCCCACTCAAGCTAAACCTAACAGGTTTTTTATCCCTTTCTTCCTATTGGCTTTCAAATCATTTCAATTAAAATTTCAAGAACAAATGCTGATAATAGCAGAGCTCCACTTCATGATATAAGAAACATTATTGATAAAACTCTATGTCCATTTAACGAGAATCAAAATCCATTAAGCAATTCTACAACCAAAATATATTCTCCTCAAAATTTATTTAAATACCGTCACAGCTCGATTAAAAATACCTACAATCAGATTGATGACAGTGCAAGTCAAATTGATACTTCTTACACTAAAATTTGTTTTACCTACACTCAAATTGGTACTTCTTACACTAAAATTTGTTCCCCTTACACTCAAATTTGTACTTCTTACACTAAAATTTGTTCTACCTACACTCAAATTGGTACTTCTTACACTAAAATTTGTTCCCATTACACTAAAATATGTACTACTTACACTCAAATTTGTTCCCCTTACACTCAAATATGTACTACTTACACTCAAATTGACTTCGTGTAATTTTGTAATCATTCAATCAACACTTTAAGACCCTTAAAAATTTGCTTTTTTCCAAAAACCGTCATTTTCACTCCTTTTTTCGCCCATTTTGCACCTGAAATCACCCATTGGACAAATGGAGGCATGATAACCCAATAACCTAATACACTTAGTAACTAAATCGGGTCACAATAACCCAATAACTTAATACACTTAGTAACTAAAACGGGACATTATCACATCAATACATCAAAAATATTGTATTTTTGTAAACGAAAAGCATGATAAACAATCCTGAAGAAGTATTAAGAATGAATACATTTGAAAAAATAAAAGCCCATCTTTCCCACAAAACAGTAGGCATTGCCGGTTGTGGGGGTTTAGGCTCCAACTGTGCAGTGGCGCTTGCACGGGTGGGCATTGGCAAACTCATTATTGCCGATTTTGATGTAATCGATCTGTCGAACCTCAACCGTCAGTACTATTTTTTCGATCAAATTGGCAAAAAAAAATGTGTTGCTTTAAAAGAAAACATCCAAAGGATAAACCCGGATGTAATAACAGAATCGCATGACATTAAACTACATCCGGCTGACATATTGTCCTTGTTTTATTCATGCGATATCATTGTTGAAGCCTTCGACTTGGCCGAAATGAAAGAAATGATCATTGAAACTGTTCTAACAGAAATGCCCCACACCCCCTTAATTTGTGGCCTTGGCATGGCTGGCTGGGGCATGAACGCACAAATTCACAGCCACAACATCGACAATCTGTATATATGTGGAGATGAAGCAACAGAAATATCCCCCGAATGCCCTCCTCTTGCACCCCGCGTGGGAATTGTTGCCAATATGCAAGCCAATGTGGCCCTCGAATTACTCTTAAAAGACATGATATGAAAATCACCTTAAATCATACCGAAGAAACCCTCGAAAAGGAAAATATTTCTATTTCAGATTTAATGGCATATAAAAACTTTACGTTTAAAATGCTGGTGGTTAAAGTGAATGGCGAATTTATTCCAAAAACAAAATACAAAGAAACCACAGTTTCCGATGGAGATGATGTGATTATTCTCCACCTTATGAGTGGGGGATGAAAAATAAGCGGCTTCCGTATAGGTCTCTTTGGGAAATTATTCGAGACTTCCTACCGTGTTTTCCACCTCGGTAAGAATTTCGCACGATTTCACCAATTCCTTCATTTTATTATGATCGGGATATAATGGACGATCGATCTCTAAATAATCCACATGACGACGAATGGTTTCGTGGGCCTTCTTAACTCCATCACCAAACACATAAGGAGTTTCAAATTTACTCCTTAGATCAAGAGCCTGAGCAGCTGCCATAAATTCAATACCCAAAATCCCATAAGCATTATCGAGTATCTGGAAATTCTTCAAAGCAGTATTCATCCCCATCGAAACAAAATCTTCCTGATCAGCCGCTGCTGGTATCGATTGAATGGATGCAGGCATACAAAGAATGCGTTGCTCAACAATTTGCATATCAGCAGTATATTGGCTAAGCATTAAACCCGAAAACATACCAGCCCCTTTGGTTAAAAAAGGAGGTAAACCTACACTTAATGCAGGGTTATTCAAACGATTCATCCTGCGCTCCGACATAACACTTACCATAGTCACAGCAGCACCCACCAAGTCCATTGGCAAAGATACTGGTGAACCCTGGAAATTAGCACCCGAAAGCTGAATGTTTTCATCGGCAAAGAAAATTGGGTTGTCGCCCACCCCATTCATCTCAATTTCAACCTGCGAACGAGCCCATTTAATAGTATCGTGGGCAGCTCCAATCACCTGAGGTGTCGAACGCATCGAATAGGCATCCTGCACTTTGGTTTTTAATCTACCTTCAAATAAATCGCCATTCTTTACAACTTTACGAATAGAAGCTGCACTTCTGATTCCACCAATAAAACCTCTGGCTTCCAGAATTCGGGTATCGTAAGGCTTCATGTTGGCTTTTAAGGCTTCCAAGGACATAGCACAGGCAATTTCTGCTTGTTTAAGCCAATTGTTGGTGTCGTAAAGCATAATAGCACTCATACCCGTCAACACATTCGAGCCATTAATAGCAGCCAAACCATCACGAGCCTGCAATCCAGGAATAGGAATTTCAGCCCTGCGTAAGGCTTCTCTTCCCTCCAGAAACTCACCCTGATAATATGCATGCCCTTCGCCCATCATCAATAAAGCAATTTGCGACATAGGCGCTAAATCGCCACAAGCACCAACCGAACCCTTCTGACAAACAAAGGGAGTGACACCTTTATTCAACATTTCGATAAATGTTTGTGTAATTTCAATGCGATTCCCCGAATTTCCATGCGCATGCACATTCGAACGAAGCAACATAGCAGCCCTCACATGTTCGATAGGAGCAGCTTCACCTATACCTGCTGCATGATTATAAATAAGATACTTCTGAAAATCCTTCACCTGATCATCGTCGAGAACTACTTCTGAAAATTCACCAATACCGGTGTTTACGCCATACATTATTTCATGTGCAATAATCTTCCTTTCTACCATTGCACGGCATTTGTTGATTTTTACAATTGAATCGGGATGAAGTTCTACTTTTTCCCCATGACGAGCAACTCTAACCAGTTCTTCAATGGTGAGTCCGGCTCCTTTAATGATAACTGTCATAATAATGTATTTAGTTGAAGTATTTTAAGTGAGATCTTTTTGTCTTATGGAAGTGATGTGTGTTATAATGATTTTGTTAGCTGTTTTGTTCTGTATAATCTTTCCCGGCTTTCAAAGCAGCAAGATTAACTGCAATGACTTCTTCCCCTTTGTTTTTGAAAATATTGCGTATAGCATTCTCAAATTTCTCATATCCTATCTTAATGTGAGGAGTTGCAGCACCTAAAATCACCATGTTAGCCGATCTGGCAGCTCCTAAGTCTTTTGCCATGCTATCAGCATCTAAAGCAACAAATTGCTTAAGCGATGAAATCTTCGACATCAGGATATCAACATCAGGATAATTATTAATATTGATAAAAGGAGTGGTATTGGTAATAAGCCAACCATCTTTTGATAGCATAGGCAAATAGCGCAACGACTCCATGGGTTCAACCGAAATAATTAAATCTGCTTTCCCAAAAGGGATTAAATCAGATGCGATTTCTTTGTCCGATAAACGCAAATGCGATTGAACATCCCCCCCTCTTTGACTCATTCCATGTACTTCCGATTGTTTCAGAAATAAACCCATCTCAATTGCGGCATAGCCAATAGTGGCAGCAATGGAAAGAATACCCTGTCCGCCAACCCCTGCAAGTATAATATCTATTTTCATTTTAAAACTGATTTACTTATTTTTAAATTTATCTCTCATTCTCTTATTGAGAGTTTGAATACACTCTCTTCTTGGAATAATCACCGAAACACCATGATATTCGAGTTCTGTTTGAATTAACTTAACGTTTTCATCATGTTGATTTTTCAATGGCTTAATAACATGAAGGTGTTCGGGTAAAACCCCAACTCCAAGACAAATATCTTCAATTCTATTGGTTGCCGACGACTCTTGTCCTCCTGTCATCCCGGTAGTGAAATTGTCTAAGATAAAAATCGTAATAGGAGAATTATCTTTCACAGCATCAATCAAACCAGTGATACCTGAATGGGTAAAAGTAGAATCTCCAATAACACTAACGGCAGGGAATAAGCCTGCATCGGCAGCTCCTTTAGCCATTGTAATAGATGCACCCATATCCACACACGAATTTATTGCATCGAAAGGAGCCAAAGCACCTAAAGTATAACAACCAATATCAGAAAACACCCTCCCTTTCGAATAGGTATTCAACACTTCATTTATTGCATTATATGAATCGATATGAGAACATCCCACACACATTGATGGTGGACGACCTGCAACTATATCGGGAATTGCATCACCTCTTTCGTCAGGTAAATTTAATGCAATGGCAACAATATTAGGATTTAACTCACCATCCATAGGGATAGTCCCATCCAAACGACCTTTAATTTTCTTTCCCTTAGCCAAGGAGCCTTTTAAGAGTTCTTCATAGATAGGATACCCCTCCTCAAGAACCATAATTTCATCACATTCAGTATATAATTTATCTAGTAATTCTATGGGAATTGGATATTGAGTAATTTTCAGAATTGGATAAGGAACATTCCTATCCGAATAATTTTCCATCAAGTAATTGTATGCAATTCCACAGGCAATAATACCCAATGATTTGTCTTTCCCTTCAATATATTTATTAAACCCTGAAGTAATGGCTTCGTTTTCAAACCCATGCTGGTTGTTTAAAAGCAGTTTATATCGTTTACGGGCAATTGCTGGTAGCAATACAAACTGACGGGGGTCTTGGGGCACAGCTAATGCATTTTGAGCTAAAGGTTCCTGCCGCTGAACACCAGCCCTTGAATGCGCTAAACGTGTAGTAATACGCATTAAAACCGGTGTCTGAAACTTTTCAGAAAACTCAAACCCATAGCGTACCATGTCGTAAGCCTCTTGTTGATTTGAAGGCTCTAAAACAGGGATAAGGGCAAATTTTCCGAAAAACCTTGAGTCTTGTTCATTTTGTGAAGAATGCATTGATGGATCATCGGCTGCAACAACAATTAAACCTCCGTTAACACCAGTAATTGCTGAATTCACAAAAGCATCAGCAGCAACATTTAATCCTACATGCTTCATACATACCATAGTACGCTTTCCAGCATATGACATTCCAAGGGCAGCTTCCATAGCTGTTTTCTCATTTGTAGACCAGGAGCTTCTTACATTATTTTCTTTCGCTTGTTTCGAATGTTGAACAAACTCTGTTATCTCTGTGGATGGGGTTCCGGGATAAGCATAAATCCCAGATATTCCTGAATCTAAAGCCGATTGAGCTATGGCTTCATCTCCTAACAATAATAATTTTTGCATGAATTTTATTCATTGATTTATAATTGGCAAATCTATATTTTTTTTTGAAATTGCAGATAAAAAACGAAATTTGTTGTCCACAAAATACTATTGATTTGAACTTTCTTGCACATGCATTTCTTTCGTTCGGCAACACCGAAGTCTTGATTGGCAATCTAATTGCCGATTCTGTTAAGGGCAAACCACCCTTACATTATTCTGATAATATTCGCGCTGGAATCATACTTCATCGAGAGATTGACCATTTCACAGACAATCATCCCATATATAAACGCAGTTTAAACCAAATTAAACCCACCTATAAAAGATTTTCAGGTATTATTATTGACATTTTCTACGATCATTTTTTAGCACACAATTGGACTATGTATTCTGATGAACCCCTCGAAGAATTTGCCGATAATTGTTACGAAACTCTTTATCGGAATTTTGAAATCTTACCTGAGAAATCGAAACATATCCTTCCATTCATGAAAAATCAAAATTGGTTTGTCTCTTATGCCAATATGGCAGGATTGCAAAAAGTCTTTGATGGAATGTCTAGAAGAATAAAACATCCAACTTTTATGGAAAACTCCCTCACCGAATTAAGAGAACACTATGTTGACCTTGAAGGTGACTTCCATTTATTTTTCAATGAATTAATCTGCTTTTCTAACGAACGTCTATTAGAATTAGGATAAAACAGTAAGTACTATTTTTCTTTTCCCTCCCCTGTTTCTAAATTCGCATAAATATATCCCCTGCCATATTCCTAAATTCAATTGATGTTTTGTGATGGGGATGCTTATGGACTGGCCAACTATAGAAGATTTTAAATGGGCAGGCATATCATCCTTCCCTTCCGAATCATGAGCATAATTTTCTTTTTCAGGAACTATTTTATTGAAAAAAGATTGAAAATCGGTTCTAACCGTAAAGTCAGCATTTTCATTTAATGTTAAGCCCGCCGATGTATGTTTGATGAAAATATGCAATAAACCCTTTTCGGGTAAATCATGCAATGCTTTAGTAATCATCGAAGTGATGAGATGAAAACCTCTTTCGAACTCAGGTAATGTAATTTCAATTTGATCAATCATGTGTATTTACTTTTGAATATTTCAAAATTACTCAATTATTACTATTCAAAACGATAAATTTTCCGTCTTAAAATGAACAATTCTTTTTATACAATGTTTGTATTCATCATCAGTAGCTTAATTATCAATCTATTCAAAGTGGCATATTATTTGATAGTGATACTATTACGATTTAAGAATAAAAAACAACACACAAATGAAAAGAACCATTTTATTACCAATATTATTCCTCACTATTGGTTTTACGAATTGCAACAGCACCTCTGCTGATAAAGCAAACAAAGATGCTAAGTCAGAAAATCAAGTTGAACATTTAACCAAGGCTAGCTTTATTGAAAAAGTATTCGACTTTGAAAAGAACAAAGACTGGAAATATATTGGTCAAAAACCTTGCATAATCGATTTTTATGCGAATTGGTGCAAACCCTGCAAAATGATTGGCCCCTACTTGGAAGAAATTTCAACTACCTACGCAGGTAAAATCAATGTTTACAAAATCAATATTGATGATGAAAAAGAATTGGCTAATGCCTTCAATATTCAAAGCATCCCAGCCGTTTTATATTGCCCAATGAATGGAAATCCTCAAATGTCAGTAGGTGCTTTAAGCAAAGATGAATATATTAAAATGGTTCACGAAATTCTTCAAATACAATAAACTATATACTTTAAAACAAACCCAATGGAACATTTAACCAAACAAGCCTTCTTAGATAAAATATTTAATTATGAAGCCAACAAAGATTGGAAATTCGAAGGAAAACTCCCATGTATTATTGATTTCTATGCCGATTGGTGCCAACCTTGCCAAATGGTAGCTCCAATCTTGGAAGAACTCTCAACTGAATACGAAGGGAAAATCGATATTTTCAAAGTTGATACTGAAGCCGAACAGGAATTAGCAGCAACTTTTGGCATTAAAAGCATTCCTTCAATTTTATTTTGCCCCGCTGAAGGTCAACCTCAGATGGCTCAGGGTGCCTTGCCCAAGGATAGCTTTAAACAAGCAATTGATGATATCCTTTTAAAACCGAAAATGAACTAAACTGATATTATTCTAAATAAAAAGCGGCAACTTAGCCGCTTTTTTTATTTTTGCAAACATGAATAGCCATATTATCCTCCCTTCTTCCATTTTCCCACAAGTCTTATATATGGCACTATTGTATAAGTCGGATAATTGTTTGATTGATATTCACGAACATTACATCAAACAAGATATACGTAACCGCTATTATATTTATTCGGCTAATGGCAAGCTGATGCTTTCGGTGCCGGTAATAAAAACCAACGGAAATCATACGCAAACCAAAGATATTTGCATTAGTTATGCCCAAGCTTGGCAGAATTTACACAATAGAGCTCTTTGTTCTGCATATAATCATTCTCCCTTCTTCGAGTATTATATTGATGACTTTCGCGCTTTTTTTGAAGAACGACATGGAAACTTAATCGAAATGAATCAAAAGATGCTGAACATTCTGATTAAACTCATCGGAATTAAAACTAAACCTGCCTATACTCAAGCTTTTCAAAAAGAGCATGACAATATGTCAGACTTCAGAATTTATAATTTTATCAATCCTTCAGTTAGGAAAGAAATCTTTCCAAGATATATCCAGGTCTTCGAACCCAAGTATCAATTCATTGGAAACCTTAGCATTTTGGATGTGTTATTTAATTTGGGACCTGAGACTTTGAGCTACTTAAATTCAATAAAGATTGATTTTTGAAGATAACCACATTAGGTCACAATAAAAGAAATATGTAAGAACAAGGATTAACGATTTATGATTTTAGAAGATTAGGGAAACACTGTCTTTTGCATATACATTATAAATCAAAAATCGTAAATCGATATTCGTAAATCAACTTTTTTCAAAATAATCCCTACTTTTGTACATTATGAAAATCATTAAACACATTCCTAACTCCATTACTTCCCTTAACTTATTTTCGGGTTGTGTTGGTTTATACTTTGTCATGCTTGGGCGGCTCGAATACGCTTCTATGATGATATTTCTTGCCGCCGTCTTCGATTTCTTTGATGGTTTTGCTGCTCGTCTGCTGCATGTTAAATCTGATATTGGCAAAGAACTCGATTCCCTAGCCGATGTGGTTTCCTTTGGGGTGCTTCCTGGTTTCATATTGTTTTCGATGATGAATAGCAGTAATGTTGAATGTTTAGGGAATTGTCATAGCACAAAACTACTTCCTTTTATTGCCTTTTTTATCCCCGTGTTTTCAGCTTTACGTTTGGCTAAATTCAACCTCGATACTCGTCAGACTAGTTCCTTTATTGGACTTCCAACACCTGCAAATGCAATTCTGATTGCCTCCTTCCCACTTATTGCCTTGCAGGAAAGTTCGCTCGTCCCCTTTAATCATTTAGCATTAGCCGGACTTCTTTATAATCCTTATCTTTTAGCCGGTTACTCAATAATATTCTCTTATCTCTTGGTATCCCCTATTCCTTTATTTGCTTTAAAATTTGATTCTTATGGATTCAAAAAGAATCAATATCGATATATCTTTCTACTTTCTTCTCTCCTTTTATTAATTTGCTTTGGCTTGAGCGGTATTCCTCTTGTTATTGCATTCTACCTTCTTTTTTCAATAATCGAACAAGTTTATTAAACGCAACATTAGAAATGGTAATGTATAACGTCAGACCCAAAAAACATCTTGGTCAACATTTTCTTATCGATGTGAACATTGCCAAAGACACTGTCGAACAAATATCGGGAGTGGAAAACCTGCTTGAAATAGGTCCTGGGATGGGCATTCTTACTCGCGAAATTCTGGCGCTGAACATCCCAAACTTTCATGTAATCGAAATTGATTTGCAGTCGATTGATTATCTGAATAAGCATTTCCCCGATTTGCAAGCCCACATTGTTCACGACGATTTTCTTACTTTCGACACAGCTTCCCTTTTTGGTGATGCACAATTCTCCATCGTGGGGAATTTCCCTTATAATATTTCAAGTCAGATATTGTTTAAGGTGTTGGAGCTAAAAAATAGGGTGACTTCTTTGGTGGGTATGTTTCAGAAAGAAGTGGCGCTAAGGATATGTTCGCCTCCTGGAAATAAGAATTATGGCATATTGAGTGTGCTGATGCAGGCTTACTATAACACTGAATACCTTTTTACGGTAGGTTCACATGTTTTCAATCCGCCACCTAAGGTGCAGTCGGCAGTGGTAAAGTTTACACGAAATGGAGTGGAAAAGCTGCAATGCGATGAAGTTTTATTTAAGCGAATCATCAAGACTGGCTTTAACCAACGCCGCAAAACCCTGCACAACGCATTGAAAACAATGGAGCTAAGCACCTTGCCGGCTAAGTTTGAATCAAAAAGGGCAGAACAACTTTCGGTTGGAGATTTTATTGAGATTACTTTACTGAATCAAGGATGATATAGTGATTATAATATGCTGCGTTTTTAAAATCAGTCATTTTATTGTAAACACGACTGAGGTTTAAATCAGTAAGTGTCATCAGCCCTTCATAATGTTCAATTTTTAATTCGTGGTGGTATCCGCGTGTAGGCTTCTTTCATCTTTTCATCAATCACTTTCATAGCTTCTTCATCCTGCATGCCTTCCATGTCAATTTCCAGATTGCTAATTTCAGAATGTGCGTTTTCGATTGAACTTTGAGGGAGTTCGTTTCTATTTCAACTCAATTTTTATACAATATGTAGCCATTCAATGAAGTGGCTATTAATAGCCAAACCAAATAAGGCATTATAAATATTGATATCAATTTTAGTTCATGCCAATAAAAGAACAGTAAGAAAGCAATTAGCAAAGTAAGCAGACTAATTAGGATAAGAGCCAACAAAACATGGTGGAAATAGAAGAAAGTTGGGTTCCACCCCACATTTAATATCCATTGAACTGCAAATAAAACAATAAGAAGTCTCTTATTGTCGACTTCGGGCCATGCATTCGCCATATAAATACTAAAGCAAATCATTATGCTAGTCCATGCGGCTCCAAACACCCAACCCGGAGGGGTCCATGGCGCTTTAGCTATGCTTGAATACCAATCGGAAGGGACTCCTTTACTTGTAAATATTCCTCCAATCGCAAGTGCCCCAAAATTGAGTGCTAGGAAAATAATGAGTCTATAAATCATTTCGTTTAAATTAGATTAATGGGTAATTACAATTTCATTTTTAAGCGTTTCTCGAATAATCAATTCATATTCATCAAATCTATGCTTCCTAATTGGTCTGATTTTGGGCTCTGTAGAAAAATATAACAGTAAACATGGTTTAATGGATTTGTACGTTTCAACATATTCGTATCCCGAAAGTTCATTATTATTAATTCGTTGCTTTATTTTGTTGTGATAGGGGTACATTTATGTAGAATTCAATTTTGCCTATGCATTAACTTACTAACGAAACCTTGACTATATTTTAGGATCATCATGATAAATAAAAGAAAGTTCAAAAATACAAATAATTCATATCCTTTAAATAGATTGCAAATTCTTTTTCCGGAATTTCATCTCATTAGCAGACTTAATAAAGTTATGAATCGATGAGGTTATGGTGGTGTTAGTGTTACAGCTTTTTTAGTCCTCAATTGCCTCGATACCCATTTGTTTAGCTTGCTCAACCATATCCTTCATCGCTTTGAGTTGTTCGGGAGGGTGGCCCTGCCAATCGGCTAGTTCAGCAATCACCTTAAGAGGATGCAATGTACGATAGGACTTTGTTGGGTTTCCAGGGAATTTCTTGTCGGTCAGATTAGGGTCATTTTCAAAAGGGCCAGTTGGCTCCACTATGTAAATTCTACCCACATCTTCGCCTATGGCAAGTTCAGCTCCCCAAATTGCAGCATCAAGGGTGGCTGTTAGATAAACGTACTTCGCCTTATTTCTTTGCCCATAGTTTGAATTAAAGCCGGGCTCTATCAGGGCTCCCAGTTTCAGAATTGCCTTAGTGCCGTGATAGAACTTATCTGAATTCGAATCTATTGTCTTTTCTTTTGACGTATCCATTCGTATGATTGTTTTAATTTTTGTTGTTCATCAAGGAAGCTTTAGCCCGACAGAATTCTTACTTCTATCAAAATGATATTTTCCTTAAGTCCGCAAATTCAGCAAATCACCAATTCAGCAAATCGGAACAGCCTCCTTCACTGGCAGACATAATTTTATTGTAACACCCATTCCAATGCTGCAGCCATGTCTTGAAAATACTGAAGTTTAACACCCCTATTATACGAAAATGTTTCCATTGCATTTGATTCTGAAACATTAGCTAATTGGGGTGGAATGAAAGCTATTTTGACTCTTATTGGTTCTTTTTGAATGATCTCAGCCACTTCTAAAAACTTAACAATTGATACATTTCTAATAATCTTTGAAGCATCAACAATTACTTTGTTTTTATTGATTTTTTGGCACTGATCCAAATAATACTTAATTGCTGGGAGAATACTGTCGTTGTCTATGATTACACCCTCCTTGAGGACTACCTCAAGTCCCCAATCAGTTTCCTTTTTTGATTCAATTATGTGTTCCATATTATTATTTTTCTGTTGCTATGTTTATATTATCAGATCTTCCAATGCAAGTTATGGATTTCTATTTGCTTGCATTGCTTCTCTGGTTTTAATCATTCAAAATTAATTATTTTTTCTTTACGACTTATCAAGTGAAGAAATATATTTCGATTCATTCTTGTCTAATAAATTGATTTACTGTTTTATATTTTTATTCCACAAGCTTAAATTTAGATTCCGAGTCGTCATTCTTGGACGACTCAACGGTATTCTTAGATTCCGAGTCGTCATTCTTGGACGGCTCACCAGTATTCTTAGATTCCGAGTCGTCATTCTTGGATGACTCAACAGTATTCTTATATTCCGAGTCGTCATACTTGGATGACTCAACAGTCGTCTTAGATTCCGAGTCGTCATACTTGGATGATTCAACAGTAGTCTTAGATTCCGAATCGGTCGTACAAGAATACCGTTCGGTCATACAAGTATTACTAAGAGGAATGTTGTTCTCTCTTTCCGAATAAAAATTATATGCTCAATGCAAAATATAAACCGAAACAATATTATTCAGTTTCGTTTGAATTTCAGAGTATTATAATACGATAATCGGAGCCGACTGAACCCAACCTTCAGGGGAATTGCTTCCCTTTATAAACCTTCGTCGAATAATAATCTTAGTTCCCGAAGTAAAACCGGGAATCTCAGTTTTAACCACAGGTGTTGAATGCCACATTATCCATGTGACTCCATTATCGGCACTATACATCCAATCAATCGAAAAATTAACGTTTTTGCCCGGACTCTTTGAAGTTGCAACAAGAGTGCCGGGCTCATTCTCCTTGTTTACAACTGAAATATCAGGATTCGAATGAGGTCCGGCATGCTTCTTCACCTCAAATCCATTCCTGAGGATTAAAGCCTCCGCTGCCACAGGGTTGTGAAGATCATCAGCAGCTTGTTGCACAATTGCCATATCTTTTTTACGGTCGGCAATCACCACATTAAATGCAATATTGCGTTGATTTGTCCGATCAACAGGTCCACCTTTCATGGCTATTTGTTTATCGGAAAGAGTAACAATATGGGCACGACGCTGGGCTATAACAGAAGAGTCTATCAGATGATCGGAGCTACTTTCCAACAAATTAATAGTTGCGCTTTGTTTAATTATTTTATCAGGAACTTTTGTTGGTTTTGTGGTCATTCCTAATATTGCTGTAACAATAATGTTTTCTATTGAATCATTCATGGCTTTAAATTTTATATGTTAAATATGATATCTGGTTTTTTTTTGTAAAATTACAAAATCTTCTTTTTGCAATTCAATCAAACTACATAATAATGGATGATTCTTCTCAATTTTATATTGATATTTATCAATGTACGCTAAAACCTGTGATAATTCTATGTTTTAGAAAAACATACTAGCAATGAAATCATAATTCCAAGGCTTTTTTCTGTAATAAAACTGTATATTTGTAGTCTGAAAGCAGGAATTTTGACTTTTATTTTGATTGAATTAATCAAATTTTTAGTAGATCTAACCATAACTCAAAGGCTAAAAATACATATAGAATGAAACATCAAAAAAAACTTCCATAAAATCTTGTTTTGTTATTAAAATAAGTTTTACATTTGAAAAAAAATTCAAAGATGAAATATTTACCCATATCTGCCGCTCTTTTTCGCAAAAACCGCTCTAAAGTACTGAGCAAATGCAAAGATAACTCCATGTTGTTGATGTTTTCTAACGATGAAATGCCCCGAAATGGCGATCAGTGTTTTCCTTTCCGCCAAAATTCCGATTTGTTTTACCTCACGGGTATCGATCAGGAAGAAAGCATCTTAGCCATCTGCCCCTCTCATCCAAACGAAAAACTCCGCGAAATACTTTTTATTAAAGAAACCAGCGAACTGATTGCCATTTGGTACGGACATAAATATACAAAAGAAGAAGCTTCGCAAATTTCGGGCATCAAAACCGTTATGTGGACCAGCGAATTTGCAGCAACCCTCCCCGATTTGGCCTATTATTCGAGGAATATTTATCTCGCCCAAAACGAAAATCCTCGTTTTTCAACACAAGTCGAATGTCAGGACAAAAGGATGATTAAAAAAATACAATCCGACTATCCTTTGCATAAATACAACCGTCTTGCCCCAATACTTACCGAGTGTCGCCTGGAAAAAGAGCCCGAAGAGATTGAATTGCTGCAAACTGCATGCAATATAACCCAAAAGGCTTTCGAACGACTGCTCCATTTTGTGAAACCTGGCGTAATGGAATATGAAATTGAGGCTGAAATCACCCACGAATTTATCCGAAACCGCGCCAATGGTCATGCCTACTATCCTATAGTGGCATCGGGCAAAAGCGCCTGTGTGCTGCATTATATCGAAAACAGCCGCGAGTGTAAAGATGGCGATATGCTGCTGCTCGATTTTGGTGCCGAATATGCTAATTATGCCGGCGACCTCAGCCGCACCATTCCGGTGAACGGTACTTATAGCAAACGTCAGCGTCAGGTGTACAATGCCTGCCTTAATGTTTTCTATGGTGCTGTTAAAATGATGACACCGGGCACCACCATCAATCAATATCACGAAGAAGTTTGCAAAATGATGGAAAAAGAACTCATCGACCTGAAACTCTTCACCCTCGAAGACGTTAAGAAACAAAACCCTGAAAGGCCTCTGTGGAAAAAGTATTTTATGCACGGAACATCTCATTTTATCGGTCTCGACGTGCACGATGTGGGCACAAGGGATATGGTTTTGCAAAAAGGCATGCTGCTAAGCTGCGAGCCTGGCATCTATATTCCTGAAGAAAACATAGGCGTACGCATCGAAAACGATATCATTGTCGATGTTGTTCCTATCGATTTAATGTGCGAAATCCCAATAGAAGCCGATCATATCGAAGACATTATGGCACAATAATATTAACCTTAAAAATCAAAAATCATGTTTAGTACCGAACTTTATATACAACGCAGAAACGAACTTAAAAAGAATATACACACTGGTATCGCCCTTTTCTTAGGCAATACCGACACCCCGATGAATTACCCGGGCAATACCTATCACTTCCGTCAAGATAGCAGTTTCCTTTACTTCTTTGGTCTCGACCTTCCGGGATTAGCTGCCGCAATTGATTTCGAAAGTGGACAGGAAATCATCTTTGGAAATGATGTTGATATTGATGACATCATTTGGATGGGTCCTCAAGAAAGCATTCGCAACGAAGCTTCAAAGGTGGGAATAGGCGAAACTATGCCCTACAATTCTTTGAATGATTTTATTTCGAAAGCATTACAACAAAAACGTATGCTTCATTTTTTACCTCCCTATCGTGGTGAAAATAAAATCACTCTGAATCAGTTAACAGGCATTCCTGTGGCAGAACTTAAGTCAAAAGCTTCGGTTGAACTGATAAAAGCAGTGGTTAAACTTCGTTCTATTAAAGATAAATATGAAATTGCAGAAATCGAAAGCTTTATGGATGTGGCTTATCTGATGCACACCACCGCAATGAAAATGGCAAAGCCCGGCGTTTACGAACGCGAAATTGCTGGCGCCATCGAAGGCATTGCCCTTGCTCATGGCGGTGTGGTTTCTTTTCCTGTGATTTTATCGAAACGGGGCGAAACGCTCCACAATCACAATCATGGCAATCTTTTGAAACATGGCGATCTTGTTTTAATTGATGCAGGGGCAGAATCTCCCTTGCATTATGCCACCGATCATACAAGAGTGGCGCCTGTTGGAGGGAAATTCAGCCAACAACAAAAAGGTATTTATGAAATCGTGCTTAAAGCCAATATGGATGCCATCAAAGCCATTCGTCCGGGTATTCCTTATAAAACCATACATCTTTTAGCTGCCAAAGTTATTGCTGATGGCCTCAAGGATTTGGGAATTATGAAAGGAAATATGGAAGAAGCCGTTGCAATGGGTGCTCATGCTATGTTTTTTCCTCACGGATTGGGTCATATGATGGGACTTGATGTTCATGATATGGAAGATTTGGGTGAAAATTATGTTGGCTATGGTGACGGATTAAGCCGTAGCGATCAGTTTGGCACTGCTTATCTTCGTTTGGCAAGAGAATTGCAGCCAGGTTTTGTGCTTACTGTTGAACCTGGTATTTATTTTATACCCGAACTCATACATCAATGGAAAGATGAAGGTAAATTCAAAGACTTTATCAATTACGAAAAAGCAATTGAATATATTGGTTTTGGAGGTGTAAGAATAGAAGATGATGTGCTGGTAACAGATGATGGATATAAAGTGTTTGGTAAACCCATACCCAAAACCATTGCAGAGGTAGAAGAACTAATGAACTTATAATCAATTATGAATTCCCAAGTCTCAAATTCCAAATTCAAAGACACAAGACCCTCCCCAGAGGATTTCTCTCCTTGGAATTTGGATCTTGAGATTTGGAATTTGGGTCTTAATAAAAATTATTGTGGATAAAACGCTAGCATATAAGAGAAGTAAGGTTCATTACCGCAAAGCAGGTAAAGGACCTTGCCTTGTATTGCTGCATGGCTTCATCGAATCGCTTGATATTTGGGATGATTTTGTTGATGATTTGAAAAATCAATTCTGCATCATCACCATCGACCTTCCGGGCCATGGGAAAAGCGATTGCATAGGTGACGTTCACACAATGGAGGAAATGGCAGAAGTGGTTAAAACGGTGTTGAACACAGAGAATATACAACATTGCGTTTTATGTGGACATTCGATGGGAGGATATGTTGCGCTTTCTTTCTTAGATCTGTTTCCTCAGATGCTCAATGCGCTCTGTCTTTTCCATTCAAATGCCAATGCCGATAGCGAAGGGGTGAAAGACAACAGAATTCGCACCATCGAACTCATTAATCAAAACAAACATCCTTTTTTAAGTGCCTTTATCCCTGATTTGTTTGCCCCTGAAAATACAGAAACCTTCGCCTCTGAAATCGATATTCTTAAACAAAGAGCTTTACTCATCACTCCGGAAGCATTAGCAGCTTCAATTAAGGGAATGATGCAACGTAAAGACCATTCCATGCTAATTCAACATGCACAAATTCCGTTTCTGTTTATAATCGGAAAGAAAGACAGTCGTTCCCCTTATCAACAAGTTCTGCAACAGGCTCAATTAGCCCAACATGCCGAAATTCTTTTATTAGATAAAGTCGGCCACATGGGTTATATCGAAAACAAAAAGGTTACGATGAGGGTGCTAAAAGATTTCACAAAAGCATATTCAAATTAAAATCATTTTAAAATACTATATCATGAAAACAAAAATCATTATCATCACTATCCTCTTATCAGGACTCATTCGCACAGCCGATTCACAGGTTTTGGTTTGCACTAAAGGCGGAATTGGGTATAATAGTTTCATTGGATCCCTTCGTCTTTTTTCAGATTACAGCATTACTTCAACTCACAAATATTTTTATCCATTTGGAGTTGATGTTAAACTTAGAAAATACAAATTAATTAACCCCGGTATTTCTTTTGAATATTTTTTAAAGTCATATTCAATTGATATTACAAGCGAATCGAGCAACCGTAACTTTGAAAGAGACCTATATGAATCGCAGCAATTTGCTCTTACTTTGTATCCAGAACTGAGTTTCGGTGAAACTGTAAAATATCACTTTAATTTCGGACTTTGTTTAGGTTTTACTACAAACTCCACTCTTACAAAGACGACTACCTTATATAATTCATTAAATCAACCCACTTATTGGATTGAGAAGCAAAGTAACGGTAGCTATTTAACTGATTTAAACTTTGCAATACGCTTAGGCACAGGGTTTGATATTCCAATTTATAAAGGATTATATGTTAATCTTGATTTCGCAGCCCAAATAGGCTCTCATGGCATAAACAACCGTTTGCAAAATCCTTTTGCCAGCTATAGTGTATTGGGCACTTTTGGCGTTTCCTATTTGTTTGGCTATGCTGCTCCAATTAAAAAGGTAAAGGTGGATGAGAATCCATCAGTGCTTCATCCATAGTGTGACTTGTTTTAAAGAAATAAAAAGGATTTAAGAAAACCGCATATTCATTCTCTTTAAGAACTAATGAGTAGGCTTCATTAAATTAAGATTCTTGAAATTTAATTCATCTTCTCAGTAAGTGATTTAAATCCTTCACCCAAAATCTCATTTGCATTGATGACGGTTAGAAATGCCACGGGGTCAATTTTATGTATGAATTCCTGCAAAATGGCCAGTTCGCGACGATTCACCACGGTGAAGATGATGGTTTTATCTGCCCCATTATACATACCTTTCCCATTAATATAGGTGCCCCCTCTTCCAAGGTCATTAATAATTACGTCGCGTATTTCATCATATTTATCAGAAACAATAAACAGAGTTTTATCGTAGGACAAGCCTTCCATAATGCCATCAACTACTTTCCCTGTTATGAAAATCACTAGCCACGAATAGAGTGGAATGCGCCAATCACCGAAGGCAATCAAACCAAAAAGCACTATCACCGAATCTACATAAATAAGCAATTGACCTAATGGTAAATGGGTGTATTTGGCAATAATCATAGCGATTATATCGGAGCCTCCTGAGGTTGCTTTCGCTTTAAAGATGAGTGCCAGCCCAATTCCTACCAACACCCCACCAAACACCGATGCCAACAATGCATCGTTCTCAACCAAAGGACTGTTTCCCCATATCATACTAATTCCATCAATAAAAATGGAGGTGAGGACGAAACCTACTATTGTTTTCACTCCGAATTTAGGTCCTAATATTTTCATCCCAACAAGGGTAAGAGGGATATTTAGGATTAAACCCATCAAACCGATAGGAAATCCTTCAGGGGCAAAAGAAAAATAGCCTTTCGTAAGATAATGAATAACAATGGCAATACCATACACTCCTCCTGGAACCAACATATAGGGGCTGATAAAAAACACAAAACCCACAGCCACAATGAAGGACCCTAGTGTAATAAGTGTATACGATTTAAACCAACTTTTCGAGAATGCCTTTTCTTTTTGTAACATATGTTTGTTTTCTTGCAAAGGTAATCTTAGTTGCTGAATTACACAACAAACCTGAGTTAAGACCTAAAGTCTTTTTTATTTAATGAAGCATAAAATAATTACTAGCGATAGGGACAATTATAGCCGATACATGTTATTTTGTAACAAAACATCAAAAATGAATTTGATAATATGGATAAATAATGCGGAAAAAACATTCTAACAACTTTAATCAGATTAAAAGAAAAAGAGTTTGCTTACGTTATAAACTATCACCCAAAGCATATTCCTATTAAAAGTGTAATTTTGATTTCCAATATTCTGCCATTTGTTTTTGCGTAAACTGATATACATCGTTATTTCAATTCTGTTTTTTAACGGATTTGTTGGGGCTCAGGATCTAAATAATCTTAGAACCCGCAACTTAACGTTACGAACTGATACTATTTTAATTGATACGTTAAGCATAATCCCCGGAAACCTCAGCATACGCGATACGCTTGGAAATATTATTGAATCTGTCAACTATCATATTGTAGCCGAAAAATCATTGCTTATTATTGATCAGACTAGCATACTTCCAATTTCCATCAAGTTGCAATACAGGGTTTACCCATTTGCTTTTTACGGAAAATACCTTCATAAGAACAAAAACCTTGTCCCTGAAGATATCAAAGTGAGCAAAAACCCTTTTATTTTTAGTAATTACAATTCCTCCACGGTTCAAAATCCTTTTCAAATGGATGGCTTATCAAAAAGTGGAAGCATTTCGAGGGGATTAAACATGGGAAATAATCAGGATGTGGTTGTGAACTCTACTTTTAACCTGCAATTATCGGGTAAAATTGGCGATGATGTGGAAATTCTAGCAGCCATTTCCGATAATAATATACCCATTCAACCCGAAGGGAATACTCAACAAATACAAGAGTTCGATAAAGTTTTCATTCAACTCAGCAAAAACAAAACTAGCCTCGTAGCAGGAGATTTCGAGCTTAAAAAGCCCGATAGCTACTTTATGTCATACAACAAAAAGCTTCAGGGAGCTTCAATAAAAACAGAAGTTGCTCTTACAAAAAAGAAAACAAACCCCAGCTACCTCGAACTTGCAGGCGCCGGAGCCATAACCAAGGGGAAATACGCCAGAAATGTATTGAATGGAACCGAGTCGAATCAGGGACCTTATAAACTCATTGGTAATAATAATGACCTTTATATAGTTGTATTAGCAGGAAGCGAAAAAGTGTATATTGATGGTCAGCTGAAAACAAGAGGGCAGGATAATGATTATGTAATAGATTATAATATGGCTGAAGTTACTTTTACTCCGAAAAATTTAATCACAAAAGACCGTCGACTAGTGGTTGAATTTGAATACACCGATAAACATTACGCCCATTCGGCCTTCGCAGCACACGCTAAGCTCGTTTCAAAAAAGAGCAGCATTTCGTTAAACTTTTTTTCAGAACAAGATGCAAAGAATCAATCGCTCCAACCTGAATTGGATGATAATCAAAAAAAGATTTTGAGTTTGACGGGCGATAGCTTAAACCTTGCTGTTTCCCACTCTATCGATAGTGTGGCCTTTTCGGCAAGCGATATTTTATATAAAAGAATCGACACCTTAAATAACAGCATAAGTTACGATTCTGTGTATGTTTATTCAACAAATGCCGATAGTGCTCATTATCAATTGAATTTTAGTTATGTTGGCGCAGGGAAAGGCAACTATTTGCAAGTTATCGGAACAGCCAACGGAAGAGTTTTTTGTTGGGTTGCCCCGGATGGCGGGGTTTTAAAAGGTGCTTACGAACCAGTAATAATGCTGATTACTCCTAAGAAAAAACAAATGTATACCCTTTCGGGTGATTTTCATCTTTCAAAAAACACCAATTTAAATATTGAAATCGCATTAAGCAATACCGACATCAATACCTTTTCCTCAAAAGATAAAAAAGATGATGTGGGCTATGCCCTTAAGGCCTCTCTGGATAATAAATTTCATTTATCCAAAAAAGAAAACAATAAATGGATAATGCTATTGGATATTTCACACGAATGGGCTTATAAAAACTTTAGTCCAATCGAAAACTATCGTCCAGTTGAGTTTAACAGAGATTTCAATCTCAATACCCAAACAGCAAATGCCAATGAATATTACACCCAACTAAAAATTGGCTTTACCAACGATTCAAACAAAACCATCAGCTATCAGCTTAAATCTCTAATAAAGGAAAGTAAATATGAAGGATGGAACAATTTGCTAGGAATAAACTATGGCTTTAAAGGATTTTCATTTAAAATAAACAGTAGTTTGCTTACAACAAACAGCTCAACAATTACCACAAATTTTTTCCGTTTCGATGCAGATGTCTCCAAAGCATTCAAATGGTTAATGTTAGGTATAACTCAATCGATGGAGGATAATGCTTTCAGAAAAGGGAATGATACTCTTTTAGCCAATAGTTATTCTTATAAAGAAAGCGGAATGTATTGTAAAACTTCCGACACCCTAAAAAACACTGTAGAACTTAAATATAAGCACCGATGGGATTACTTACCCATAAACAACACTCTTACTGAATCAACTTCCTCAGACGATTTTTCTGCTTCTTATCAATTATTGAAACAAAAAAATAATCAGTTGAATATTATGGGCACTTATCGCCAACTTCAGCTTAAAAACGTTCAGTCAAATGCTAAACCAGAAAACACCCTCATTGGGAGAATAGAATATGTGACCCGAACCTTCAAAGAAATCATAACTTCATCTACTTTTTACGAAATAGGTTCCGGTCTTGAAACAAAGAAAGAATATTCTTTTCTTAAAGTCCCCAATGGAGAAGGTGTATATGCTTGGATTGATTATAATAATAACAGTATTCCCGAAATAAATGAATTTGAAGTTGCTCAATTCAAAGATCAGGCAAATTACATTAAAATATTTATTCAAAGCAATTATTACACAAAGGTTTACACCAATCTTCTCAGTCAATCCATCACTTTTAACCCCTCTTATACCTGGGTAAGTAAAAAAGGTATTCGGAAATTTCTTTCTCGCCTTTACAATCAATTTAGTTATAAAACAGATCACAAAACTACACTCAACGATTTAACAAAAGCATATAACCCCTTTGAAACTAAATTAAATGACACAGTAACCTTATCATCAAATAATACCATTCGAAACATTTTTTCATTCAACCGCAATTCTAAAGCATTTGGGTTTGACCTTAATTATCAGAACAGTAATAATAAAATAATGTTGCTGAATGGACTCGAAATCAGAAAAATTGAAAATATTGGCATTAAATTCAAATTTAACCTATTTAAAATATTTCTTTTTAATATAGAAGATAATTACAGCGAAAAAAGAACAAAGGAGGAGTACTTTATAGATAAAAATTACTCCTTATATATAAATGAGTTACAATCTGAATTAATTTACCAACCCTTAAATACAATTCGAATAAGTTTGTTTTATAAATACTCTAATAAGAGAAACATTATAAATGTCCCCAACGATTTAGCTGAAATGCATAGGGGGCAAATAGAATTTAATTTTCGTTCAGTGCAAAACGGAAACTTTTTGCTAAAATATTCATTGATTTCGATAGACTACAATTCGGCTCAAAACACTTCCATTTCATATGAATTATTAGAAGGGTTGCTAAAAGGCACTAATCAGGTGTGGTCATTAGCATTTCAGCAAAATCTATCAAAAAACATTCAACTGAATTTAATATATGATGGCAGACTTTCACCTGGAACAAAGGTTATACATGCAGGAAACATACAAATTCGGGCCTTTTTCTAATTTAGAATAAAAATAAATTAATAGTTTTCCGAAATAATTTTTCTTGAATACAAATGATTTAAATTATAAATTGAGATGATTTAATTCCGCTTTATTGAGAGAAAAAATAAAATTTACCTGTCATTTTTTCGAGAAATTGTATTACATATGAGAAAATTAGTATTTTTACGGCCTGAAAGAGTATATTAATCAATGAAATTCGAAAAATTATTTTTGTAACCAAATTAGGAAAAAACAAGTACAACATGGATGTTTCGAATTTTTTTTTTTTATATAAACGTGATTTTGTTGAAATCCATTTTATTTTTATACTTTAGCACTCGATTTAATAAAACCAAGTGCAACCTAATACCTAGCTGTATATGAAAAAATATTTACTTCTTTTTTCCTTACTGTTTACCAGTGCTATTGCTTTTTCACAGCAAGAGCCTCAGTATACCCAAAATATGTTTAACATACTTTCGTTTAATCCCGCCTATGCAGGCTCAAATGGATCAATCTGTTTAACAGGATTTTACAGACAACAAAACACCGGATTCAAGCAAGAAGATAAACAAGGCAATAAATCAAATGCCGGCCCTCAGGATATCTTAGTATCTATTGATGCTCCAGTAAAATTTCTTCATGGCGGAATAGGATTAATCGTAAACCAAGATAAGTTAGGGTTTGAGACAAATCTAAACCTTAAACTTGCTTATGCTTATCGTTTTAACATGGGACTAGGCAATTTAAGTATTGGGTTACAAGCTGGGTTTAATAATAAATCAATAGATTATTCAAAATTTAAACCAGGAGATGAACTTTCAGGAGGAAGTACAACTGATCCTGTAATATTAAATGGTCAGAGTGGGACTCAAAGTGATATGATTACAGATATTTCATTTGGTGTTTTCTATAAAATTCCTCAAAAACTTTATGCAGGTATCTCCTCAACTCAATTAATTCAATCTACAGGCACTAAAACAGGTGTTTCTCTAAAGCGACATTACTTTATACAGGGAGGATACGAATGGGCCTTCCCCAATAATCCCTCTTTTGAATTATTGCCATCTGCTATGATTAAAACTGATTTCGTTTCTGCTCAATACGATATCGATTTATTACTTCGTTATAATAATAGGTTTTGGGGTGGATTAGGCTATAGAGTTCAGGATGCAATTATGATTATGGTAGGAATGGAATGGAAAAACTTTAATATTGGATACTCCTATGATCTTACAACTTCAGCTCTTGGATCAAATAGCAGAAGCAGTGGAACTCACGAAATTATGTTACGTTATTGTTTTAAAATTGAAATACCAAAAGTACTTAGGAGTTATAAAAACACAAGATTCTTATAAAAATTGAAACTATTATTGATATAGCTCGTTAAAAATATAATCTAACACAATAAATTGAAATCTATTCACGTTATAATAAATAAACCTATAAAATCAACATCTATGAAAAATTTGGTTTTATCACTAATCGTAATTTTAATCCTTGGGAGTTGTAAAAACTCTGGTAACGGGGAATTAATTGGTGTACAAAACAGAGAACGTTTCTATCAACCTGACCCTTATGGCATGTTATTTATCCCAATGGGGAGTTACACTATGGGTGCAGGCGATCAAGATGTTCCATATGCGCATGTACAACAATCCAAAACTGTTTCAGTTCAATCCTTTTTTATGGATGAGACAGAAATCACTAACAATGAGTACAGACAATTTGTACATTGGGTTAGAGATTCTATCGCCCATTTACTTTTAGGTAATGCTGGAATGGATAAACATTTAATCCAAGAAGATGAAAATGGAGAACAGATTAATCCTCCTTTTATCAATTGGAAAGAAAGAATTCGTTGGGGTGAAAAAGAAACTGAAGAAGCCATTCAGGAAATGTATTTACCTGAACACGAAAGATTTTATCGATTAAAAGAAATTGATTCCAGAAAACTAAATTTTGCATATTATTGGATAGACAAAAGAGCAGCAGCATTAAAGGATTTTAAATCTGAAGGAGCTGCAAATGCCTCAAGTTTTTCAAATCGTCCAAAAGGACTAAAAGATCGCTCCGTATTTATCAGAAAAGAAGTCATTAATGTTTATCCTGACACACTTGCCTGGATACATGACTTTACTTATTCATTTAACGAACCAATGCATGACAATTATTTCTGGCATCCGGCCTACGATAATTATCCTGTAGTAGGAGTTAGCTGGAAACAAGCACGTGCTTTCTGTATTTGGAGGACACAGTTGATGAATTGGTATCGATATAATAACGATGAAGCATTTGTTAATGAGTTTAGGTTACCTACAGAAGCCGAATGGGAATGGGCAGCACGTGGTGGAATGTCCCTAAGTCCATTTCCTTGGGGTGGTCCATATATTCGTAACAGCAATGGATGCTTCCTTGGTAATTACAAACCACTTCGTGGAAATTACGTTGATGATGGAGGATTTCATACAGTTATTGTAGGACATTATGCACCTAACGATTTTGGTCTTTATGATATGGCAGGAAATGTTTCAGAATGGTGCGCCGATGCCTATGATGAATCTTCATACAACTTTACCCACGACCTAAATCCTTATTACGCTTACGAAGCTGAAGCAAATGATCTGCCTGTTATGAAACGCAAAACTATAAGAGGAGGCTCTTGGAAAGATTTTGGTTTATATATGAGAGTAGATACACGTTCATATGAATTTCAAGACACAGGAAAATGTTATGTAGGTTTCCGCTGTGTTCAAACTTATTTGGGTCGTCAAAAGGATGATAATCCTTCTAATGCATCTAATGTTTACAATTAATAATCACTAAATAATCTAAATACTAAAAATCATTTTAATTTAATCAACATTATGGGAATTAATAACATAGTTAGAAGTAAGGGCTATAAAGCTTTCATGACAAAACTTTATGGATGGGGCGCATCAGTAGTAATTATCGGAGCCTTATTCAAAATCAATCACTATCCATTTGCAAATGAAATGCTCATTGTTGGGCTAGGGACAGAATCCCTTATATTCTTTTTCTCTGCGTTTGAACCTCTACATCGTGAATGGGATTGGTCATTAGTATATCCTGAACTTGCTGGTCTTGAAGAAGAAACAACTAAAAAAGGAAAAGATAAAAATCTTCCTGTTACTCAACAATTAGATAAGATGCTTGCTGAAGCTAAAGTTGGTCCTGAACTTATTGAAAGCCTTGCAAACGGAATGAGAAATTTAAGTGAAAATGCAAATAAATTAGGCGTTGTTTCTGATGCTGCTTTTGCCACTGATAGCTATGTGAGTAATTTACAGGCTGCTTCTGAATCAGTTCAACAACTTTCAAATGCATATAATAAAACGGCTGAAGCTTTAGGTAAAGATATTAACTCTTCAGAAGAATACTTAATGAATGTTCAAAAAGCATCTTCAGCAGTTGGTAATCTAGCATCTATTTATGATGAAACTTCGCGTTCACTTAAGAGTGATGGAAATTCTTATAACGAACAGCTACAAAAAATTGCTGGTAATTTAACTTCATTAAATACTTTATATGAATTACAAATTCAAAGCTCAAATAAACAAATTGAAGAAACCAGTAAGATTCAGGAAAATATTACTAAGTTTATGGGTAATTTAAATGCTTCGGTTGAAAATACTATAAAGTATAAAGACCAAGTAGAAATGTTAACCAAAAATGTTTCCGCATTAAATAGCGTTTATGGCAATATGCTTGCCGCGATGAACGTAACTCGTTAATTCAAAAAACTTAAGTAATCATAACTAAATCAACATAACAATATGGGTGCAACTAATTGTCCGGAAACCCCGAGACAACGAATGATCTCGATGATGTACTTGGTTTTAACTGCGCTATTAGCACTTAATGTTTCAAAAGAAGTATTAGAAGCTTTTGTGACAGTTAACGAAACCATGGAAGTTACTAATGAAAACTTCACAAAAAAAATTAATAATAGTTACGCTAATTTCGATAAAGCTAATTCTGAAGCTCCTGGTAAAGTAGGACCTTATTATAAGAAAGCAATGGAAGCCAAGAAAATATCGAAAGATTTAATTGACTACATTTATGACATTAAAGCTGAACTCATTGCTAAAGTTCAAGATATTCCTAAAGAAGAAGCTAAGACTTTTCCCTTAAAGAAAGTAAATAGGAAAGACAACTATGATGATCCAACTAACTATTTTATTGGTGATTCACAAGATGGGTCTAAGGGTAAATCATTAGAATTGAAAAACAAAATCAATGATTTTAGAACCAAAATGATAGCTTTATTGGACATTAAAGTGCAAGACCACTACAGCAAATCATTAGGTTTAAAAACTGAAGGGCCTTATGAGGATGCTGATGGTAAAGTTCAAAACTGGGAAATGCACCATTTTTATCATACCATTATGGCTGCAACAGTAACCATTTTAAATAAACTAGTAGCTGAAGTTAAGAATGTTGAATTCGACATTATATCTCAACTATATACATCTGTTAGTGCAGCAGACTTTAAATTTGATAAAATCATGGCTAAGGTTGTTCCTAAATCAAGCTATGTATTAGTTGGTGATAATTACGAAGCAGATATTTTTGTTGCAGCTTTAGATACTAAACAAAATCCTGAGGTTTTAATCGGTTCGGGCGTTGATACTTCTACTAATAAAATACTAGGAGGTGCACGTACAGTTGAAGCAGTTGAAGGGATTGGTAAATTAAAAATACCTGCTGGTGCTGAAGGTCTTCAGAAATTTGGTGGATTAATTAATGTGAAATCACCTTCAGGTGGAATCCTTTCATATCCTTTTCAAGAAGAATATATTGTTGGCAGACCTTCTGCAACTGTTGCGGCTGATGCTATGAATGTATTTTATGTTGGAGTTGAAAACCCTGTTACTATCTCTGTACCTGGTGTTCCTTTTGAAAAAATAAGAGCCAATATGACTAATGGAACCTTGACCCCAAAAGGCAAAGGAAAATATGTTGTAAAAGTTACTACTCCTGGTCAAAAAGCTATGGTTAACATTTCTGCTGATTTCGGTGGTACTGTTAAACCAATGGGTAAATCAGAATTTCGTATTAAACGAGTTCCTAGCCCAACAGCTATGGTTGGTGGTATTTCCGAAGGTGTAATTTCTAAAGATAAGCTAGCTGCATCTGGTGGTATCATTCCACAAATGCCACAGGATTTCGAATTTCAATTAAACTTTATCATTACTTCCTATTCGTTTGTTATTAGCAAAGGTGGTGAAGTATCTGAAAAAATTATTAAAGGAAATAAATTTACATCTGAGGTTATTAGTGCTATTAAATCAGCAAGCCGCGGACAAAAAATTTGGTTTGAAAATATATCTGCACAAGGTCCTGATGGAACACGTAAATTGTCTCCTATCAGTTTAAGACTTAATTAATAATAATTAATGGAGGTTACCATGAAAAATGTTTTGTTTAATGTACTCGTATTCATGTTGTTTGGTTTAGGTTCTTCCTATGCGCAACAACAAGTGTTTGATGCTCCCCCAAGGGACGGAGTTTACGATAAAATTAATGTTCAGAATCATAAATCCGTACCCTATGTTGACGTCAGGGAAGCTGACGTAATGTGGGAAAAAAGAATTTGGAGAGTTATTGATTTAAAAGAAAAAATCAACCATCCTCTTTATTACCCTGAAAAACCACATAATAATTGGAGAAGTTTAATTACCATACTTTTGGATGCTCTCAAAGAAGGTGCAATTACCGCTTATGATGCTCCAATTGGTGGAACGGATGAATTTCTACAACCTCTAACGTATCAGCAAATAGAACAAAATCTTAACAGACAGGATACTCAACAGCTTACGCGCACTGAGCCTCCTTATGATACTTATGATACTGTTATTGCTATTACTTTTAATCCAATGGATATTAAGCAATTTAAGCTTAAAGAAGATTGGTTTATTGATAAACAACGTTCTGTTTTAGATGTTCGTATTGTTGGTCTCTGCCCAATGGTTGCTTCTAAAGATGAAAAAGGTGAAGATAGAGGTGTTAAGGCTATTTGCTGGTTCTACTTCCCTGAGCTAAGAAACATTTTAGCTCATCAGGAAGTGTATAATAGATATAATGATGCGGCACGTTTTAGCTTCGATGATTTATTCTGGAAAAGAATGTTTGGCAGCTATGTTATTAAAGAATCTAACGTTTATGATCGTTCAATAAATGAATATCTTCTAGGTATGGACGCTTTATTAGAAGCTGAAAAAATTAAAGACAATATCTTTAAATTTGAACACGATCTTTGGGAATACTAAAATCTAAAGACTTAAAAGAACTCCCTGTATGGTAAATTCAGGGAGTTTTTTTGTTTTTGACTGTACATAAATGAGCCATTTTAATTTTCTTCAAACTTCTATTGAGTTTCTAAAAGGAGTCGGACCTGCAAGGGCCGAGATACTTAAGAAAGAATTAGGTATATACAATTACTCTGATTTGCTAACTCATTATCCCTTTCGCTATATTGATAAAACGAAGTTCAATACCATAAATGAAATCAGAGACGATGCATCTTGGGTTCAAATAAAAGGAATTATTCAGTGGGTTGGTGAATTGGGCGAAAAACATGGTAAGCGTTTCATAGCAAAACTTGTTGACGAAACCGGTGAAATTGAGCTCGTTTGGTTTAAGGGTGTCAATTGGGTTAAAGATAAAATACATGTAGGTACTGAATACACTATTTTTGGTAAACCGTCTTTATTCAACAATAAATTCAATTTTGTGCACCCTGAAATAGAAGTGAGTAGCGAAGATGTCGTTGTGCAAACGGTGAAATTCTATCCTTTTTACAGCAGTACTGAAAAAGCTAAAGCTAAAGGTCTTGATAGTAAAGGAATCAGTCGGTTGACTTTTACTTTACTGAACCTATGTGCAGGAAATATTCCTGAGAACTTACCTCAGCCTCTTCGAGTAGAACATCATCTAATCGATAGAGAAAGTGCAATTAGTCAAATTCATTTCCCTGATAATTTCGAAAAACTTTCGAAAGCCGTTCTTCGTTTGAAATTTGAAGAGCTTTTCTTCATTCAAATTCAACTTTTTAAAAGTAAATACATTCGAATTCGGAAAAATAAAGGCTTTATCTTTTCAAAAGTTGGTGAATATTTCAATTTATTTTATTCTAAGTTTCTACCGTTTGAACTCACTGGCGCTCAGAAAAAAGTGATTAAAGAGATAAGAGCTGATATGGGTAGTGGCAAGCAAATGAACCGTCTACTTCAAGGGGATGTTGGAAGTGGAAAGACGCTTGTTGCCTTAATGTGTATGTTGATTGCGATGGATAATAATTTTCAAGTTTGCCTAATGGCGCCTACCGAAATATTAGCTCAACAGCATTTAAAAACCCTTACTCGATTTCTTAATGAAATGGGCATACGTATTGATTTACTTACAGGTACTGTTAAAGGAAAAAAACGTAAAATTTTGCTGGAAGCGCTACAAAATGGGGAGATCGACATATTAATCGGAACACATGCTCTTATTGAAGACTCTGTTCAGTTTAAAAATTTAGGCTTAGTGGTAATCGATGAACAACATAGGTTTGGGGTGGCCCAAAGAGCAAAAATGTGGAATAAAAATGAAGTTTTTCCTCATGTGCTTGTTATGACAGCCACCCCTATTCCAAGGACTTTGGCGATGACAGTGTATGGTGATTTGGATATAAGTATTATTGACGAGTTGCCTCCGGGAAGGAAGGCGATTAAAACCTTGCATTATTTTGATAATGCCCGATTAAAAGTTTTGGGCTTTATTAGAAGCCAAATTAAATTAGGCAGACAGGTGTATGTGGTGTATCCTCTTATCGAAGAGTCGGAGAAACTCGATTTGCTGCATTTAAACGATGGCTATGAAAGTTTGAGTCGTGACTTCCCTTTGCCCGAATTCGCCATCAGTATGGTGCATGGGAGGCTCTCAGCAGAGGTAAAGGATTTCGAAATGCAACGTTTTGTCAGAAACGAAACTCAAATCATGGTTGCAACAACGGTAATTGAAGTAGGAGTCGACATTCCGAACGCAAGCATCATGATAGTTGAAAATGCGGAACGCTTTGGCCTTTCGCAACTTCATCAACTCAGGGGGCGAGTAGGACGTGGTTCGGAGCAATCCTATTGCATTCTGATGACAAGCTATAAATTGACCGAAGAGGGTAAAAAAAGAATTGAGACTTTAGTTAGAACTAACAATGGATTTGAAGTTGCCGAAGTTGATTTACAATTGAGGGGGCCCGGAGATATGGCTGGCCTTATGCAAAGCGGTATGATTAATTTGAAAATAGCTAATTTAGTAAAAGATGAACAAATCATTAAATTAGCAAGAGATTCAGCTTCTCAAATTATTGAAAATGACCCAGAACTCGAAAACTTTGAAAATAAACCCTTGCTGTGGCATTTGCAGGAAATTGAAAAAACAAGTGGAAATTGGAGCAGTATTAGTTGATCTCTTTCATATTAAGCTAATATTAAGCTAGTTTATTTTCCTCACCTTAAAAATTTATTCCATGCTACGAATAATAAATTGGGTTTATCCAAATTTATATTTACCCATTTTATGGAAAATTCCCTAAATTTATAATTTGGTCAAGCAAATTGCAAATTTGGTCAGGCAAATTGCAAATTTGGTCGGGCAAATTGTCAATTTGGTCGGGCAAATTGCAAATTTGGTCGGGCAAATTGCAAATTTTGACTTAGAAAATTTGAATATTGTTGAATATCAGCAAATTAAAAATCGATATGTTTTCTTTTCTTGATATACATGAAATAAAAAAAGAAAATAAACGGCTAATTTCCATAAAAAGCTTTACGAAAACATATTCGCTTAAACAAAACCCACCTTCACTCCTTCTGTGCTGAATCTAAAAGTAACTTCTGATAATAAGTGTTTTGATGCTAATCTGTCCCTTTTTGATTTATAACCTCAAAGATATTTGAGTAAACAGAGCACCTCCTCCCGTTTTTATCGATTAGGACGCAATCTTAAAAAAATAATTTTTATAAAGTAAACTTAATGCTAATACCCGTATTCATATTAGTAATAGGGAATTGTGATGAGACATAAGGAGTGTTAATCCTATCGTCGAAAAACAATTTAGCAGTGACTTTCTGACTAATTTGATATTCAGCAGAGACATTAATAGAGGTTAACGTTTGCCCCGAAGAGATTTGGTCGACGGCTTCAACTATCTTACGAAGTACGGTGCGATTGTCTCTTACCGAGAAATCAGCTTTTATATTCAAATCGCTCTTTTGCTTTTTCCCTTTACTTGAACTTAAGCCAATAGCACGGAAAATATACTCTATATTTTTAATTCTGTAACCCAATCCAATTACAAATTCAGAACTGGTAACATCGGTTAGCTGATTGTTTGAGAAGCTCAAAGAGTAGTTTCTCGACTTCTTGTATTCGAACTTAGTTAGTAAGCTGTTCTTCCATGTCATGTCAATACTGATTAAGGGCGAAAATTGCTCCGTAATCAAAATCATTCCGATTTCTTTAGATGGAAGATAATTCCCCAAAACATCTTTCACGTATTGATATCCATCAGCATCGGCTTGATATCTAATATTAGTAATAAAAGAACCAACACTATATGATGAAGTATATCCATGCGAAAGTGTAATAGAGGAAAACCACTTCTTTATCATTTTAATTTTAGAAAGGCCAGTATAAGTAATTCTCCAATTGGGTAAAGGCAGAGTTGGAAAAGCTTTCAGAGAGACCTTAGAGGCATTTTTCCCGGCATAAGCTGCTAAAAAAGCAGGGATGAGCACATCCTGAGATGTTGCACCATATCCCATTGGGAAATTAGTTGTGTCGTTTCGGGTTCCATCCCAATTGGGATTAGCACTGGCTAATCTATTGGCAATTTCCATTCTATAATCTTTAAAACGCTCAAATAATATACTGGAGTTTTCTTTATTGGTAACATCCGTAAAGGAAGTTCCAATCATCATAAACGACATGCTGAAGTTACCAGTAGTGGTGGGTGAATATTGAGCGAATTGATTGCTTACACTATTATATTTATAATATTCCTGATGCATTTCAGTATAATTCCTATTGGCAGTCAGCTCAATTTTAAAATCGGGCAAAGGTTCCAATGTGGCACGGAAATTCAACACTTCAGACTTCTTGGTCAGATAAGGATAGTTCATCAGCGTGTCTGTAGTAAGCCAATTATTCATTACTGCGTCGGGTCTGATGTTCCTTTGTCCACCAAAAACAAAATCCAAACCCGGAGCACCTGAGCCAAAATCCTGCCCAACCATAACAGGTGATTTTGTAAAACCAGGCAAGAGTATACCTTCATTAATTGAATAATTAACGGATGCCGAACGGGCACTCATAATTAAACGTAAAGTATTATCAAGAATTATTTTCAAATAGTTAGGGGTTTCAACAACTTCTGTCGAATCTAAATTCTTCCCAGTTTTAGGTGATTTAGCCGACGATTTAATTACAATGCCTTTGGCGTTTTTAACAGGAATTGTTTCCTTCTTGGTAGAAGTTGACTGCCCTGAGTTAATCTTTTTGAGATAATCTATTTTATTATATAGGTTAACAAAATTAAGATTAGCGTTCACTTGCTTTGTATTCGAGTTCTCAATAGTATTTCCCATTTCCTTTAACGACAAAGGAGAAGCCTCCCAACGATAAGTGCCACCGTATTTAGCATTAACCGACACCCAATTAAGAATAGGGATTTTATTAATAGGAATAGTATAATTGATATCAATATTCTGATTGTAACGAGTCATACGACCAAAGCCAAGAATATTATTGAATATCGAATCTTGTTTTGTTTTGGTATCAATTTTACCAGGAGGCTCATCAATACGGGCATTAGATGTCGCTGAATAATCAATTTTAAGCGATTGAGTTAGGTCATATTTAAGAGTATAAAACCTATTCCACTCGAAGATTTTAATATAACTTGGATCTATAATAACATTCCCAATACTTTTAGCACGCAGGAGTTTTTCAGAAAATTCCCGGTTAATGTCGGTACGGAAACCAAGGGTACGTGGTGCATAATAGAAATTAAAGTCTTTTACGGCGGCTAAAGATTTACTTTTTAAGAATTTAAACTTACTAAAAGGTCGAACATTCTTAGGATTCATTGAAAAGTTGTAGCCCAAACCACCAACGTGTTTCTTCTTAGTGTCGTATTCAATATCGATGTTTCTGTGACTAATTTCAGAATAGGCGTACGATAAATCAAAGTTTTCTACATCCCAAAGATGAACCTTGTTTGAAGAGCCGGTCCTATCCTTTCTCATATTCATGAAATTAATATTTTTCCGAATTGTAACGTCGTTTACAATGTTTTTTATTGAATCGCTTTGAAGACTATTGTCATAAGAATCAAGATCGGATTGAAGTTTAGTATCAGGATTGAGGGGATTGTATAAAGGTTTGTTGGTAATGTTCGAATAATCGTAATGCATTGGAATACGAACACCTGATTTTGCCCCTAAAAATTTGCCTAGTTCAAGATTGGTAGCAATGTCAAACTGTGTGATTTGTTCTTTTTGTCTTTCATTTATCTTTTTTTCAAGACTACCAAAACCTGGTGTGCTAATCTGTCCTGCAACCTGTAAATCTCCAAGATCAGCGAGATTGGTGCGTATACGTGCAGTTGCGGCCCATCCCCCATACTCATTAAAATCGGTTAGTCTTAATTCGTTCACCCAAATTTCAGCAGATTTAGGAAGCATATCATCATTATCGCCCAAAGCCTTCTTTTTCGGATTTCTAATACCTATCATGATGGTTCTGACATCAGCTATATTAGGAGCACCCATAACAGTGATTCGGTTGCTACCATCAGGAACAATATAAGGATTTGAAATTGACACGCCTGCAACGCTATTACGGAAATCGATATTCCGATTTTGTTTTGCATCAATAAACTTTTGCAATTCAATCTCCAATTGATTTTGATCGGGCCAAATTGAGCGATCGTCAGTTGCAGGAGTTCCCCAAGTGGTGAAAGCAAGAGGGAGTTCATATTCATAATAGTTCTGGGTGAAATCGGAACCCAAACGAATAAATAAACTTAAATCACCAGTATACATATTTTCGCTTGCTTTCAATTTTTCAGCATGCACATACATTTTCAATTTCTTGAACTGTCTTAAATCAAAGGTGGTAGTTTTATAACAAGCTCTGGCATCGCCATCCAATAAATCATACACCCTCATTACAAGTGATTGCTCATTGAGTTGTTGAAGGTTGGTGGTAGCCGAATTGATTTCTCTATTAATATCAGGAGGCAAAACATAAGGAATAGGAATTCTTGCTCCATTTTCTTCAATGCTAACAGCTGATAATTCAAACTTCGTATCTGCCGCAGGTCCTCCAGGCACATAGTCTCCAGGAGATAATAAATCGTTGGTATATTTTCTCCAGTCGCTCTTTACCAATTCAAAAGTTGCAAAACGACAAACTACTTCTTGCGAGAAATTACTTAAAAACATACGCAAGAAACGAACCGATTGAAATCCGTTGATTTGTCCAATTACCTTTTCGGGACTACGAACAGGAATTTTAAACTGATACCATTTACAATTGGCAGTTGAACCATTAGCTAAAGGAACACCAGTTGCTTCATACATATCCGTAATATAATTCTCACCAACAACCATTTTATCAGGTTTCAGATCGATATGGTATTGATAATATTTTTCTTCTTCGCTTAATGTATTGTCGTTATTAATATCTTCCACGTTAGGAAGCGTAGTTCCTAGTTCTTGAGGTGTGGTTGAATTTCCATCAGGACCATTAAATAATTTATAACGGTCAAGTATTTTCACATCGGCATTGTCTAAATCAGTGCCTCTGAAATAATGAAAGTCATCAGCAGAAGGGTCATTTGAAGCATCAATATAAGCCTGAGAAGTTGGGCCAAGCGTAGTAGCGATATTTTGTACATATCCCGAGAAAAAAGCTTGTTCGTAAGAATCTCTTAATCCATCATAACCCACATCTTGAAATGGACGGGCAGCCGGGTCATTATCAAAAGCATTTACAACTGGCTGTAGAGTAGGCACTATTCCCCATATCGTAGTATCGACATTTGTAATTGTAGCCGTTGTTGGCAAACCATTTTCAAAGCTTTTTCTACCGTCTCTTAAGATATCTTCAGAAATATCACCCAAATTGAAATACAATTTTCCCCCTGTATGATTTGGAACCGTGATAAATGGATCCATCATCCAAAACTCAATATATTCAACGTTAGTAGCATCAAAATCGGTTGTCTCAATTTTTCGCATAATCCCACCCCAACGGGTTTCAGGATTCTTCAGAGTTCCATCGGCATTTAAACCAGCTGAAAAAGGAGTTGTGTTTACATCATAATTATAGGGACCTCTTTCGGAGGGATAATAAGCAAGATTTAATACGGCAATATTGGTAGGTTGACCATTTGGTGCTTGTTTGTTTGGAAATATTTCATTCTCTAATATTTCACGGGCATAGGGTTTCGATTGGTCATCGCTAGTGATATTTGAAGGCTTTTCGCTTCCCGAACGGTAAAACAAGGGATCAATTACATACCAAGCTAGTTTTGCTCTGTTAAATCCATAAGCAAGTGTTCCCGTGGTAGCTTCAGGAAACAATGTAGATTGTCCCAAAGGAGTACTTGCAAGATTCCAAGTAGCAATATTCTTTAAATCAATAGAAGATTTTGTTCCTTCAAAGTCATCAATATAAGATGTCCCTGAAGTTCCGATGGCACTTGAATGCCCTGGGATAAATTGAGCGAACTCACCATAAAAATTGATTTTTGAAGGGGCCTTTGTTTGAATCAAAGGTAAGAAGTCAACCAATTTGGTAATAAATCTCGAATCGGTTTGATAAGCTAAATCTAATCCCCAAATTGTATTATTAATTGGTTCGTCACCAAAATTCACCTTTTGAGTTATAGGTTTTTCGCGAAGATTTAAAATGGTAGCACCAATATTAAAATCTTTATTGAATTCATAGTTAACGTGAGCACCAATAAAGCGCTTGGTTTGAAAATTCATTAAAGTATTACTCTCAGTCGAAATATTAATAGGTGTACCTGAGTTTAATATTCCTTCATTTATTATACGAACTCTACCCATTGTATAATCGACAGTGTAATCAACATTTTCTGTTAGAACAATACCTCCAACTGAAACTCTAACCGATCCTTGAGGAATATTACCCATTCCAATAGAAATTTCGGAACCAGAAGCAGACTTATAAAAACCCTCGAGTATATATTTGTTTTTGTCAGGAAATTGTTGTGCTCCAGTTTTTGTCAATGTATAGAGGGAATCGTAAGCATACTTATTTGCAAATGTTGTATCAGGACAATCCTTACAAAACAGGGCACGCATATCTTTACCAAAAGGTTCAACCGTTGGGAAAAAGATTCTTCCGTTTGAAGCCTGTATCGTTCCTCCGTTAGTTGCAGCCTGATCAATAAAATCGAATATTCCGTCAGGTTCCGGATCTAATTGTGTGTTTAAGCGATCTAAACCCATGAGTTTGATTAAAGGGATTCCTTGTTTAGGACCTTCAGTAAAAAATCCATTAGGAACACCACTATTATCGCCAGAATATAAAACATTCAGACGAAAATCTTCTTTATTCACCTGATATGCCCCTAAAGAATATACATTCTTCATCATCAATTTCCATAAGGAAGATTGAGTGTTGAGGGATGAACTCTTTACCAACTTTACTATAATTGAATTGGGGGCATTCACTTCGTTTGAAAATTCTCCTACCTGATATACAGTTGTGTCTCCAATAATTTGGAATTGATAAGCAACAGCCAAAACCTGATCAGGATTAAGAGATGTGTTTAAGGAAATAAATCCTAATTTCGAATTGTAAGTGTATTCCTGAGGGGTCAGCTTACGGGCAAGTTCTACCTTTTCATAATCCTGACCTGCAATAAGACCTTTTCCTGAAAGATAACTGCTTACTGTATTAATATTCCGTACTTGAGAAGAATCAATTTTATTAATATTGTTTGCCAAAAACATATTATTAGCATTCTTGTCAGGCAAGGAATCATATCCGTGAGGGAAAGCAAAATTCGGTTGGAAATAGGTATTTGCAGGAATAAATTCGCCAACATCTGTAAAAGCAATAATGTTTCTGTTATCAGTTGTAGCAGCACCTATATTGGTTTTCCAAACTTCAATTTTAACGATATTTACCGGAGAAGAAATTAAGGGTATGCGATTTAAAAACCGATTATAATGATTGTAGAAATATTGAGAAGTAAAATAATGCTTACTTTCTTCATATTGATCAGCTTTAAAGGCATAAGAACTGGTTTGTGCACCACCAGCTACAGTTATGCTTGAGGTCTGACTCTTTTGTTCAGAATACACAGCTGTAACTGTTGTCTTTCCAAATTGAAGCTTGGTTTTTAATCCAAAAAGAGCTTGACTACCAGGTATCAATTGACTATTCAGTGGCATACTAACATCACCTGCTTCGATGAGTTTGATAATTTCATCTTCCTTGCCTTCGTATTTCAATTTGATTTTATTTTCAAAATCAAAGGTGGCTTCAGTATTATAATTGGTTTTAAATTTAATTTTATCACCAATATTTGCATCAACACTCATTTGAATTTTCATTTGAAAATCGAAATTGGTTGTACTTCGTTGTTTTACAGATATTGCCGGATCGTCGCGTTTATTATAAATAACCCCAAAAATCAATTCGGCAGAACCTGAAGGGCGGATATCAATTGAAGTATTTCCAAATATTTTGTCGAGCAATTCTCCGCCAAAATTTAATTTAGGAATTATAGAGTTTCTCGAACCAAATCCAGAATTTTTTGCACGTTCACGCCAATACTTTTGCAATTCCTTATCCATATCGAATTTTTGAAATTCGTTAAACGACATGGTATTAGAAGGACCATAAGGGGTTTCGCCTATCTTTTCAGTAAATTTATATTCACGACTTTGGGGTTCATATTCTATATTGGTTTTTATATTCTTTGGATCTTCCATATAGAAAGGATGCTCCTTATCGGTTCCAGTGAAAATTTTATCTTTTTCAATCAAAGGATAAATCAATTCACTGTTTAACAACTGAAAGGTATCGATAGGTATGCTATCAGGGGGTAAATTTTTCACTTGCCTGAAATCTCTTTCAATTCGTGCATTCGAACCAAATACAAATAAAATAATGGCAGAAAATAAAGTGAATTTAAATATATTAAGGATCAGTTTCTCCAAGTAGATTCGGTTTTGTTTATAAAATTTTCAAGGCTCTTTTAATGAGTTCTTCCACACTTAAATTTTCCTCAGCACTTTTTATCACTTTCATAATAGCTTTTTCAGCAACAAGTCGGACAAATCCAAGCATAACTAAACCAGATAACGCTTCTTGTTGAATTGTATTGTATGCAACCGAATAATTTTCACTTAAAATGGTCTTTTTCGATAATTTATCCTTTAATTCTATAATGATTCTTTGAGCTGTTTTACCTCCAATCCCCTTAATGGCTTGCAAGAGACTTACATTTCCCATAGCTACTGCCTGGCAAATATCATCAGGGTTCATGGCCGAAAGCATCACACGAGCGGTATTTGGTCCAATTCCCGAAACCGAAATTAAATGCCTGAAAATATCTCTTTCATTTTCATCAATAAAGCCATAAAGCGTATGCGAGTCTTCTTTCACAATCAAATGAGCAAATAATTTGCAACTTTCAATATTGTTAAGTTTCTCATATGTATACAACGATATGTTGAGCATATAACCCACTCCTTGCACATCTATAACTGCGTATGCGGGATTCTTCTCTACAAGTTTTCCTTTAATAAATGCAAACATATCTTCTAAGACGTTTCTGATTAACGTTTGCAAAAATATGCAATTTTTTTCTAACACACTATGCTTAGTTTATATTAGAGATTTCTTTTGGGGGGGAAAGAGGTATTATTTAGAAATAAAGAGGTCGTAATATAAAAATGTTTTCAGAATAACTTTTCTAACTCACGTACTTTATGAGATACTGTCTTCTATCCCAAATCAGTGAAATTATGGTAATATTATTTTGGAGCTGTTAATGAATAAAGCAAAAACTTTAAATCACCATTTTTCGTTTTCATTTCTATCTAACTTTAATTTTCAATCATCGTCAAATTAAACTGCTGATCCCGCATTACAGGTGTAAATCCGGCTTCTTTAATAGCTTCTTTCATCACTTCAATAGAAATTCGATGCTTGGCCCCTGCAGCCGAAACCACATGTTCTTCAATCATTACCGAACCTAAATCATTAGCCCCTGCCCAAAGACAAAGTTGAGCTATCTGCTTCCCTACTGTCAACCACGAAGGCTGAATGTTAGGCACATTAGGCAGCATCAGGCGGCTGATAGCGATGGTACGAATATATTCTTCATCAGAAACAGTGTCAAATGTATGTTTTTTCGCAAGTACAGTGTTTTCCGATTGAAATGTCCATGGAATAAAAGAGATAAAACCCTTAGCATCTTGAGGCTTTTCCGATTGCACCTGCCTTATATCCGCCAATTGCTGAATGCGTTGCTCTTTGGTTTCAATATGCCCAAACATCATGGTGGCAGTTGTTGTCAACCTTAGGGTATGAGCCACTTTCATTACTTCAAACCAGTCGAAGGCCGAACATTTTCCCTTCGAAATCTTTTTTCTAATATTATCATTCAAAATCTCAGCACCTGCGCCTGGCAAACTATCTAGCCCGGCCTGCATAAGTTGTTTGAGCACTTCACTATAAGTAAGTCCTTCTTGCTTTGCTAAAAAAACAATTTCGGGCGGGCCTAATGCATGTAATTTCACTTCAGGGAAATCCTTCTTAAGTTCACTAAACAAATTCACATAATCCATTAATTTTAATTTTGGATGCATGCCTCCTTGCAACAAAAGTTGATTTCCTCCCAAATCAAATAATTCTTTAATCTTCTCAGCATACTGCCCTTGAGTTGTAATAAAACTATCACAATGATTCAAAGGTCTATGAAAGTTACAAAACTCGCAACCTGAAACACAAACATTAGTAATATTTACATTACGGTCAATTATCCACGATACATTTTTCACAGGATGAAGCTTTTCCCTAACAGAATGTGCTGCTTGCATTAATTCAGCTAAGGGCGTTTTGGTATAAATTTCAAGCGCTTCATCAACATTTATCCACTCTAAATCAAGAGCTTTTTGAATTATTTTATTTGTCATTAATTGAATTTATATTTCTTTTAAATTAAGCCATGATGAATGGAAACTACTCTAGACTTGCAAAATAGTTTCACTCATAAATCAAAATTACTTTTTCTTCGGTGGTTTCTTCACTTTGGTAGCTTACCAAATAATTTCACTATAAAACGATGAAATTTATGAGCACCAGTAATAGGTTCTAAAAACATTAGAATGCATTTTCCGTAAATAATATTTCGGTCTGAAGACTTTGAAATCTCTTTCACATAAGGTGTTTCTGAAGTTTGTTGTACCCATATTTTCGTAACTCCCTTTTCAATTGCTTGGTTTAGAACTAAATCTGTATTTGGTTTTCCTGTAACAATAACACATGCATCAATTTCATCGGGCAAAGATAATAGGTCTTTAAAACAAGTTTTCTCATTCAAACTATCCATATTGGGATTTATTGGAAAACAGTTGTATCCTTTGTCTAAAAGTGCCTGATAAATTAGGAATCCAAACTTTTTAGGATTACGTGAAACGCCAACAACAGCAATATTTTGGCTATGAAGAAATTCATCGATTTGTGCTTTACGAATCATAATATTACATTTTTGAAGCCGTAAATTTACGCTTATTATGTATTATACTCTATATTTGTAAAAAATATTTTTACTTCATGAAGCTGCCTTCACTTACTTCTTTTGCCGGAAAAAGAATCATCATCAGCCGCACAGATGGGATAGGCGATGTCGTATTAACCTTATTACTTGCAGGTTTACTGAAAAAACACTTCCCTACATGCGAAATCTTTTTCATAGGAAAAGATTATACGATTCCCATAATAGAATGCTCCAAATATGTTGATAAAATTATATCATTAGATACAATTACTTCTCTAGAAAAAGATGAACAAATACTTGCATTTAAAAAATTGAATGCTGATGTTATCATACATGTTTTCCCTCAAAAGGAAATCGCTAATTTGGCTTTACAAGCTTTAATTCCATTAAGGATAGGAACAACAAATCGTTTTTGGCATTGGAAAACTTGTAATTATCTTGTGCCTTTATCCCGCAAGAATTCTAATTTCCATGAGGCAGAGTTGAACTTACAATTGCTGAAATCATTTATCAAAAACCCTTTGCCTATAAAAGAATCAATTTGGCAGTATTATGGTTTTTCTAAGGTCCCAAAGCTTTCTGCTAAGCATTCAGGATTATTATCTCTTACCAAACCCAACATAATTTTACATCCATTCACTAAAGGAAGTGCCAGAGAATGGGGTTTGGAAAACTTTTATGCATTGGCCAAATTACTACAAAAGGATTTTCGTGTTTTTATTACAGGCAATCATAATGAGGGCGCATTGCTTCAAAATCATCCTATTCTTTCCTTAGATGAAGTCATTAATGTAACCGGAGCCTTTTCCCTAAGAGAATTTATGGGTTTTATTAATCAATGCGATGGATTGATTGCTGCAAGCACTGGTCCTCTTCATATTGCCTCAGCTTACGGAAAATTTACGCTTGGGCTTTACCCTCCTATTCGTCCAATGCATCCAGGCCGTTGGGCACCTTTAGGACAAAATGCAACTTATCTTGTTAAGGATAATAAATGCAATAAATGTCGAAAGTCTTCACAATGTGAATGTATGAAAAGCATCTCTCCCGAAGAAGTATCTGAAAACATATTTAATCATTTTAAAATTCAAACATAATTAATATCACATGAAAAAAATCATTTTTATTTTCCTCGGAATTTTAGTTTCCGCGATGTTTTTAGCCTATTTATTTGCTCCTCGTTATATCCAAAAAGCTCTAATTTACCAAACTGCCGACATCGATGATTACAAGATATTCGATAACGACACGGTTAAAGCTGGGAATTACCAACCATGGAAAGTATCAAGTAAATATAACACACATAAGTTTTCTGATAAAGCAATTAAAAACTTCATTGATTATAAGAGTGTTGCTTTTGTAGTAATTCAACATGATTCCTTATTGCAAGAGGATTACTGGAATGGATACAGCAATCAATCTTTGTCGAATTCATTTTCAATGGCAAAATCAATTGTAGGGCTACTCATAGGGATAGCAATTGATGAAGGAAAAATCAAAAATGTGGATCAGGCTGTTGTTGATTTCCTGCCAGAGTTCAACACTCCTGAACTCAAAGGAATTACAATTAAAAATCTGCTAACTATGAGTGCTGGTTTTGATGTTAGTGAAGCTTATTCTTCGCTGTTTAATATTACGACAGAAGCATATTATGGGGAAAATCTCTATAAACTTTCCACAGGATTAAAAGTTAAAGATAAACCGGGAACAATGTTTAATTATGTAAGTTTAGAATCCCAATTATTATCTTTTATTATTGAAAAAGCATGTGGTATGTCTATCAGTAAATATGCTTCTGAAAAATTATGGAAGCCAATAGGGGCTAAGTATGATGCACTTTGGAGTCTCGATAAAAAAGGCGGTAATGAAAAAGCATTTTGCTGTTTCAATTCTAATGCCCCTGATTTTGCCCGAATTGGCCAGCTCGTATTAAATCATGGGAAGTGGAACGATTTGCAAGTAGTTTCTGATACTTTTTTAACTCAAGCATTGCAAGTTGATGATTTTTTAAAAGATGAAAGTAATGAAAATGTCACATATTATGGATATCAGTGGTGGATTTTAAATTACAAAGACACAAAGATTCCTTATTGCAGGGGTTTGTTGGGTCAGTATATATTTGTTATACCTTCGAAAGATGCAGTTGTGGTGAGATTAGGTGAAAAGCGCAGCGATAAAAACCGTCAGCATGCTACTGAAGATGTTTTCTTATGGTTAGACGCAGCTTGGGAAATTATCGGGGAATCCAATCATCATTAATAGTAATTAGTTCAATTAATGCATTTAAGGCTTCTTCTTCATCTATATTTTTTCTTACTAATTCTTTGCCTTTATATAAATTGACTTTGCCTTTTTGCGAGCCAACAACTCCATAATCGGCATCAGCCATTTCGCCTGGGCCATTTACTATGCAACCCATAACGGCTATTTTCAATCCTTTCAGGTGGTCGGTCCCTTGTTTTACCTGCTGAAGCACTTCGGTTATATTATACTGTGTTCTGCCGCAACTCGGACATGCAATAAATTCAGTTTTACTGAACCGCAAATGATTTGCTTGAAGAATGTTATACGAAAGAGAAACATAATCTTTATTACTCATTCCTGTTAACCAAATTCCATCGCCAAATCCATCGATTAATAATGATGAAATTCCTGCAGAGACTTCCATCATAAACTTTTCATCATCTTTTTGAGATTGATGAATTTTAAAGATTATGGGTTGATAAACTTCCAACTTAAAAGAGGTATAGGCGTTTTCTATTTTACGATATGCAGAAAGAAAATCTGCCTCTTTTGATTCGAGGACAACTACACAATTGTTATGATGTTGAAGTTTTTCAACTATTGAAGGGTTTGGAGATGAATTGAATTTATCAGCATCAATTATAAGAAAATGAAGAACCTCTGGCAAGACCATTTCCTCTAGCCATTCGTCAGTTCTAAATAGTGGAATAGCATCGAGTGTCCCATCCCAATTTGAAAAATCAACCAAACATGGTTCTTTGATTTTAGCAGGATTTGATTTTTTATCAACATAATATATATCAGGCTTTAATTGGGAATTCACCTTTAGTTCAGCAAGCGTTCCTATGACAATCGGTTTCATTTTCCCACCGATAAGACCTAAATCATTGGTCTTTCTTTTCTCGTATGATGTTTTTAATGGTTGTGGAAACGAATTGAAATATACAGATTTAGCAGTATTATATTTACTAATCAATTTTTGGGCTACAGGTATTTCAAATTCGGGTGATTCGGTGAGAGAAACCCTAATGGTGTCGCCAATACCCTCGGCAAGTAGAGTTCCAATGCCTGCGGCAGATTTAATTCTTCCATCTTCGCCATCCCCTGCTTCGGTTACGCCAAGATGTATTGGATAATTCATTCCTTCAGAAATCATTTTTTCGACTAACAAACGGGTAGAATATACCATCATTTGTATTCGACTCGATTTCATGGATACAATTAGGTTGTTGAAATTCTGTTGTTTGCAAATTCTTAGAAACTCCATTGCAGAAGCCGTCATACCAACAGCAGTATCTCCATAACGATTTAATATTCTATCAGATAATGAACCATGGTTGGTTCCTATACGAATCGCGGTTCCATATTCTTTGCATACTTTTAATAAGGGATATATATTTTCGGCTATTTTCTCCATCTCTACATTATATTCTGCATCCGAATAGCTAATCTTCTTAGTTTCTTTATTATCAATATAGTTCCCTGGGTTTATTCTTACTTTCTCGACAATACGAGCAGCTAGTTCAGCCACTTTTCGGTTAAAATGAACATCTGCAATTATTGGAGTATCGAAGCCTGCTTTTCGCAATTCATTTTTTATATTGATGAGATTTTCTGCGTCCTTGATAGTAGGAGTTGTTATTCGAACATACTCGCAGCCCGCTTCAATCATTTTAATGGACTGTTTTACGGTGGCTATGGTATCCATTGTTGGGGTGTTGGTCATGGATTGAATTCGTATTGGGTTTTTACCGCCAATAGGACTATTCCCTATTGAAACTTCGCGGGTTACCCATCTGTTGGCACTAAAAATATGTTTTCCCAATTTGAGTGAAGTTTTATAATTGAATTTCATCACAAAAATAATATTCATTCTAATCAATAAAACAATTTACAAAAATAAATAATTAGGTGTAAAAGGGTTCAGGTTCGATGCAATGTTATTTCTGTTTAACATTCGCTTTATACTTGAATATTAGAGAGTTTTGAATTCACTGTATTTATGATTTGCCGATTTATGATTTGGGATTTTACTTAATATCGAAAGAAAACATCTATTATCAGGCATTAAACCACCTAATCATTTAAAAATAATTTTAAATTTGCATGATTTTTAACCAAAACCCCATTATTATCTAATGTCGAAGATTGTTCATTTTTCAGAAGCTGCATCCTTAGCAATTCATGCTATGGTTATTATTGCACGTGCGCCAAAAATTGTTAATGTTTTATCCATAGCGCATACAACCGGTTCATCAAAAAACCATTTATCGAAAGTGATGCAAAGGCTCGCAAAAGATAATTTAGTAAAATCAACACGTGGTCCATCGGGTGGGTTCGAATTGAACAAACTTGCCGAAGATATTAGCTTGCTTGAGATATATGAATCGATTGAAGGGCCCATTCATCAAGGAGGTTGCCCTGTTGACAAGCAAATTTGTCCTTTTAATAAATGCTTAATGAGTGGTATTGTCGATGATGTTTCCAATCAACTGAGAGAGTACTTATCGGAGCAAAAACTCAACTATTATTTGGGTCGAAACTATTAAACGATTATAGCAATAAATATTATTTTGCGACAAATGTTTATTTTTTTCTCTGTCGTATGCTTTTCTGTATTAAATTTGTAAGCATAATTAACTAAAACCTTTTTTTATGAAAAAACTAAAGTATCTAATCATTATGGCATTGGTGTATTTTTTTATTCCCAATGCAGAAGCACAAAAAGTTAAGCTTGTAAGTGGCAATGCCACTGTGCTTAAGGGTCAAACGGAGTTGAACATTCAGTATACCTACGAAGGCATGACAGTTGGTAAAAAAGACGAACAAGTGTATGTTAAAGAAAAAGTAGCTGAAAGAAACAAATCGAAAGCTAAAGACGGTGAAACATGGGCTGCTAAATGGGTTGAAGATCGTAATGCCAAATATCATCCTAAGTTTGAGTATACCTTGAATAAAGCTCTCGATAAATTTAAAGTTAAAGCTTTGCAAAATGCAAGTGGAGCTACTTATACGCTAATAGTTAAAATTGTTTCGATTGAACCAGGTTATAATATTGGTATCTCGAGACAAAATGCTTATCTTGACGTGGCTGTTACTATTGTTGATAACACTCAAAAAGAAATTGCTTTTATGACTATCGATAATTGCCCACCTTTCACTAGCTTTGGTGGATATGATTTTGATACCGGTGGCAGAATTGCCGAAACTTTCTCAAGCGCTGGTTATGCTCTCGGAAATTTCCTTGCTAAAAAAGTTTTCAAATAGAATCAATCTTCTGATCTTAAAAAGGCTAATTGAAAGATTAGCCTTTTTTATTTAAACCAAGTTCTGCAGGCTATGGTGATTTAATTAGATATAAGGGAAAGGTTTTTAGATTAGCAATTACATACTTTTCTTTTGGGATCCACAAAGATTAAATATCTAGGCATAATGTTAAAAACAAGATTTTAGTAATTGGTCTGCCCCCCCATTAATCAGAAATCCTTATAGAATGTTATGCAAAAATTATTTCTAGTCAACAGAATTTGTAATTAGATATTATTATCAGCAGAAATATCTTTTTATCAATATATGTTTTTAGTATCTGAAAAGAATTTTGTATCTTTGAATCATGAAATAGCAACATGAATATTCTTCTGTATCGGAGCTTAGTGGGGCGCATAAGCCATAGGGCTGCCCTTTGTTTTACGAAGAACAAAAAGCAGGATATTGTTTTGTCATAACAAGAAGAGGCTATTTTAAATATCAAGATATTTTCAGCATAACTTTTCTAACTTACACACTTTATGGGATACTGCCAATCTCAAGTCATTCGATTCCCGAATTTAGTCATTTTATTCCCGAAAAAAATCATTCGCTTCCCGAATTTAGTCATTTTATTCCCGAAGAAAATCATTTTATTCCCGAATATTGTTATCCGCTTGCCGAAGAAAATCATTTTATTCCCGAAGAAAATCATTCGCTTCCCGAATTTAGTCATTTTACTTCCAAAGAAAATCATTTTATTCCCGAATATTATTACCCTATTCCCGAAGAAAATGACAAAAGAAGTCTAGCTTTTCAAGAAGTTAGGCATTTTAGAAATTTGTTGATGCTGCAGTTAAGCATGCAATTAATTATATTTCAAATAGTTTTAAATCAGGCTTGCATAATTTGCATTTAAGTTTGATGTATTACAGAGGTATTAAGGCTGAAAATATTTTAAAGAGAAAGATAAACATTCAAATTGGCTAGCTGACTTTTTAAGGAGGTCTATTTAAGGTGCTAATACAAAAACGAAAACAATTCTACTTAAAAATATCTTATAGGAATATCTCTAAAAGCTGATTTTGTTAATAATAAAACTAAATAGTTGAAATTAAAAAAGCAAGCCGAACAATGCCGCTTTTGAAATTTAGTTTTTCAATATAGATTCAATTATGCTTATTATCATTATTTTTTCTACATTTGCTCTTTAAAAACTAATTTTTGCTCAATCAAAAGAAAATAATAGTAGTTCTGCCGGCCTATAATGCTGCAGCAACCCTCGAAGCAACTTATCGCGAGATTCCTTTCGATATTGTTGATGAAGTGGTTTTAGTGGACGATGCTAGTTCTGACGAAACTACCGAAGTAGCCAAAAATCTGGGAATTAGGAACATAATTATACATCAGAAAAATAAAGGCTACGGAGGTAATCAGAAAACATGTTACGATAAAGCCCTTTCCTTAGGTGCCGATATTATAATTATGTTGCATCCCGATTATCAGTATACTCCCAAGCTAATACCATCTTTGGCAAGTCTAATAGCTTCAGGCGTATATCCTGTGGCCATTGCTTCACGCATACTCGGAAACGGAGCACTAAAAGGTGGAATGCCATTGTATAAATACATATTTAACCGCATACTTACTCTTATACAAAATCTGATGCTAGGCCAAAAACTTTCTGAATATCACACGGGCTATCGTGCTTTTTCGGCCGAAGTGTTACGTAAGATAAATTATGAGGCCAATTCCGACAATTTTGTGTTCGATAATCAAATGCTTGTACAAATATTCAATGCTGGATACGAAATTGCAGAAATCACCTGCCCCACCAAGTATTTCGAAGAAGCATCGTCAATTAATTTCACCCGAAGCTTAAGCTATGGTATGGGCGTTATAGGAACTTGTTTCTCCTATTGGCTGCAGAAATCAGGAATTATGAAATTCGACATTTTTAAGTTCAATACTTAATTGATGAACAGCAATATGAACCATGGCCTTAGGCCCAAATTACAAATTCAATGGAGGGGAAGCCTTGTTGCCATCAGGAATATGTCAAATAAACCTTATCATTCTAATCTCAATAATTAATTATGAGTTTCATGAAGATTAAGGGAAAGTCTAAAGTTGCAAATTACAAACTTCAAAATCTAAGCGAGGAAAGATTTTTGGGTATCAGGATTAAACGGTCCAATAATGCTAAACGCTTTAGTATACATAACACTAGCTTTTCACTTTTTATTCTTTCTGAATTTGGAGTTTTAAAATTGGGTTATGCTACTAGGGGCTTGGGACTTGACACTTGAATTTGTCTTTTTCCTAAAATTTTTTTCTATTAAAATATGTTCAATTAAATAAATAACACTATGTCACACAAAACAAAATCAATTTTATTATGGGTAGTTGCAGTAGTATTTACTATGCTTTTTTTGGTTTATCAACGCTGGACAGGCCCAACCTACCCAGTGAGCGGCCATATGCAATATGCCAACACCGAAATTAAGTATAAATTATTGCGCACATCAGATGCTGCAGGCGACCAGGAAGTGAGAGTTATGGCTCCGGGCAACCTGATTAAAGGCAAATTTGAATTTAAACGGTTTAAAAGTCATGATACCTTAAGCGTTGTAGAGATGATAAGGTCAGGTGACACATTAATTGGGATGGTCCCACATCAGGCACCTGCTGGGAAGGTATCGTATCAAATCAAACTATACACTGACACTGATATCAATGGAGTTTATATTAAACCTGAACCAACTGTTATCCGTTATAAAGGCCCTGTTCCACTTTGGGTATTGCTACCACATATTATTTTAATCTTCGGCGCATTCCTCTTTTCAACTCGGACAGGTTTAAGTGCCATTTTCAAAGGAAAGAATACCTATTCGTGGGGAATCGTAACCGTGATTTGCCTCACAATAGCAGGTGGAATATTAGGGCCCGTGATGCAAAAATACGCTTTTGGAGCTTTCTGGACAGGCTGGCCATTCGGGCACGATTTGACAGATAATAAAACCGCTGTGGCTCTTATTTTCTGGATTATTGCAGTAATTAAAATGAGGAAAAATAAAGAAAACAGGAAGTGGGCTATCATTGCAATGATAGTGCTCATAGCCGTATACTTGATTCCCCATAGTGTGTTGGGTTCCGAAATTGATTATACTGCACAACCAGCACCTAAACCCATTTCTCAACTCATGTTTTAGAAGCATCAGCATTAAAAATGATGCTTTGAAAAAATATCAAATTCCAATACCCAAATTTCAAACTTATAATTCAAAAAATGAAAACCTAAGTGGGATAATAATCATGAAAACTTCAATTGAAACACATTATTATTACACAAACAAGCTTCACTCTTTTTCATTTTTCGCGATTAGGGATTTGAAATTTGGAATTGGGGTCTTCAAATCCTAAGAACTTATTTTCATAACATGACTTTTATAATCATCTTTCTAACCTCAGCCATTTCACTGTTTGCATTAGCTAATATGCAATTGTCCGACAAATTGCGCTTTAATGCCTATTTAGCAAAACACAGCAACCAATGGTATCGTTTCTTCACTTATGCATTTGTGCATGCCGACTGGATGCATCTGATGGTCAACATGTTTGTGCTCTACTCTTTTGGGAGGATAGTGGAGATGTTTTATAAGTTAAATTTCGGGGTCAAAGGCATCCTCTATTTCATCATGCTTTATATTGGTGGAATCATGTTTTCGGTATTAGCCAGCTTTGGCAAACATAAAGATGATTTCGGTTATAATGCGGTTGGGGCATCTGGAGCAGTTTCGGCCGTTGTGTTTGCCAGCATAATTTTTTATCCTACCGGGAAAATCTTCCTATTCTTTATCCCTATTGGGATACCTGCTTTTATTTTCGGAATTATCTACCTTGTTTATTCGGCTTATATGGCAAATCGTAACGTTGGGAATATTGGGCACGATGCTCACTTTTGGGGTGCAATATTCGGTGCAATGTTCACTGTGACATTAAAACCCACTTTGTTTATGAGTTGCATTGAACAAATTAAAGATTTGTTCTCATAACAAAAAGCTATCAAATAAAGAAATAATTGAATTATATGAACTAACACAATCAACTTGTCGTTGCTTAACAAAAAGGGCGAAAGAAATTGCAAGGCTAAGTGGTCGACCCCCAAGTAGTGATATAGTATTAGTTCATACTGGGGTCAACAGGGTATTTTGTCCAAAGGGTATATTGTTTACCAAGCCTGTTCACAATATTATTCCAAAGATTTTTTGGTGTACGTTCGAAAACCTCTTTAATGGAAGTGTCCGCAACCAACCACGAATTGCTTTTTAATTCATTTTCGAGCTGATTTGCCACCCATCCCGAGTAACCAACAAAAAACCTGATGTCCTTGGGCGATATTTTATTCATAGCAATCATTTCCTTAACGATATCCATATCTCCCCCCCAATAAACCCCATCTTTTGTGACTTTTATACTCCCTTCAATAGCATCGCCGACAGTATGAAGGAAGAAAATCTGCTCAGTATTCACGGGTCCTCCTAAATATAATTTGGTTTTAAATGATGGAAATCCCATAATGACTTCCTCAACACCAATCTTTATTGGTTTATTAATAATAACCCCAAAGCTACCTTCATCGTTATGTTCTACAAGCAAAACAATCGAACGCCCAAAATAAAAATCATTCATTAAGGGTTCCGAAATCAATATTTTCCCTTCAGTTGGCTTAATATTATTGCTCTTGATTTGTATTAATTTATCGAATTGATTCATTTTTTTTCAATTTTAATCGAATTCATTGTCTATTTCGTAATTTTGACAGCTATTCAATGCAGACAAATATAATACCAATCTAATTAATGATACAGTTTCGTCAACAAAAATATCTTCATCTTCGCAAAGAGTACCCTGTATTAACGTACCATAGTATGGAATATTTTATCGACCATGGGGAATTAAAACTGAAATATAATTTTAGCACTAACGATATAACTTATAGTCCTGAAATAAGCATACCAATAAAATCTTTCTTCAGCATTCAGGACGCTGAGGGTATTGAAGGCAATCAACTTATCGAAAATCTTGTCTTTCATATTGGCATGATTGAATTGCTCAGCTATTGGAAAGCTACTTGCTCACCAACCATCCACATCAAACCCTATGTTTTAAACAAGGAACAAGTTGCATGGTGGAAGAAAATTTATTTTCATGGATTAGGCGAGTTTTTTTATGTGAATGGAATCAATAATAATATTGATGATTTTGTCAATATCACTTGTCAGGGGAATACCCTGCCAATATGTCAGAATTATATTTTTGATGACGGAGTTATTGTTCCTATTGGAGGAGGAAAAGATTCAGTGGTTTCACTTGAATTATTGAAATCAGGTAATTTCAAAGTGACTCCTCTTATTTTAAATCCCCGTGGTGCTACACTTCAAACAATTGGAGTCGCAGGAATAGCAAAGGAACATCTAATTGAAATTAACAGGAAAATAGATCATTCTCTAATAGCCTTAAATGACAAAGGCTACTTAAATGGCCATACCCCATTTTCTGCTTTATTGGGCTTTATAAGCGTTTTATGTGCTGTTTTAACAGGCAAACAGCACATTGCCTTGTCGAACGAATCAAGCGCAAATGAATCAACAGTTATCGATACCGAAATAAATCATCAATATTCTAAGTCTTATGCATTTGAAAGCGATTTTAGGCAATACATTAAAACATATATCTCTGAGGAAGTAAATTACTTTAGTTTTCTTCGTCCTTTATTGGAAATCCAAATAGCGAAACTCTTTTCCAATTACCCTGATTATTATCCAGTTTTCAAAAGCTGTAACGCAGGAAGTAAAACAGATATTTGGTGTGGAAATTGTCCTAAATGTCTTTTTACTTTCATCATGTTATCGCCATTTATTTTGACAGAAGATATGATAAGAATCTATGGCTCAAATTTATTGATAAACGAAAACCTTCAATCTTATTTTGATGAGCTATGTGGCATATCGGAAATAAAACCATTTGAGTGCGTTGGAACAACTGAAGAGGTAAACATTGCCTTGCAATTAATCCTTATTCAGATGCAAAAAAAAGAATTACCATTTTTGCTTAAACATTATCAATCTTCTCTAATAAGCCAACAATTTAATCATTTTGATCAACATGCCTATCTGAAACAGTTCAATATAGAGCATTTTCTACTCCCCCAATTCGAAACTTTAGTAATCTCTGCTCTATCATGATTGCTCTACTATCAAAATTATTACTTCAAGAACGTGTTTCCATTTTGGGTTTTGGGAAAGAAGGACAATCAAGCTATCAGTATATTAGGAAATACCATCCTGAAAAGAAGCTTTATATTTCCGATATTAATATTAATTTACTTACTGAAAATCCATACTTAAAAGAGGATAAGAATATTGAAATTATAATTGGAGAAAAATATTTGGATGTTTTAGACAATACCGATATTGTGATAAAATCTCCTGGAGTGAATATAAATAGGGATTCAACAGCAATTCCCTGGCATAAAATTCATACCCAGACTTCCCTTTTCCTTTCAACTTTTCACCATCAAACAATTGGAGTTACAGGAACTAAAGGAAAGAGCACCACTTCTACCCTAATATATCATCTATTGTCCTATTCAGGGCTTCATTCAATCCTGCTTGGGAATATTGGAACTCCACCCTTCGACCGAATTGAGGAAATAGGGGAACAAACTACTGTAGTTTTCGAAATGTCAGCTCACCAATTAGAACATTTATGCATTTCGCCCCACATCGCCGTTTTATTAAATCTATTTCAGGAACATCTTGATTATTTTGGGAATATTGACTCTTACTATAAATCAAAACTCAACATTGCCAAATACCAGATTGAAGGAGATATTTTTATTTATAATGCTGATGAGGCTTCTATTCAACAATATCTTTCAAATATGGATATAAAAGGGGAAATATTTCATATCTCAACAATTGGACTGCCCTCCAATGGAAGCTCCATTGATAAGAATAATAATATCTGCATTTACTTTGAAAATAAGTTGCAGTGGTCACTAACCGTCAATCCTAATTGGAATTTGAAAGGAGCTCATAATTTATTTAACATACAAGCTGCAATTATTGCAGCTTTTTGCAGAGGTATAAGTCCTGAATCAATTAACAGGGCCCTTACCACCTTTAAAGGTTTGGATCATCGACTCGAATTTGTAGGAGAATATGAAGGTATTATATTTTATAACGACTCCATTGCAACCATTCCAGAAGCAGTAATTCAAGCAGTTGAAACACTTGAAATTGTGGACACATTAATATTAGGCGGTTTTGACAGAGGAATAGACTATAGCATTTTGGTTGATTTTCTGAATAATGCAAACATACCCAATCTTATCTTTACTGGAAAAGCAGGTCAACGAATTTTCCAATTGCTAAAAGAAAATACATTAACCTCAAGTCAGATGTTTATTTCAGAAAATTATGCTGAAATTGTGGAAATAGCAAAAAAACAAACAAACCCTGGAAGGGTTTGTTTGCTATCGCCCGCAGCAGCAAGCTACGATGCTTTTAAAAATTTTGAAGAAAGAGGGAATTACTACAAATCCCTTATAAAAAACACTTAATCAATAGCCTTTTCTTCTGAGAAAAGCTCTGGAGTTTCTAATTTCTTAGTGGTTTTTTTAATTTTCTCAACTACATTTTCAGGAGTTTTCACTTCTTTACCAGTTACTTTATTAGCGTTATCAACCAGTTCCTTTGGTTTAATGCTATTACTTGGTTTTGCTTTACGACGAACACCTGTAGTGCCTCTATGAATTTTACCTCTCTTTGTTTTGATATCACCTTTTCCCATTGCAATTAACTTTTGTTTAATAAATTGATTAAAGCACAAAAGTAAATATATTTTTCATGCATTTTCATTTTTTATCCATTTGCTTTTTGAATAAGTACATATTGATACTTCTTAATGGTGTTTATTTTATCATTTACCTAAGAAAGCTTCATAATTGACCCAATTAAAAATTCAATGAAAAACCTTTATTTTTCGAATTGTTCTAATATAAAGATTTGTTTATTAGCTATATGAGTTACTAGGGGATTTGTTATAGTTTTCATTTCAAAAAACATTAACCATAAAAAAAACCAATTCTAATGTTTTATTCTTTTGAGTTTATTTGTTTAGAAATTTCTATCTGACAAAATGAAAAGCAAGGAAATTCAGTTGTTTTTTATCAATTTTCATTGCATTTTATCACTTTCTCTTTGTTTTCCTTTAAGCTATTTTCAGCATTAAATAAAAGACTTTGCAAACTCTGTGTACCTTCATCGAATTGTGACGCTCCATAAGAAAATCTGACTTCAAATGATTGTTTTGTAATAGGATAAGTAAAAGTTTTAAGCCGAAAACTCTCCTGAATTTGATTTATTTTTTCAATCGTTGCATTGAAATCGTTAGGGATAACAATAACGAATTCATCTCCGAACTTAAATCGAGCAATCTTTGCTCCAAATGGTAATTCTTGCTTCAAAAATTGAACAAATTCCTTTAGAACATAATCTCCAAAAGCATATCCCTGTGAATTGTAATTGCGAAAACGATCAATATCAATCAAAACAAGAGTGAAGGGGGTGTTTCCTTTTCTGTGTTTTAATAGTATTTTCCTCATCAAAACACAAAAACCTCTATAATTTTTTATTGAAGTAATTTCATCAGTTTGTGATAAAACAACATAATACCTTAATAAAATAGTCAAAGTGAATACTAATAAGCTCAGAATACCAATTAAGTAGTACAACACGGAATTAATACACATCATTTTACAATTTAAATATTGGTATAAAAAAGATTATTGCAAAAGTGAATTATCAAATAAAACCATAAACACCGATTTACATACTCAGTCCGTCTATCCAAGACAATTTAAGTTTGGACATAAATACATTAAGGTCGATTTCTGGATTATATCAATTATATTTAGCTTTATTATTTATTTCTTTTGCGTAAAGGATATTCTTTTTTCTGAAGATAATCGTAACGGAGATTCCGACCTGGCTGGTAACAAAGTGCAAGAATAGAATCTTGGGCCTCTTTTATAGAACTGTATTCAGCAAAATCCAATGTTCTTATAATGGCTTCAAAAACCCTTATAGCACCAGAGTGGTCAGCTATTAGGATTCTTTTTCCTAAATTCCGATTTAACAAATCGACAAAGCTAAAAGCTATTCGCCAATCTGCTTCAATTAGAGTTTCTCCTTCAGGGAAGTGATAAAAACGGTTTTTAAACATTTTTGACACTTTCGATTTAAGTTCAGGAGTGATTTCTTTTCCTCCACTATAAATCTTAGTAGCCTCTTCAATAATTTCGTTTTTAAAACGGAAAGTTAAAGCTCCATATTTCTGAGAATTCAAGCCAAAAATTGCATTAAAGGACATGTTGGTGTATCCAGATTCCTGTAAGAAGTAACGTGCTGTTTGTTCAGTGTTTTCTGATTCGCTTCCATAAACTTGAATTGGAGCATCTTTTGACCATAGCCACAAAGGATATCCACTTTTGTCGAGAGTATCCACTGCAACCTTAAAATCCTTTCCTAATTCTCTTGCAGTGGCAATACCATCTTCATTTAAGAAATTACTTTGTGAGCCAGAAATCCTACGGTTTTTATCCCAAGTATCCCAATAGCCAGAACCAACAAATTCAGGGTTCTCACCTCCCGATTCGTGAATGGATTTTCCATGGCGAATCATAATGACGTGGGTTTGATTCATGGGAACATATGCCTGAGGAAACATTGGTAAGGCTTTTTCATTTGATAACCAAACAATTCCTTCATTCATAATTAAACCACTTCCATCTTCAAGCATTCTTCCCGAAATACGTCTTGTGCCATCCGGATTGGTCGCCATATCATCAGCTAAGATAAGTTTAGACCTATAGCGCGTCATTGTAGAACCAATTGGAGGAATGTTTTGTGGGCACAACACATCACTAAATTTACTTATACTAAACCTCTGCAATAATAATCGGCGAAAACTATCATTTTTAATTAAACCATTCCATGCCAAATAAAATAATTTTTGGTCGGCATTAGGAATTCTGTGACGTATGAATTCATATTTACTTTTAATATAATTTTGAGGAGACATGTCTTTCTCCAAAGTATCGATGAAAAAATAAATATCCTTACTTATCATTTTAAGTTTATTCACAAAATCATTAGTAACATCTAATGCATCTAATTTTAATTTATTACCATAAACTAATTTCAAAAAGGCGACATCATTTTTCACACTTTCAACGGTGTGGCAATTGTGAAATTCAGAATGTTCACGACGAGAGAAAACTTTATGATGGTTTCCTATTGGGCTGATTCCTGATTTATCTTTATTTTCTTTTTCACTTTCTTTCATATTAATATCATTACGTTTACATTATATTTTAAAGAGGAGACAAAATTAAGTAAAAATGAGGCTGCCTCAAAGAAAAAGACAGCCTCATTTGAAAATTTAATTTTTACGAATACTATAACTTACGGCGTGTTTCAATTTGTTCGTATCCTTCAATTATATCGCCAATTTTTATATCGTTAAAACTTTCGATATTTAGACCGCATTCCATACCAACATTTACTTCTTTTGCATCATCTTTGAATCTTTTAAGAGAGCCTAATTTTCCAGTATAAATTACGATACCATCTCTGATAAGTCTAATTTTTGTATTACGGGTAATCTTACCATCAAGCACCATACATCCTGCAATTGCTCCAACTTTAGTTATACGGAAAACTTCACGTACCTCGATATTGCAAAGAATCTTTTCTTCAATATCTGGTGACAACATGCCTTCAATAGCTAATTTAATTTCGTTAATCGCATTATAGATAATTGAATATAATCGAATGTCGATTTGTTCCTGCTCAGCAAGTTTACGTGCACTTGGAGAAGGACGCACCTGGAATCCAACAATAATAGCATTAGAAGCCGAAGCAAGTAAAACATCCGACTCAGTAACCTGACCGACTGATTTATGAATTACATTCAACTGTACTTCAGGTGAAGAAAGTTTGAGCAAGGAATCAGACAAAGCTTCTATTGATCCATCAACATCACCTTTTACAATAATGTTTAGTTCTTTAAAGTCACCAATTGCAATACGACGTCCAATTTCATCAAGTGTGATGTGTTTTTGTGTTCGTAGACCTTGTTCGCGAATAAGCTGTTGACGTTTTGTTGCAAGAGATTTAACTTGTTGCTCATCTCTCATAACTTTAAATGTATCCCCTGCCTGAGGTGCATCATTTAAACCTAGTAATAATACTGGAGCAGAAGGTCCGGCCTGTTTGATTGGCTGATTCCTCTCATTATACATAGCTTTCACTTTTCCGTAGCAAGAACCTGCCAAAACCATGTCGCCCATCTTAAGGGTTCCGTTTTGAACCAATAATTTGACCACATAGCCTCTTCCTTTGTCGAGCGAGGACTCGATTACTGTTCCAACGGCTAAACGGTCGGGATTTGCCATAACTTCTAATAGTTCTGCTTCGAGAAGTACTTTCTCGAGCAATAGTTCAATATTAACCCCTTTCTTAGCAGAGATTTCCTGGCTTTGATATTTACCACCCCAATCTTCAACTAAAATATTCAAATTAGATAATCCTTCTTTTATTTTTTCGACATTGGCATTGGCCTTGTCAATTTTATTAATTGCAAAAACCATTGGAACACCAGCAGCCTGTGCATGATTAATAGCTTCAATTGTTTGAGGCATTATTGAATCATCAGCTGCTACAACAATAATTACCAAGTCAGTAACTTTTGCTCCTCTGGCACGCATAGCAGTAAATGCTTCGTGACCAGGAGTATCTAAAAATGTAATTTGCTTTCCATTTTGAAGTGTTACTTCGTAAGCTCCAATATGTTGTGTTATACCCCCTGCTTCTCCTGCAATTACATTGGTATTACGAATATAATCGAGTAGTGATGTTTTACCGTGGTCAACGTGTCCCATAACGGTAACAATAGGCGCTCTTGGTAAAAGATCTTTTGGATCATCAGCTTCCTCGGCTTCGTCCTGCTGAGAATCGGCGGTAACAAATTGAACTTTAAAGCCATATTCCTCTGTAAGCAAAGCTATCGTTTCGGCATCCAATCGTTGGTTGATAGAAACAAAAAGTCCTAAACTTAAACAGGTAGAAATAATTTGATTTACCTGAACATTCATTAAGGTAGCTAATTCATTAGCAGTAAGAAACTCGGTAACTTTTAATGTTGATTTATCTTGTTCGAGTTGATCAAGGTCATCCTGATGAAGTTGGCTTACCATATCGCGTTTAATCCTACGATATTTCGATGCTTTCGATTTACCTGATGGACTTAGACGGGCAAGTGTTTCTTTAATTTGTTTATCGATTTCATCGCTGGTATATTCCGATTTTTCTTTTTTAACGAATCTGCCTTTTTTATCATCCACTTTTGGTTTAACCGTAAGAGGTGGTTTAGGAGTAGTAACCGTTTTTGCAGGAACAGGAATGTCTGATTGTATGCGTTTGCGCTTCTTCTTTTTCGATTTATTTCTTTCTTCTGAAGAAGTAGCATCGGGTTTACGAGTAGGATCTTTTGGAATGGGTAAGTCCATCCGACCTAATATCTTTGGACCGTCTAATTTATTGAATTTTGTTTTAATAAAATTATATGGTTTCGGAACTAATGGAACTTCTGGAACTTCTACTATTGCTATAGGTTCTTCAGGAAGTTTCTCAGGGATAATAATTTCTTCAGGAATGGAAACTTCAGGAACAGAAACTTCAGGTGCTTTCTTTAGTTTTGGTTTTGCTTTTTCTAAAGCTTCTTTAACCCTTTTTTCTTCTTTTTCAGTGAATAATTCTTCTTTCGACTTCTTTGAAGGTTTTGTCTTCTGGTTGAGCATTGACAAATCCATTTTGCCCACAATATTGGGTTGATCAATTTTTATTTGATCAATTTGGGTAATATATTCGTTTGTGTTTTCAAACTCTATAACTTCCTCTTTCAAGGGTTTTTCTTCAACAGGAGGAGCAGGTGGTTCAATTTCAATGACAGGTTCAACTACAACTGGCGCAACCACAACAGGTTCAACAATTACAGGTTCAGGCTCAACAACTACAACAGGAGGCTTTACTATAGGTTTGGGATCAAGGTCGATTTTCCCAAGCACTTTAGGTCCGGCATGTTTTTCAATTTCAATTCTTTCGATTTGAGGTGGAGCTTTATGCTCTTTTTCAATAACAGTGCTTTTGATGTTGAGTTCTGGAAGTTCAGGCTCAATTTTAACTTCTTTGGGTTCTTCTTGCTTGTTAGCAATAGAAATTGTTTCGTGAGGAACATCGATGAGTACCTTACCCGCAGATTCTTTTACGTTTTTTTCTGACTGATATTCCTTTGCAATCAACGCGTATTGTTCTGGAGAAATCTTTGTGTTCGGGCTTGGATCGACTTTATGCCCCTTTTTTGCAAGAAATTCAACTATGGTATTTATTCCAATATTGAATTCTCTTGCGATTTGACCCAGTCGTTTGATCTTGTCTTCTGACATGTTGACGGTTTTGTTGATATTGTTGTTTATATGTTTGAGACCTTGAAATTATTCAAATTCTGATTTCAAAATACGAATGATTTCTTTTATGGTTTCCTCTTCAAGATCCGTACGTTTAACCAATTCGTCAATGCTTAGATCCAGAACACTTTTTGCGGTATCACAACCTATTCCTTTCAGAATGTCAATAATCCATTGATCGATTTCATCTGAGAATTCGTTCAAATCAACATCTTCTTCATCAATTTCGCTTTCGCGGAAAACGTCAATTTCATAACCGGTAAGTTTTGCAGCCAGTTTTATATTATATCCGCCCTTGCCAATGGCTAATGAAACCTGATCGGGTTTCATAAACACTTCGGCTCGTTTGGTTTCTTCGTCTATTTTTATAGAAATAATTTTTGCGGGGCTTAATGAACGGGTAATATATAGTGATGGATTGGTTGTATAGTTAATCACATCGATATTTTCGTTTCTGAGTTCCCTAACAATTCCGTGAATTCGCGATCCCTTCATTCCAACACAGGCGCCAACTGGGTCGATGCGGTCGTCGTAGGATTCAACTGCTATTTTTGCTCTTTCGCCTGGGATGCGAACAATATTTTTTATGGTAATCAAACCATCGAACACTTCGGGAACTTCGGCTTCGAACAAACGTTCGAGGAAGGTTGGAGAGGTACGTGAAATAATGATTTGAGGAGTACCGTTGCGCATTTCAACTTTCGTAACAACTGCTCTTACGGTATCACCTTTACGGAAGAAATCGCTAGGGATTTGTTCTGATTTGGGTAATATGAGTTCGATATTCTCGTCGTCAAGCACAAGAATTTCTTTTTTCCATACTTGATATACTTCGCCTATAACATTTTCGCCAACCTTTTTGCTGTACTTGGTGTGTATTAATCCTTTTTCGAAATCGCTTACTTTTGAAATAAGCACCTGACGAATTGATAGTATTTCTCTTCTTCCGAAATCTTTCAGAAAAAGTTGTTCATTTACTTCTTCACCAATTTCAAAGTCGGGTTCTAATTTAATGGCGTCGGTATAGGCTATTTGTTTGTTTTCGTCTTCAACTTCTCCGTCTTCAACTATTTCGCGATATCGCCATATTTCGAGGTCTCCCTTATCGATATTAACGGTGATGTCGAAATTCTCGTCAGTGCCATATTTTTTAATAATCATATGCCTGAAAACATCTTCGAGAATTTTCATCATCGTTTCCCTATCGATGTTTTTATATTCCTTAAACTCGGAAAAAGGTTCAACTAAATTTAAATTGTCCATCGTTTGTGTTTAATTATTCGCTGCTTGTAAAGAGTATTTTGATTTTTGTTTCATTAATTTCGCCAAAGGGGATAATAATGTTGACAAGGGGGGTTTTAGTTTTCTTTTTCAGGGGTATGGGTTTAAGTTCGATGTGATTTTCGTCGGCCTTCAGTAGGGTTCCTGAATGTTTTATGCCGTTTTTTAGTTTCACATCTATGTCTTTGCCAAGGTTTTTTGTGTATTGGCGAAGTAGTTTTAAGGGTTGGTCTAAACCAGCCGACGAAACATTAAGTTCGAAGTCATCTTCGTCGCGATTGAGTTTATGTTCTACATAGCGACTTAACTGTATGCAATCGTCAATGAGGATTTGCGTATCGCTATCGATGAAAACCATTATCTGATTCGATGGTTTTACGGTACATTCGACCAAAAACTTATCGCTACCGCTTAGGTTTTCGTTTATCAGACTTTCTATTTTTGCTTTATTCAACATGTGTTTAGTATAAAAGACAAGGGGACTCTCGTCCCCCCATTATTCACTTCTATTCGGTTGCAAATATACAACTTAATTGATAATTACATCATATTTCTTTTAAAAATAATATTTCTTTTCCGGTGTTCTGCATATTTTAGTGGGCTTTTGTCGATATTCCATTTAAACAGCGCCCCTTGATGAATTTTATTTTAACGGCTAAATTATCATTATTTCGATGAAAATGCGAGGCAATTATGTGATTATCAGGAAAGAAATTCCATTAACCGACTTTCGATGCTAAAGCCTCTGGATATATCGCTTCAAAGGCATATCCTTTTAGAAGAAAATGTTCGATAAAGCGAGGCAGGGCGAATATCATATTGCTATAGGCTTTCGAAAGGTCGTGGAAGACCACTATAGAACCCTGACCTGAATATTCTAACACATTTTTCAAACATTTTCGGGGGCTGATTTCGGGCCTGAAATCATAGCTTAAGACCGACCAAAGTATAATGCTATATTGTTTCGACAAATATTTTACCTGCAAGGGACTTATATGCCCATAAGGTGGGCGAAACAACTGAAAAGGGTGCAGTTTCTGGCATTTTTCAATATTATCATAATAAAAATCAATGCTATTTTTCAGTCCATCGGGGTGGTTGTGGGTGTGATTTCCTACATTATGCCCCTGTGCCAATATTGCCTGAAATACTTTAGGGTGTTTTATGATGTTTTCGCCAACGCAAAAGAAAGTTGCCCGGGCGTTGTAGTTCTTGAGAATTGAAAGTATTTCATAAGTAATATCGGTCGTGGGTCCATCATCGAAAGTAAGAAATATTTTTTTTTCGTGAGTGGGCACATTCCAGTGAACGGCTTCGGGAAGCATCCAACGCAAGAAGAATGGAGGGGTGACTATCATTAAATAGGGTCTAAAAAGTGTGGTTCTATGGTTGAAGTTTTCCCGAAATACTTTGTTTTACTAAAGTTTATGGACTTAATGGCCTATTTCGGTCTATTTTTGTGTTTTCGAGTTTTAAACTTTCAACAAAGAATCAGAGTTTATTTCAGCAGTTCTTTTCTACGTTCTTCATAACCCTTTTTTCCCAGCAGGGCAAACATATTGTTTTTATAATCTTCAACACCGGGCTGGTCGAAGGGGTTTACGTCGAGCACATAACCGCTAAGGGCGCATGAAAATTCGAAGAAATAAATCAATTGTCCCATATAATATTCGTTGATTTTAGGAATTGTGATCCTAATGCAAGGCACTCCCCCATCTTTATGGGCTATTCGGGTGCCTTGTTCGGCAATATGGTTAATTTCGATGAGGGATTTTTCGGCCATAAAGTTTATGCCATCCATATTGTCGTTATCGAAAGGAACCTGGAGTGGAGCGTTGGCTTCATCGACCGAAATCATGGTTTCGAATATCACCCTCATCCCGTCCTGAATATATTGACCCATCGAGTGAAGGTCGGTGGTGAAGCTTACTGCCGCGGGGAAGATGCCCCGATGTTGCTTACCTTCGCTTTCGCCAAAAAGTTGTTTCCACCATTCGCCGAAAAAGCTAAGACTTGGCTCGAAATTCACCAGCAGTTCTATGGGTTTCCCTTTGCGGTATAAGGCATTGCGGGCGGCAACGTAGAGGGCAGCCGGATTATTTTCGAAAAGAGGACTTTTTTTCAATAAAGCTTCCATATGCTGGGCCCCTTCGAGGAGTTTTTCGATATTGAAGCCGGCCAAGCGGATGGGGAGCAGACCCACTGGCGTGAGAACCGAGTAGCGTCCGCCAACATCATCAGGAATATTAAACGATTGATAACCTTCGTTGTTAGCCATCTGTTTGAGTGCGCCATTTTTGCTATCAGTTATGGCAACAACCCTGCTTGAGTAGTCGGGGGTTCCGTATTTTTTTTGGAGATGTTGTTTCAGCATGCGGAAGGCGATGGCGGGTTCGGTGGTGGTGCCCGATTTCGAAATCACAACCACCGAATAATCTTTTGTGTCGAGCAATTCGAGCAGCGAAACCATATAATCCTGACTAAGATGGTTGCCTGCATATACTATTGCCGGACGGTTTTGTTTCAAATCGGGAAAAGGGTCTTGCAAGGCTTCGATGATGGATTTTGCTCCTAAATATGAACCTCCAATGCCAACAATCACCACCACATCTGACTTTTTTCGAAGTTGTTCGGTCGTAAATTCAATGGAAGCATGGGTGATATCGGAAATGCGTGTTGGCATATCGAGCCAACCCAAAAAATCATTTCCTTTGCCCTGACGATTAATCAAAAGGCTATGCTGAAGGCTAATTTCGTCCTGTAGTTGATGAATTTCTTCTCTGCTAACGAAAGGAAATATAGAATCGATTTCTACTTTTAATGTATTCATGATGGAGTGTAATTTTAAAACTTAGCACGAAGGTAGAAAAATTTACGGATATGAAAATATCTTTAGAAAATAAAAACTTCAGAGGGCAGTATTTTTGCAATAAAATCCTGATTAAAAGGGTTCTTTTTCAGTAAATATCCCAATTTTAAAAGCATTAGCCTTAATAATTTCTATTTAAAACTATGATATTGCTGGTTAAAATCGCAGAATATTTTGCAGAAATCTCGGAATATTTTGAAAAAATCTTAGGATTTAAAGTTGAAATCCTGAAATTTAAAGTTGAAATCCCAGAATATTTTGCAGAAATCCCAGAATATTTTGCAGAAATCCCGGAATATTTTGCAGAAATCCCGGAATATTTTGCAGAAATCCTAGGATTTTTTGAAAAAATCCTAGGATTTTAAGTAGGAATTCGAGGATTTTAAATTGGAATTCTAAGATTTCAACTTTATTTTCTAGGATAATTTCTTGAGATTCAAGGATTTTTTCGAAAACTTCCGTAAATAAATATTACCATCACAACAAATATTTTTTATTGCCTCAAATAATATTAAAATAATAATGATGTTTTGTAACAGCTAAAAGATTTATTTGTATTTTAGCACCCTAATTTAAAATCATCAAAAAATAAACTTTATAAAAAGGAGGCATTTATGTTAATCTACTTATCAAACCTAAGAAATCGTTTTTTTCAATTACTCAACGGAGTAAGCCATCACTCTGTCGAATGGACAAATCAGGCAGAAACACCCGTAACCATACAGGGAAACATGGATTCTATCGATGAGAAGCAAGCAGAAATCGACCAACTCGAATATCAACTTTCACAAAAAAAGAAAGAAGCAAGACTTCTTGAGAAAAGTTTAATTATGGTAGCAGACACTATTGAGAACAAGGCCATTGGGTTTCATACAGCCCACACCGAAGAACTTAAAAGTTACGGCATAAGCCTGCCTAAACCAAAAGAAAAAAAACCTATTCCTTCAGCTCCACTTGCCCCTAGCATTAAAGATGATGTTGATGGAGTTGGATTTATTTTAAGCACTACACTTGACCCCAATGCCGACCGCTACGAATGGCAAAGAGGCGTTGCTAATGACGCCAAAGACGTGAACACCATTCCTGCAATGCAACTCTATAAAAGCACAAGGAAACTCACATTTGTTGACGAAAATGTTGTTCCCGGGCTACGCTATTTCTATCGTGTTCGTGCCATTAACGCAACAGGCGAAGGAGCCTACAGTCCTATAGTAAATAAAGTACAGTCCTAAAAAATAAAAATATCACTTGAAAAAAAACTTGCCTAAAGTCTATAGGCAAGTTTTTTTTTAACTGTCTAAGAAAGCCCCCGTTAAACAATCACAATGAATCAGGCAATTGAACTATTATTTAAAACTTCTGTTAATATTTATTGTTCAGGCAACTATTTAATGTTTAACTTTGTCTTGTCTTAAAAGTATTACACATCACCAAAACTTCATACTATATGAAAAAGAAATTTGTTATTTATAAATGCCTGTTATTTATTCTTTTAGTTCTTCCTAATCTTGTGTTTTCGCAGTTAATCATAAACACTGCCACCACCCCACAACAATTGGTTCAAAATGTTTTAGTGGGAGGCGGGGTAACCGTCAGCAATATCACCTACACAGGCCCATTAACAGCAAAAGCATCTTTCACAACCGGGGCAACTGCCACAGGTTTAGGATTTCCAGCAGGAGTTCTTCTTACATCAGGAACAGCCACAGCCGCAGCAGGAGCAGGCTCATCTTTTGCCTCTACTGATAATCTTGACAACACAGGCGACCCACAACTACAGACTTTAATTACACAAACTATTTACGATGCTTCTGTACTTCAGTTCGATTTCATCCCCGAATCTGATACCATTAAATTTCGTTATGTTTTCGGTTCAGAAGAATATCCTGAATGGGTAAACTCCTATAATGATGTATTTGGGTTTTTTGTTTCAGGTCCCAATCCCGCAGGAGGAAACTATGTTAATCAAAACATTGCTATCATTCCTGGCACTGTGTCCACTCCCGTTTCAATTAATAATGTGAATAATGGCTCTACAAATACTGGTCCTTGTGTTAATTGCGCCTATTATGTAAATAACAGCAGTGGAACTTATATTGCTTATGATGGATTAACTACTATACTCACAGCTTGGATAAAAGTAATGCCCTGCATTCAATATCACATCAAACTTGCTTTAGGCGATGCCGGCGACCATGTTTATGATTCTGGTGTATTTCTCGAAGCCAATAGTTTTACCAGCCCTCACATCACAACTCACGTAAATTATTCATTGGCCTCAATGGATACCGTCGCAGTTGAAGGATGTAGCGATGCAAGCGTAACCTTCAGACTTCCCTTCGTAACCACTACCCCTTGGATAGTTAATTTCAATGTAGCCGGAACCGCAGTAGATGGTGTCGATTACACCTCCCTACCCAGCAGCGCAGTTATCCCCGCCGGCTCCGACTCAGTAACCTTAACCATACATCCTATTATCGATGGCATACCCGAACTCACCGAAACCGTTATATTATATGTGCAAACCTCAATATGCGGCACCACCACCGACACAGTCACCATACGAATAATCGATAATATGCCCATTACGGTCAGCACTTTTGGCGATACCACCATTTGTGGAGGGCAAGCACCCATTGGAGCCACCGTCACCGGAGGAATTCCTCCCTATTCATATTATTGGAGCACCGCTGATACCACTGCAAATATTTTTGTCAGCCCAACGGTCACCACCACCTATTATATTATCGTAACCGATGTTTGCCTAACCCCCGACACCGGAACGGTTGTAGTGGGCGTTGGCGGAACTTTCGCCGGTGCAGGTAGCGATGTAACTATATGTTTAGGAAATGTCACCACCCTAACTGCCTCAGGTGGCAATCAATATCAGTGGAGCACAGGCGAAACTACTCAAAGTATATCCGTAAGCCCACTAAGCGATACAACCTATTTTGTAACCGTAACTTTATTATGTAGCGATGTCGATTCGGTAAATGTATTTATAAACCCCTTACCCATCCTAAGTGCGGCTTCCGATCCCGATTCAATTTGTGCCGGATGGTCATCAACCCTTAGTTTGACAGGCGGAAATGTAATCAGTTGGTCATCCAATCCTGTCGATCCCAGCCTAGCTTCACAGGTAGGTTCGTCTAATCCTGTGGTTAGTCCTGTTTATACAACTACCTACACTGTTATCGGGAGCGATGCCAATCAATGCGAAAACACAACAACCACAGTGGTGGTGGTATATCCTCAGCCTATTGCCAGTTTCGTTGCCACGCCAAATCCGGTTTCGATAAGCAACACCAATATTTTCTTCTCAAACACTTCAACGGGGAATTCCCCATTGTGCATTTGGGACTTGGGCGATGGAAACTATTCCGACCTTCAACAATTTTCACATCAATTCCCCAATCAAGATTCGGGAACCTACCTTGTTTCACTTATAGTCACCAATAGTTTTGGATGTGCCGACACCACTTACCGCACTATTGTGGTCAAACCCGACTACAGCATTTTTATCCCAACAGGATTTAGCCCTAACGGGGATGGTAGCAACGAGAAGTTTTATGTTTATTATACCAACATCCACGAATATCATATGCAAATATTCAATCGTTGGGGCGAACAAATGTTTGATAGTTTCGATTTAACTGAAGGATGGGATGGATCATTCAAAGGTAATTCTGTCCCAGAAGGAACCTATGTGTATCGCATATCTTATAGCGATTCCGATAACATCAAACACCAAAAGCACGGTACCATAACCTTAGTTCGATAAAACTGCTAATATGATTTAATATTAAAGGGGGAAGATGTTTCCCCTTTTTTTATGAAACTAAGTTCTTAAATTGAATTTGCTCTATATCTGAACTCAATTATTAATAGTGCTTTCTGAATCTAAAATAAACAATACCCAACAAAAGCCCTTGTTTATTCTTTTACCCCTTCATTCATAATATCGGTTTGTATTTGAATTGCTTCGCGATGAACCAATTGAAATAGCTTAAGTAGAAATTCGCTTTTTAGTCCAGTAGATTCAGCTAAAGCCAACCTTTCGGTGAGCATTTGATTCCAACGGTTTAGTTGCAGAATAGTAATATTGTTCTGACGTTTATACTGCCCCATCTTTTCAACAACTTCCATGCGTTGCATAAGAGTATCAATCAGCCGTCGGTCGATTTCATCAATTTCTTGTCTAAGCATTTCAAGTTGATTCTGGAAATCAGACGTACCTGAAAAAGCTCTCACCTTAAGTTTTTCTAGCATTGCAGCCAAAGCTTCAGGCATAATTTGTTGACGAGCATCGGTAAGTGCCTGCGAAGGATGAATATGCGATTCTATCATTAGTCCACTCATTTCAAGGTCGAGTGCTTTTTGAGAAATGGCAGCCAGATGTTCTTTCTTACCACTAATGTGGCTGGGGTCGCATATAACTGGAAGTTCAGGACAAAGCCGTTTCAATTCAATAGGCACTTCCCATAAAGGTTCATTTCTATAAAGGGTTTTATTAAAAGAATAAAATCCACGGTGCACAGCAGCTAAATTGGTGATTCCGGCATTATTAAGCCTTTCGAGGGTTCCCAACCAAAGCGTTAAATCGGGATGAATGGGATTTTTTACCAGCACCGCAACCTTGCAACCTTTAAGTGCATTTGAAATTTCCTGCACCGAAAAGGGATTAACGGTTGTTCGCGCACCTATCCAAAGAATATCAATATCGTGCTGTAGGCAAAGTTCAACATGCTTTGGATTGGCAACCTCAACGGCAAGCTTAAGTCCGGTAATTTTTTTAACCTCACTCAACCATTCCAGCCCAATTTCGCCAACTCCTTCAAATTTAGAGGGTCGAGTCCGGGGTTTCCATATTCCTGCCCGGAATGCTTTAACCCCGGGTATTTTGGAAAGTTCAATAGCAGTATCAATAATCTGTTCGCGACTTTCGGCACTACAGGGTCCGGCTATCACTAAAGGGCTGCATTTTGTGCTTAGCCAGTTTTCTATGGGTTGTATTTGGAGGCAATTTGACATGAGAGGGTAAAATTATATAAAATAAGTGCGTGATGATAGAAATAAAAGAAATGTTATGTCAAATACACCTCAAATGCTTTAAACTAAACCTACCAGGTTTTGAAAACCTGTTAGGTTTTACTTACACTATGCTATTTAGTATAAGTGTCATTGCGTGTCCCCATTCCTTCGGCACACCAAATTTTATGACATGGAGAAGGTAATATATTGCACTAAATGATAATATGAGCGTCATTGCGAGGGTTCCTCCCGAAGCAATCTCCTTTGTTTTAGATTGCTTCGCTACGCTCGCAATGGCGAACCCGACTTTACTAACAGTTTTCAAGTCATAAATAATCACCGTGTTACAAAATGTTGTCATTATTAGAAGAAAGGACGAAGCAATCTCTCCAAATACAGATTGCTTCGCTGCGCTCCCAATGACGCAATAGCACGAGAGTTTCGAAGAATTAAACCCAATAAGATTAAAATAAATCTCCATTCATAACGTTTATGTTTACCTTTGTAAGCGAAATGAAACACTTTATATTATCTATTTTACTCTCTTCTGTGTTAATGCTTGCTGAAAAGCCAGCCTATTCACAAAGATCCCTTGTCGACTCGGCAGCCTTTGTTACTCTAATTTATGCCACCTATCAATATCAGTTTCCGGGAGGAGATATGGTCAATCGCTTTGGTGTTAATTCTAACATTGGAGGTGGTATTTCCATCAAGAATAAATCGAACTGGATATTTGGATTAGAAGGGGGTTATATTTTCGGAGATGTTGTGAAAGGTGGTGACAATCTATTCTCAGGAATAGCCACTTCCGATGGAAATCTTATTGACGGAAACGGAATTCTTGCCGAAATTCACTTGTATGAAAGAGGCTATCATTTTCAGTTTAAAGCAGGGAAGATATTCCCTATATTTGGTTCTAACCCCAACTCTGGCTTGTTGATTCAGGCAGGGGCAGGCTTTCTCGAACATAAAATCCGAATTGAAAACCCCGAAAATACAGCTCCTCAAATAAAGGCTGATTATAAAAAAGGCTACGATAAATTATCGAACGGCTTATTACTCGACGAAACCATTGGTTATATTTATATGGGAAAACGTCGCCTTACCAACTTTTTTATTGGCTTCGAATTCATGCAAGCTTTTACTAAAAGTCGCCGCGACTACGACTTCAACCTTCAGGGAAAAGACAACAGCAGCAGAACTGATATTTTATCTGGCATTCGGGTTAGTTGGATTATTCCACTTTATAATCGAGGACAGACTCATTATTATATTAATTAAAGCCGAATGTTTTTACTCTACAATATTGGCATCAGAGTATTCAATGTTTTGATTTGGCTTTCTTCTTTTGCTAATATAAAAACCCGCCAATGGATTAATGGACGTAAAAATCTGTTTAAAGAATTATCCAAAATAGATTTTCATAAGCATAATATTGCATGGTTTCATTGTGCTTCTTTGGGAGAGTTCGAACAAGGCAGACCGGTCATTGAGCAATTCCGCAAAGATTACCCTCACTTCAAAATTCTGCTCACCTTTTTTTCTCCTTCAGGCTACGATATCAGGAAGAATTACCCGGGTGCCGATTTTATTTTCTACCTACCCATCGATACCCCTTCTAACGCCCGTCGCTTTATCGGACTGGTGAAACCTCAGCTGGCTTTCTTTATAAAATATGAGTTTTGGTATAATTATTTGAAATGCTTACGTGCGAATAATATTCCCGTGGTTTTTATTTCCGTAATCTTTCGCCCTCAACAAATCTTTTTCCGTTGGTATGGAAGTTGGTTTCGCAGTCAATTAAAAGGTATTAATCATTTCTTTTTACAAAATCAGGCATCTGCCCACCTCCTTCAATCGGTCGGAATATCGCAATATACCATCGGCGGCGATACCCGCTTCGACAGAGTGTATGCAATAGCACAATCCGCTCAATCCTATCCTTTAATTGAGGAATTTGCCAAAGGACATCGCGTAATACTCCTCGGCAGTTCCTGGGAAGAAGACGAAAAGCTTTTTCAAACCATTCTAAACGATTTGCCCGACGACATTAAACTCATCATTGCACCCCACGAGCCTTCGGCAAGCCATGTACAGCAAATCCATCAAATGTTTTCCCGCCCCCTGATGAATTATTCCGCTTTGATTCCCGAAAAAGCTGCTACTGCTGGCATCCTTTGCATCGATTCTATCGGAATGCTTTCCTCCTTATACCAATATGCCGATATAGCCTACATAGGCGGTGGGTTTGGAAAAGGCATTCACAATATTTTGGAAGCCGCTACTTTTGGCAAACCCATTGTTTTTGGACCTAACTATCAAAAATTCGCCGAAGCCGTCGATCTTATTCAGCTCAATGCCGCATTTTCTATTTCAAGCAACCATCAATTACTCTTGGTTCTAAATCAATTACTCACCCATAACGAACACTATCAAAAAGCATCCCATGCCTCTCAACATTATGTCGAAAGCAAAACAGGTGCCTGTAAAATAATACTTGAACATATTAAAAATTATGTTCAATGAAATTATAGCTTTGCTGAGTATAATTAGTCCATATTTTATATAGAGACAATGCTGATCATTCCCATTTTTATTCATCATTATTAATTGCATTTCATCTTTTCCCTTTTCCTCCTAGATATCTAAACCACTAAAAGCTTATTTTCCAAATGTCCCCAATGTCCCAATAGTCTCAGTTGTGCTGTTAATTTCACAACATCCATTACGCTTGGAAGAACATCCATAGGCCATCCAACGATAAGCATTACGCTTAGAAAGACATCCAAACTACTTGAAAGAGAAAGCATTACGCTTGGAATGACATCCATACCGCTTTCAACGATATCCATACCGCTTTCAACGACATCCATACCGCTTTCAACGACATCCATACCGCTTTCAACGACATCCATACCGCTTTCAACGACATCCATACCGCTTTGAACGACATCCATACCGCTTTCAACGACATCCATACCGCTTTGAACGACTTCCATACCACTTTGAACGACTTCCATACCGCTTTCAACGACTTCCATACTGCTTTGAACGACTTCCATACTGCTTTGAACGACTTCCATAGAACAAAATGCGATAGGCATTGTATTAAAATCGATATATAACACACAATATGAACAAATTAAGAATTTTCGTTTTACAGCATTTTCACATCACTAAATCCCCAAACTCCTCATCTAAGCAACATATAAATAAGTGAAAGCGTTAAGCCGAATTGAAAATTCGGCTTTGAATACAGGATAATTTGTAATTATCCCCACTTCCCATCCCCACATTAAATGCCCATAAAGCTTATTAAATTTCCCACCAGACTTATGAAGGAATGATAATCCAATAACTGCAGGAGAAATAGGTTAATGTGTTATTGGTTATTAAGTAGCTCTTTGGAAAGCCCATCGGAGATATGGAGACATAATAACCCAATAACCTAATACACCCAATAACTAATTCAGCAAATCACCAAATCCTATTTTTCCCATCAATATTTATTGTAAAAGTGTACCTTTGCACTTCTAAAACTGTAAATGATGAATTTTCTTGTTTTTTCTGCATTGTTTTTTCCAATTGTATTAGCTGGGTTTAGTATTTTTCTTTTCACAACCTCCTCGCGAAATTTAAAACTTATTACGGCTTTTAGTGGAGCTTTCTTACTTTCGATTAGTTTTGTGGATATATTGCCCGAAATCTATCAGTCGAAACAATCAAACATTATAGGATTATTCATACTGTTGGGCTTTTTCATTCAACTAATTCTCGATTTTCTCACCAAAGGAGTAGAACATGGACATGTGCATCATCAGCACGACCCCCACGAAAAACACGTTGTTTCGCCCATACCTGTGATGATTGGAATTTGCATACATTCTTTTTTAGAAGGAATGCCTCTTGCCGAGAACTTTCATCTGCAAACGCTCACCAATACACTGCTCACCGGAATTGTAATTCATAATATTCCTATATCAATTGTTTTGATGAGTTTGTTACTCCATTATGGTTATAGTCGTCGTAAATCTATCATCCTATTAATGATATTTGCATTTTCCTCTCCTTTAGGTGTCATAATTAGTTATTTTGTAGGAGGTGCATTATTAATCAATACAGAAATGTTTTTTAATGTTATCATGGCTATGGTTGTTGGGATTTTTCTTCATATATCAACCACCATTTTATTTGAAAGTGATGAACATCATCGCTTTAACTTATTGAAATTTATAACCATAATGATAGGTGCAGGTTTGGCTTATTTGATAGGATAATTAATTTTTTTTGGATTCTAATTAGATTTTTTCGAACTTTGTGAACTTATTCAAGCTATGTTTGTTTAAAAATAAACTTTAAAACATTAAAATATTATGTCAGTATTAGTAGGAAAAAAAGCGCCTGTATTTCAGGCAGATGCAGTAATTAACGGAGGAGATTTCGTTGAAAATTTCTCTTTGGAACAATACATTGGAAAGAAATACGTATTGTTTTTCTTTTATCCACTCGATTTCACATTTGTTTGCCCAACCGAAATCATTGCATTTCAGGACAAATTAGCTGAATTCGAAAAAAGAAATTGTGAAGTAGTTGGATGTTCAATTGATTCGAAGTTTTCGCATTGGGCATGGTTAAACACCGAATTAAACAAAGGTGGCATTAAAGGAGTTAAATTTCCTTTGGTTTCTGACCTTTCAAAAACTATTTCAGTAAATTATGATGTTTTAGCTGGCGAATATGACTATACACAAGAAGGTGAAATGTCATTCGTTGGAGGCCCTGTTGCCTATCGCGGTTTGTTTTTAATAGACAAAACCGGAACTGTTCGCCATCAATTAGTTAATGATCTTCCATTAGGCAGAAGCGTTGATGAAGCTATCAGAACTTTAGATGCATTGCAACATTTCGAAGAATTTGGTGAAGTTTGCCCTGCTAACTGGTCGAAAGGAAAAGAAGCAATGCAAGCAACTCAGGAAGGTGTTTCCAGTTACTTAGCTAAACACTAAAAAGAATTTGTTTGAATTTGAAAAACGATTGAGTTTCCTCTCAATCGTTTTTTTTATGCTCATCAATTATGCGATCGAGCAGGCGGCTGGCACCAATGCGCAAATATTTTGAGTTAACATATTCTTTACCCAGCAAATTTTCTGTGAGGGCACAATATTCTAATGCTAGCAATATTTCGGAAACCCCACCGGCAGCTTTAACTCCAATCATTTTTCTGGTTTTCAGGAAATGTTCCCTAACGGCCATTAACATGGTATAAATTGAAGTAGTGCTCGCCCCAACAGGAATTTTCCCGGTAGATGTTTTAATGAAATCGGCTCCAGCATCAATGGCAAGTATACTGGCTTTATAAATATTAGTCACCGAACCCAATTCTCCGGTTTCGAGGATGACCTTAAGCGTTTGTTGTTTGCAACATTCGCGTATGGCAGCAATTTCATCATACACTTCCTGGAAATTTCCTTCCAGAAATTTCCCTCTCGATATTACCATGTCAATTTCATCAGCGCCTTCATCAATAGCATATTTCACTTCAGCCAGTTTCACGGCAATAGAAGTCTGTCCACTTGGAAATGCTCCGGCAACCGAAGCTGTAAGTATGCCGCTTCCTCTTAGCTTTGCTTTTACGGTTTTTACAAAAGGGGGATAAATGCAAATGGCTGCCACTTGCGGAAGTTTCACTTCTGTCAATAAAATTGCTTTATCGCATAATGCCATCACTTTTTTTTCTGTATCTGTTGCCTCAAGAGTTGTGAGATCAATGAGAGATGTGAGAACTGCTAGCTGTTGATTGGTAATTGCGGTTTCATGTAGTGATGTGGTGATTTCTAAAATATCATCAATCATATCATCAATAGAAATTTCGGGAATGTTATCAAATATTTTCATTTCAGTTAAAGTTTTGGGGTAAAATTATTGAATTGTGGCTATATTCGCCTTTACAATGTCCAAACGATTATTTATTTGTTTTTTTTATTCAAATCAATTCGTATCGAGAATAAATTAGAGTTTAAGGCAATTCCTGATTTTCCTATGTTAGTAAGAGCATAATCAATGCTAATAATATTTTTAATCTTAACTCCTAATCCCACATTTGGTTGAATTGTTTTAGTCACACTACCATCCCATCCTTTTTCATCCTGAATATTTCCGAGGCCACCTCTTAAGAAAACTATATTTTTATAAGCTACTTCTAGGCCTAAATGTGGGTCAACGTTAACGAAGTCGGAACGGATTAGAACATTTCGCTTTTTATCAAAGGTTAAATCGAAATCTAATGCAGTCAACAAAGAGAAGCTATTGGAAATTTTTAAGTTTCGTCCTGCACCTAAAATAAGTCTTGGAAGTGTGTTTTCGAAAGAATTGGATGGGAGTTCATTGCCAGTAGCTAAAAAAGTTTCTTTGGTTTTTTCGTTTAAACTATAAGACCATGCATTAAAAGTAGATGTAACGTCTTTCGCAGTTAAACCAAAATCCCACTTTTTATATTGATATTGAGCACCTAAATCAATTCCAAAACCCCAGGCATGAGCGAAACTTCCAATCTGACGATAAATAATTTTCACATTAGCGCCGTATTTTAAGCCTTTTATTTTTGATTTTTTTGCATAGGAAATCAAAAAACCGTAATCAGCAGCCGAAAAAGTAGAAATACGGTTGTAGTCAATGTTTCCTTGATTGTCGATTAATTCAGTAGTGTTTGGAATATTGTCAACCCCAAAGCGAATAATTGAAAAGCCTAAAACACTGTTGGTGTCAATTTTCATTGCAAAGGCACCATAATCATACTGTGCTAAACCAGCAAAGTATTCTGAATGCATAAGGGATATCTGATAATCAGATGACAAACTTGCCAATCCTCCGGGATTCCAGTAGCCTGAAGTAACGTCATCCACAATTGCAGTTTGAGTATTGCTCATTGCAAGACCCCTAGCCCCTACTCCTAATGTTAAAAACTCATTGCTATACTTGGGTGCCTGAGCCAATGCCACATTCAAAAAGGAAAGATAAGCAATTATAATCAAAATTTTTCTTGTCATACAATAGTGAAATTGAAAATTTGTTACTCTAAAACGTTTTGATCGAATTTTTATTATATCAAGCTATTCGTGGGATAAAATTAAAAATATATTTCTTTCCAAGAGAAATATTAGCAATAAAAAAAGGTTGCATCCTCAAAATGTCTTGTCAGACTAGACGAATGCAACCTTTAATAATTGTGGGCCCACCTGGACTTGAACCAGGGACCTACTGATTATGAGTCAGTTGCTCTAACCAACTGAGCTATAGGCCCGAAAAATCTTCTGCAAAATTAGAAAAAAGTAGTTAATTTGCAATAAAAAATACGCAATGATTTCTCTTTCTTCTTTCGATGCCCTAATATTTGATTTTGGAGGTGTAATTCTTAACATCGATTATGGGCTTACAGTGGCAGCTTTTCAGCAAATTGGGGTGCATTCGCCACACACCTTTAAATTAAAAGATAATGGCAAGAATTTATTTGTCGAATTTGAAAAGGGAAGTATTTCACCTATGCAATTCAGAGAAGAGATTAGAAAGCAATCGAAAATGAAAAAGAATGATGAGAAAATAGACCATGCCTGGAATGCTCTTCTGATCAATACTACTTTGGAAAGATTGGAATTGCTTTCATCATTGAAACAAAAAACCCAACTATTCCTTTTAAGTAATTCAAATAGGATACATTACGATTGGTATATTCCATATATCAATAATTCGTTTTCTGTTAATTTTAAAACTTTGTTCGAAAAAACTTATTTTTCATTTAAGTTGGGGATGCTAAAGCCTGATCCTTGTATATATCAACTTGTTATTGATGAGAATTCACTTAATCCTGCACGAACCTTATTTATTGATGATTCGGAAGCAAATATTGAGGGGGCAAAGAGAGTAGGAATGCAAACATATTGGTTACAAGTAGGAGAAGAAATTACTAATGTATTTGGGAAACAGTAATTATTTATATCAAACACGATATTAATGTACTTTTTCTAATGCTTTAATATATGAAAGCTATTAGAAATTAAAGTTATTGAGCATATCAGCCGAATTTTCCTACTTTTGCCACCTCCTTTAATAAGAATATTGATGAAATACTACTCCTTATATTATATATCACTTTTTCTACTTCTAAGTTCTTCTACATTTAGCCAGGATAGCCTGAATAAACCGAAAATTAATTTCAGTTTTGGCGGTTTTGTTAACGCTTGTGCTATTTACGATTCTCGCCAAATTGTTGAAGTGAGAGATGGCTTCATGGCATTTTATCCCAAAAACAAACAAACTGATAAAGATGGGAAAGATATAAACTCTAAGCCATCTTTAAACCAATATGCTATGACCACAAGGTTAAATGTAAAGGTAAATGGACCCGATGCTTTTGGTGCTAAATCAATTGCTTTTGTTGAGGGAGATTTCACTGGAGCCTCTAACTCTGAAAACAATAGCTTGCGTTTACGTCATGCTTATATAAAACTTTCATGGAATAGAACCCAATTATTAATAGGGCAATATTGGCATCCGCTTGATGTTCCTGAAGCTTTGCCTAATGTAGTTTCTTTGAACACGGGTGCACCTTTCCATTCTTTTTCGCGTCAACCCCAAGTCAGGTTCGACCATCAGTTTTGGAAATTCAATCTGGTTTTAGTTGCGTCTTCACAGCGTGATTACATGAATACAGGCCCAACAGGTGCTTCCTCAAACTATCTACGAAATAGTGTAATCCCCAATCTTCATTCTCAACTTCACTTTACATTTAAGCAACATATTTTGGGTATTGCAGCTGACTATAAACGCTTAACTCCACGCTTGGTGACTGATAGCAATTTTAAAGCAAATGAATCTTTCGATAGCTATTCATATTCCGCTTTTGCAAAGTTCAGTTTTCCTGTTATGAACCTGAAACTTCAAGGTATTTATGGGCAAAACCTTTATGACCATTCTATGATGGGAGGATATGGAGTGAGCTCTATAGATACACTCACTAATCGAAAAAAATACTCATCTTTAAATTATATTAGCGCTTGGTTAAATATCATGACTAATGGAAAACGCTGGAAATTTGGAGTCTTTGCAGGCTACCTTAAAAATCTTGGGACAATAAAAGATATTAGTGGTTCGATGTATGCACGTGATGCCGATATTTATTATTTATATCGCATTTCACCAATGGCCATGTTAAGCAGTGGAAAAGTAAATCTATCTGCTGAATGTGAATATACACTTGCTGCATATGGGGTTCCTGATAGTCGTTATCATTTCAAACAATCTAAAGAGTACACTAACCTGAGATTTACTTTATCAGCAACATATAATTTCTGATTTTTTCTGTTATGCAAAGCATTCTAAGTTGGATATTACAAAATTACGTAGAACTCATTGGTTCTATATTAGGTATATTATATGTAATTCTGGCTACACGAGAAAATTCATGGTGCTGGTTATTGGGGATATTAAATGTACTGATTTATATATATGTTTTTAACAAAGCAGGAATATTCGGAAACATGAGTTTACAGGGGGTATACCTTATTATAAGTATATATGGATGGTATATGTGGGTGAGAGGAAGCAATAAAGATGGCATTGTTATTTCTAAAATCAGCCTAAAAATACTTATTTGGTGTGCTATTTTGATTTTATTGATATTTACAGGCGTTTATTTTTTGTTAGATAATATTAATTCTTCAGTCGCAACACATCTTTTAGATGCTATAACCACTTCACTTGGTCTGATAGGAACATGGTTGCAAGCTCGTAAAATACTTGAGAATTGGTTGCTTTGGATATTTGCTGACTCTTTATCAGTAATCCTTTACCTGTACCAAGGATTATATCCCACTGCTGTTTTCTATTTTATAATGATTATATTGGCAATTAACGGGTATTTCATATGGAAAAGACAACTCTTAAAAAGTACCGCATAGCAATTACAGGCCCAGAGTCTACCGGAAAATCAACTTTGACTGAACAACTCGCCAATCATTTTAACACCCTGTGGGTGAAAGAATATGCACGAGAATATCTCAATACCTTAGGAAGAGTTTATGAATACGATGATATTGTTGAAATTGCAAAAGGGCAGCTTCAGCATGAAAAGTCACTATTAAATCAAGTCGAAACTATTCTTTTTTGCGATACGGATTTACTTGTGACAAAGATTTGGAGTGAAGTTGGTTTTAATAAATGTGATCCCTGGATAATTGATAATATCAAACAATTCCCCTACGATTTGTATTTATTGTGCAATACAGATACTCCGTGGGAGTATGACCCTTTGCGGGAACATCCCAACGAAAGAGTTATTTTATTTGATTTATATCAACAAGCCCTGCAGGCTTACTCCTTTAATTATAGAATAGTTAAAGGAATCGGAGCACAAAGATTTCATGGTGCATTGGACTTTGTAAATGAGATAATTAAAATTAAATGATATCTTTGTCTCAAACAAATCCACATGAAGAAATTATATATTTTAATTACTATTGCTTTAATCTCTAGCGATTGGGCAAGTGCACAAATAAATATTGACAAGAATGATATGCCATTATCTGGGCAAATTTATCCAAAATACACCTTTATTGATGGCTCTGCAACTAATTATGCGACAAGCGGGGCGAATTTTATTTGGAACTTTTCCAATCTTATTTCTACAACTATTTCAGGAGATACATTTGTAAGTGTTACGTCTGCACCACTTGTCTATAATATTTCCTTCAATAGTCCATTCGATACATTGCATAAGGCAACCGTTGCATCTCCACAAGCAGCTAACAGCCCTATAGCGACAATTCAAATGACAGATGTATATAATTTCTTTAAGGTTAGCAATTCTCGATATACACAAGTTGGGTTTGGAGCTGCAATTAATGGAGTTCCCATGCCTTTGAAATACGACTTCCCAGACGTTTGGTATAATTTTCCTTTGATTCTTGGAGATGTAGATTCATCCGTTTCTTCCTATTCGCTTAACATTCCTAACCTTGGCTTCTTTGCCGAAACGAAACATCGCCATAACACAGTTGACGGTTGGGGTACCTTAATTTTACCTCATGACACGTTCAATGTAATGAGAATTAAATCAGATTTATTTATCAGCGACACAATATTTGTAGATACATTTGGAATTGGGTACCGATTAAATCGGACCGAAACAGAATACAAATGGTTGACTAAACAAAAAGGCATACCTGTATTAAAAGTAGTAAGTCGTACCGGAACCAAAACAGTTGAATACTTCGATACTACATTATACTCTCTTGGTATTTCGGAAAATAATATTTCCCGCTTAGATGTATTTCCGAATCCAGTTCAAAATGAAATATTTATTTCCTCAACAGAACCAATAAATTTTATTGAAATAATCAATCAAAATGGTCAAATTGTATATTCTGATAAATTTTTCGACTTAGAACTTCAAAAACGCATTTCCATTAGCTCTCTTTCTGATGGGATATATATTTTAAAATGCTACAACATGGGTAAACCTAGCATAAAGAAGCTTGTCAAAATTAATTAGATAGAAATGGAATCTTCAGTATAATAAGCTTATTGCATTCTGCTCAACTAAATTACTTGTTAATTTACTATCTCCTCTTTTTAAAGCTAAAACTTGTTTCTCCATTTAACGAATCTCGTTAAACAAGAATGAGATCTTTAGTATAGAGGTAAATCTATTTGTTTTAATTGCAAAATATTCTTCCAAACTTTTGAATCATTGCTCATAATAAAACTTTGCTTTCAAAAGACCTCAATAAAAACAAAAGGAATTATCACCAATAATAAGGGTTCGACTAAGCCTTAAAGATTATAAATCGATAAGAATCATGATATTAACCAATCATTCAAAAGTGATTTAAAAAAGAAAAGCTGCAATGAATGCAGCTTTTCTTTTTATGATAGATTAAATTACGGATTGAGTTTTAGGAAATCAACCCTTCTGTTAATATAAAAATACTTCATGGATAATGGTTCTGTATAACCCTTCCAATCTAAGACATAACGATTAGGCTTAATATTGTAGTCTTTCGTAAGTGTTTTTGCAACAGACTCGGCACGTTGTTTACTCAGCCAAATATTGTAGTTATATCCTCCTTGTCTATCAGCATTCCCAATAATTTTCACATTTAAAGTTGGGTTCTTTTCTAGAGTTTCAGCAACAGCAGCAATTTTGACTAGTTCGTGAGGTTTAATATCCCATTTGTTCACATCAAAATAAACTGAATATAATAAGTAACCTGATTTTTCAATTGTATCTTTTACATCATTAATTACTTGATCTATAATATTATTAATTACGTTTTCTTTATTAGTATTATTAGCATTGATATTATTATTTGGCGCAACGTCTGGAGTAGCTGACTTTTCTTGAAGTTTTCTTTTCAAATTGTCAATTTCATTTTGCATCTCATTGATTTCAATTCTCTTTTTCAAACTATCGATAACATTTTGCATTCCTTTCAGCACATCATTAACTTGAAGTTTGTTTTTCAAACTATCAATTACATTCTGCATTTTATTAACTTGATTACTCATCTTCAAACTATCAATTTCTCTTTGCATTTGATTGACTTGCTTGTTGTCAGGAATAACATTATCAATAACACCAGGCTGTGATTTTTTACAATCACAAACTCTATTGAATTTGCTTAAATTAAAAGTAACACCTAAGGAAGTGTAATAATATCCGTCTTTGTCAAACATACCTTTAACGCGGTCAAGCTTTTCCGTATTTACGCCATTTAGTGTTGATTCAAGAGTTATAATCAATCTTTTCCCGAGCTTGTAAGACATTCCCAAGCCAAGAGGTATAGTGGTTTCAGTAACCCAATAATAGGTTCCATTAGATGGCCTTCCATATCCCCAACTCGAAATTTCCTGATTGGCCTCGGTGTTATAAAGGCGGGTTTTGAAGTCCGTAAAACCTACCCCTAAGATACCATAAAATAAAAATTTCCGATCCGGATTGCATTTCCCAAATAATCTCGAAAGATTAATAGTGGTATTGATGTTGTAATTCCAGAAAATAGCGTTGAATTTCAGATTAGCAGGAGCGCCTCCTTTAAAATAATCTTTTTGTCCAAAAAGACTTCCGGTGAACACCTGCCCCCTTAAGCTAAATACACAACTTAAATCTTTAGCTATAGTTAAACCAACGGCTGTAGATGATTCATTAAAACTAGGTCTGTATATTTCAAAATTTCTTGAAACATCGCCTAAAAATAAAGTTTGTCCCCCATTTATATTTATGGACCAATTATCCCAAAACATTTTTTTGGGCTCTTGAGCAAGTAAAAATGTGGGTAACAGTAAGAATAATAGTACAATAAACTTTTTCATATGCTTTTATATTTGATTTTAATAAACAAAAGTAAACATTATTTTTGGTTTTTGAATTGTGAAGCCATTTTATTTTGTTAATTTCAGATTAAATTATTTGTGTTCACATGCTAGAATATTTTTCAGATGAATAAATTTATATATTTGCAAATTATAAAAATCAAAAATCGAAAAACTAAACCTATGAAAAAGACAAATTTAAAAATTTTGCTTGTTTTCGTCTTAGTATCAGCTCTATTGACTGGTTGTGGATTAAACAAAATGATCAAAAAGTACAATACAGTTAAATACGAAGTTACACCAAACCCTCTTGAAACTCACGGTGGAAAAATTGCTGTTACAGTTAAAGGTAAATTCCCGGAAAAATATTTCCACAAAAAAGCATCAGTTGAATTTACACCTGTTTTGGTTTATGACGGGGGTTCAACTACATTGAAATCCATTACTCTTAAAGGTGAAAAAGCTGAAGGAAATGGAACAGTGATTAACAGTAAAACTGGCGGCACCTTTACTTATAATGATGTAATTGATTACAATCCCGCTATGAATAAATCTGACCTTGAAGTAAATGCTAAGGCAATACTTAAAAAGAAAAATGCTTTACTCGGAAAACTTAAATTAGCCGATGGCGTAATTTATACTTCTGAAAGAATTCTTACTGATCCTGATTTGGTTTTAGCAGATCATGGTTACCAAAAAGAGGTGATTATACCTAAATCAGCTACAATATTCTTCAAAGTTAATATGGCAAACCTTGATTTAAACTTAACTTTGAATAAAGTTCAATCAGCAAAAGATAATCTCACTGCAATGATTGATATGATAAAGAAAGAATGGAAAATAAAAAACCTTGAAATCAATGCATGGGCTTCACCCGAAGGAGAAGAATCACGTAATCAGGGATTATCTGACAATCGTTCTAAAACTGCTCAAAATTACTTAAAAGATCAGGTCGAAAAATTCATTAAAGAAAAAGCCAAAGCATTAAAAGTTAAAGCTAACACTATAAAAATTGATCTTCCTGTTGTTCCTAAAGCAAATGGTGAAGATTGGGATGGTTTTATGAAGTCTATTGACGCCTCTTCTATTAAAGACAAGAATGCTATTTTAAATGTAGTGAGATCACAAACCGATTTAAAAAAGAGAGAACAGGAAATCAGGAACATGACAGTTATCTTTAAGGAAATCGAAGATATTATTCTTCCTCCTTTACGTAGAGCTGATTTCACTGTGAATTTCTTTGAGCCCAAGAAAACTGATGAACAAATTGCAATGTTTTCAACCACTTATCCTGATTCTTTAAAATTGGACGAGTTACTCTATGCTGCTACTCTTACTCAGGATTTAACTACTCAGTTGAAAATATACAAATCAGCTACTACAATTTATCCTACCGATTGGAAAGCTTATAATAATGCAGCTTATGTTCTTTTAAAACAAAGCAAACCTGAAGAAGCCATAACTTATCTAGAAAAAGCCAACACCTTACAAAGCAATAACAAACTAATTAATAACAATATGGGTGCAGGTATGTTAATGAAAAAAGATTTTAAAAATGCTAAATCTTATTTCGAAACAGCTCAGCAACAAGGTGCAACTGAAGGTTACAATCTTGGTATTATAATGATTAAAGACGGAAATTATGCTGGTGCTTTAAGTTCTTTTGGATCAAAATCATGTAATTATAATGTTGCCCTTGCGCAACTACTTAGTGGAAACGCTGCTCAGGCTGCTAAAACCCTTGAATGCGCTGCTCAATCAGGCGAGCTTAACTATTTGATGGCTATTGTTGGCGCAAGAACTAATAACACCAATTTGCTTTATGAAAACCTGAAAAAAGCTATTGCTGCTAATCCTGCCTATAAAAATCAAGCTAAGGACGATAGAGAATTTTTAAAATTCATGAGTTCATCTGATTTTAAAAGTGCTATTCAATAAAGACACTTAACATTTAAAAAACCCGCTCAAAAGCGGGTTTTTTTATTTACCTTGAGTTGCAATTATAATGCATCATAAAAAATTAGCTTTATCTATTATTGCCAATAACTTAAAATGTTCAAATTATATTTGAACACACATACAAATCGAAAGTCATTATTATCTTCAATTTGTTTTATATTCATCCTATTGCTATTTTAACACTTCATTGTGTTTTGTGCAATACACTCGAGTGAATTGAGCAAAAACTTTTTTTGGAGGCAATTCACTCGAGTGAATGTGCTTAATCCCACTAAAATCAGCGAAACCGTTTTTAAGCTTTGATATAATTTTAAAGATTAAAATCACTGTTGTCCGATGAAAAAATAAAGAGTAGGGAGTAAGAAACTCCCTATCTCTTTTCATAGTAGTTTTGTTTCGCAAAAAAATCAACAACTATGAGCAAAACTACATATTTTTTTGGACAATCGGTTTTCGGACAGC
>CAIXTV010000055.1 GCA_903922465.1 uncultured bacterium
CCTTGAAAAAGTATTTTTCGGGCTCTTTTTTTGCCTTTTAAGTTAATAATTTACATACACGATTTATAACGCAAAGGATATAAGTGCGTTGGAAAAATTTAACAAATTTGAAATTTAAGTATATTTAGACTCTCGCGAAGTATATTTAGACTCTCATGAAGCCTTTTAAGACTTCAGCAAAGTATATTTAGACTCTCGCGAAGCCTTCATAGACTCTCGTGAAATGAAAGAAGACTCATCCAAAGTCTTAATAGATTCTCGTTAAGTCTTAAATGACTTTCGCAAAGTGAAAGAAGACACACCTAAGGTCTTTTATGACTTAAACAAACCAATCGATGACTCTCGCTAAGCAATCTTATACTTAAATTAAGTCTTTTTTCTGGGGATGAAAGTAGAAAACTTGATAGCATAAAGATTACATTATTCACTACCTAACCACGGTCACCACCCCCCTAACAACTTTCTCCTTTTCATACACACTCTTATACTTCACCACCCAAACATAAACACCCATTGGAACACCTGTGTTTTTGTATTTCCCATCCCAACAATCCTCAGGATTTTTAGTTTCATATAACAACTCTCCCCATCGGTCAAATATTCTCAACAAGTAAGACTCAAACTCACAATAATATTTAGGACCAAAACATTCATTTCTATTGTCCTTGTTAGGAGTGAAGGCATTAGGATAATACAAATAACAATTACAATCATTCACCAATAAATTAAAATCATCCGTAACGCTTCCACAATAATTCGATGCCGTAACCCAATAATTCCCCGCTTGTCTTACGATGCGATAATTTGAACTACTCCCATCCTCCCACAGCAAAGTATAATCACCCGCAGCCACACTCAAATGTATCTCACTATCATCACATATCACCGTATCGTTGGGAAGATGAATGTTTGGTGTCATCATATAATTAATGTGTATACTATCCTTTAATATGCAACCACCTGCATCCACTGCCACAAAATACAATCCTGCCTGACTAACATTAAATATTGCATTCGTATCCCCATTCTGCCAATGATAAGTTGTCGGAAGCATCGTTTGAACCTGAGCATTCAACCACAAGGATTCATGATCACATAAAGTCGTATCATTTCCCAATTCAAGATTAGGCATATTTACATGAACAGTTTTCCTTATAGTATCCGTTCTGCAAAAAGCATATAATACCAAACTTACCTGAAAATCTCCCCCGTTTGTAAAAGCATGCAAAGGAGCAAACATATTTGAAGAATTGTTTACTCCCGATGCTCCATCTCCAAAATCCCAAACCAACGAATCCAACGAAGCGCTATCACAAACAGGCATAAACTTCAATTGTTTACACACTGAAGTTGTGGTATCATTAATAAACCCTTGAGGAAAATTATAAACAGGCAATTGTACTTGAATAGATTTCACCACGCTATCCGCCCTGCAAGGATATTGATAAAACACCTTCACAATATAACTCCCCGTATCACTAAACACATGAACAGGATTAACCAAAGCTGAAGTATTATTCCCCCCGGAAGCCACATCCCCAAAATTCCAACTCACCGAAATCAAATCTGTAGTATCGCATATTGCCGTAAAATTAAACTGCAAACAATGCTGTGAAATATTAAAATCAGGTTTAATATTGAAAAACCCCGGAAAAAATGTTGGTAAACCGAAAGCACTTTGCCTTCCATTCAAATAAACCCCATTCCTGACAAATCCGCATGACAAGCCTACCAAATCGGGATAATTAATAACCCCTAAATACCCATAATTCGAAAAAGCATTATATATTTTATTATCGCATCCCATTTGTAAGGCACCCGATGATTTTAAATAAGTAAAAGTAGCAGTATCATAATTGTCATACAATTTCACTGCACTCTGTCCAATTGTTGCCTGATTACCTGAACTGATATCATATTGATAAATTTGACTATTTCCGGGTAAGCTTGCAGCGCAGTAGCTAACATAAAGATATTTAAGGTTTGGCGAAAATTCAAGTCCATAGCTTTTTAAACTAATGGTGTTTATTGAACCAATTTCAACAGAATTCGATAATAATCCTGTGGCAGAATTAAAATCAAAAACTTCAGTTTTTTCAGGTGGATAATAAGGACTCATTGCTCCTGTATATGCAACAGCAATTTTCTTCCCGTCTTTTGATGATTTCATATATCCAGTTGTCCAAATATTACTATTTGTATCAATGCCTGTTTGACTAATTACCGGATTTGTAGTCACACCATTATTTGATAAAAGATAAGAATAATAAAGATTAGTCTTCTTTCTTGAAACAATTATCCACATGTCTTTTCCATTACAATGTTTTGCCGCGGTAACTCTCTCGCTTGTTGAATCAATTATAAGAACATTTTTTATTATTACTTTTCCTAAACCCCCATTTTGATTTATATTTACAGTACTATATCTAAAACCTCTATGGGGTGGGGAATATATATAACCATCGCCTGCATCTAAAGTAAAAACAAAATATATAGAATCGTTCATGGGTTGTTTTATTATTATGGCAGACTGAGTGCTAGACCAATGACCCATTAAGCTATCCCCATTATCCATCATTTGATATATTTTATTCCATATTTTTATTCCATTAGTGTAAAACAATAGGTTTCCTAAAGAATCAGAAATAGATGCACATCTTTCTGGCATAGCCATCGAAGAGTTTGTGTCAGCAAGAGGAGTACCTGTGCTAAAATCTAGTCCAGCATAGGTCCCAAAATACCAATGCCAGGTTTCTTTTTGGGCATGCAGACTTAAACCACAAAAAACAAATAATATGATGAAAAGATTTTTCAACTAACTACTTTTAGATTATTAGCAACTAAATGAATAGTGTAAAATTAATTATTATTCTTGAATAAAATACAATTGCATACCAAAAAATAAAAATCCCACTTATAAATGCATTTACATTTCAAAATGATTAATCCCAAAATGAAAGATAATTGTATACATTTGTATTGAAAAAAGTCAACCTTATCTAGGCATGGTCACACATGAAATTCTCAATTGTAACTTTTACCCTCCTTATAACGTCTCATACAAATATTAGAAGAAAATGTATGATAAGAAGATTTACTTTAGTGTTTAGCCTTGCTCTTTTTATTGCAAACACATCCTTTTCGCAGGAAAAGGTTCAGATTAGCGGACAGGTTAAAAATAGTGATACCAAAGAAAAAACAGCGTTTTGCAATGCCTCTGTTTTCAATGCTAAAGATAGTCTGATAAGCGTAGCTGCCACAAATTTAAATGGTTTCTTTAAGTTATCGCTCGATCAGGGAGCTAAAAAATAATAAAATATGGAAGAAAAAACTAAAATAAACAAAGAAAATATGGATGCATTCGCAAATCTGGAAAGCGGAGTACGTGTAGCATTGGAGACCTATTCAAATGTTCACCGTGGCAGTGGGCACAATTCAATGGTAACAACTCATTTATATGAACAAGCCCGTGAGATGGTTTTGGAATATCTTGGTTTGAATAAAGCGACCTATTGTGTCATCTTTTGCACACCTGCCCGGGCTTCTGCTTTAATTGCAAAGCTTAAGCCGGAAAGTTATATAAGTGTAGCCAGCCATGATTTTGGTTTATCACTTGGAGTAAAGGCTTTGGCAGTTAATAAAAAAGCCCTGCCAAAAGGGATACCTTTAGAATCGGGAGGTGGGACAACCAAACTGATTTCAAGAGAATGGGTAATCTGGGCAAAAGCTCCTGACAGCTTCGAAGCCGGTACACCTGCCATTATAAATGTTATTGCATTTGCCAGGGCACTACGAATGCTAAAGCAATATGGGAAAGATATTTTCATGAACACTGCCCCCGAAAGATGGTCGGCAGCCGAAATACTGTATCATGATGATTTGGAGGAATATGCAGGGAGGGAATTGTTAAATGAACTCAGAAAGAAACTGATTGGTCGTGGAATTAGTGTTCCAACCATGGAAGGATTAGTGCCTTTTATTAATTTGGATAATAGCGCCAGCACTCCAACCTTCGACCCGATTTGGGATGCTTTTCGTAGGACCCTCTATCAGTCAGAAGATGTTAAGAAAGAAATAGTGAACGAGGTGAAATCCATTTGTGAGGATATGCTGCATGCTCCTTTGGCAAATTATGATATGATTTTTACTTCTAATACAACCGAAGCCATCAACCTTGCCGCTCGCAACCTTAGCCGGGAAAAGGAGGAGGGAATTGAGCAGCTTATACTCAGTACCGTCCTCGAGCACTCTTCAAACGATCTGCCCTGGCGTATGCTTCCGGGTTTTTCACAAATTCGAATATCGGCAGATGATGAAGGCTTTGTGGATTTGAAAGAAATGGAAACACTTTTAAGTGATTACAATAAAGAGGCTAAATTCGGTAAGAAGCGAATCAAACTTATTGCAATAAGTGCTGCTTCGAATGTATTGGGAACCTTTAATAACATAGCAGAAGTAAGCAGGATTGCACATCATTTTGGAGCAAAACTGATGGTGGATGCTGCACAATTGGTTGCCCATCGTAAACTGGATATAGAAAGATGCAATATTGATTTTCTGGCATTTTCTGCTCATAAAGTATATGCTCCCTTCGGTTGCGGGGTGCTGTTAGTAAGAAAAGGGCTGCTTAATTTTAGTACAGAGGAATTGAAACAGATTAATGCATCAGGCGAAGAAAATGCTGGAGGCATAGCTGCTTTGGGCAAGGCATTTGTGCTCTTGAAACGAATTGGCATGGACCTGATAGAGGAAGAAGAACAGCTTCTTTCAGGACAGGCATTAAGTGCAATGTCGCAGATTGAAGGTTTAAAAGTATATGGTATAAATGACCCTGATTCAGCACGCTTAACTGAAAGGGCAGGAGTTATTGCATTTAGTTTAAAAAGCAAAATAACCTATGGAGTTGCCAAAGAATTAGCTTTGCGAAATGGAATTGGTGTACGTTATGGTTGTCATTGTGCACATATTTTGGTCAAACATATTCTCCATGTCACTCCTGGTCTTGAGAAATTTCAAAAGGCGCTTCAGACACTTATTCCCGCTATGCGGTTTCCCGGAGTGGTCAGAGTGAGTTTGGGTATTGAAAACAGCAAAGAGGAAGTAGATACTTTGATTCGTGCGCTGGATAATATTGCTAACAAATCCTATCCTTCAATCACGCATAAAGGAACACCTATCCTCACAAAAGGAGAAGTGAAGCAGCAGATAAAAGATTTTATGAATACTGCTTCTAAAAGAGTTTATTCGGAGATATAAAGATTCTATTTTGCTTTGCAACAAGAACTTTCTTGCAATGCAATACAACAGAAATAGCTTCAACAGGCTGTTTAGTATCATTTGATTTAACATAAAGGTCTACCGGCTTAAGGTAAACCTTTTCTTGTTTTAAAGGGTTTTCAATGAAAATTGTATTAAAAAACCAATCCTTTTGCTTAGCTATGTTTAAAATACTTAATTTAGTCAACGAATTTGAGGTATAAAAAAGTATGATAAAACTGAGAAATATAATATTGCTGTTATTGTTGGTAGCGCTTCCTTTGCTCTATTCGTGCAGGACTTCCAGGGTAGACCAACAGAAAAAGAAGATTGAAAAGACCAAAGAAATCAAGGAAGCAGAAACGATGAAAAAATATAATAAAGCGTTGAAGCGTCACCAATCTATACAATCGAAAGAAACTCAAAAAAGGATGAAGGGAAATCTTTCGAAGGCAAATTATACTTCGGCAACTCCTAAAAAGAAATTTTTCTTAGCAAGATGGTTTAGCAAGAAAAAGAAGGATACCCCTTGTCCTGCAACTAAATAGGAGTATGAAATAATCAAATGATGGATATGAGTTAGCCTTCAGAAAGCAGAAGATATACTAAATAAAAGGAATAAATTATTTAAATAGCATGATAAAAGGCAGTAATAAAAACCTTATTTGGAGGGCTATATTCCTTTTGCTGATTTTAATGAATATAGCTTCACAAGCGCAGCAGGATCTTCGTTTTGAACGTATTTCATCGGAAATAGTAAAATTTGAAAGGGGTTTATCACAAAACAGTGTTAAATGTATTTATCAGGACAGAAGTGGATATCTCTGGATAGGAACCTGGGATGGGCTGAACCGTTATGATGGTTATACTTATAAACCTTATCGTTCTATTTCATCCGACAATCCATATGGTTTATTATATTCGAGCGTCACTGCAGTGCTTGAATCCAATGACGGGCTTTTCTGGATGGGGACAGAAGAGGGTTTAACAGCATATAATCGCAAAACTAAAAAATATCGACAGTTTGTACATAATCAGAATAACCCTAACAGTTTAAGTCATAATCAGATTAATGCACTTGCTCAGAGTCGGCAAGGTATCATCTGGATTGGAACCCAGGAAGGGCTTTGCTATTTTGATAAAACAAGAAACGTGGTTTCACGCTACCTTTTACCTGCCATTTCAACGGGGAAAAAACAAACTGCAGTTTTAGCCATAGTTTCTGATAAAAAAAACCGAATTTGGGTAGCAACATCCATGGGTTTATTTTTAATAGATGCCAATGGGAAATTGGTTAATTTTCTGAATTCACATAATTCTTCTCTTTGTTCTGATAGGGTTCAGTGCCTTTATTTGAATAAAAATGAACAGCTTTGGGTTGGGACTAATAAGGGTTTAAATCTCTATGATATTAAAAACATGAGCATTATCACCCTAAGAGAAAAGCTTAATGAGCCTCCTTCAACTGAAGATGATGTTTTAGCCGTGTATGAAGATAAATCAGAAAACGTGTGGATGGGGACCAATGGGAGTGGTTTGATTATTTACGATCGCAAGAAAAGCAAATTTTCACATTACATCAATCAGGTGGAAAACCCTGCCAGTTTGAGTAATGATTTTGTTCAATGTATTAGTCCAGATGTTTCTGGAAACATCTGGATTGGAACCACTTGGAAGGGAATAAACAAAATTAATTTGAATTCGGTAAGGCTTAACCATTATTACCACACCACCGAAAGAAATAAAAGCATCAACAATAATTTGGTTTGGGCAATATATGCGCAGGACCCCAAAAAACTTTGGATTGCAACTGAAAAGGGGCTTAGTATTTTCGACAGTTTAAGTATGTCATATACTTATATGAAACACCAGGCCGATAATCCTAATAGTTTGGCAAGCGATCAAGTGAGGCGGATTACAAAGGATTATAAGGGGAATTTCTGGTTTGGTACGTTTGATTCGGGGATTGATAAATATAACATCAAAACCAAACAGTTTACACATTATAAAAATATACCCGGCAATCCCAATACCTTAAGTTCAAACCACATCAATCATATTTTAGTTGATAAAGCAGGTTTGCTTTGGATATCAACAGAAGATGGTTTAAATTGTTTTGATTCAGAAAAGAACATCTTTACTGTATATCGCCATCAAGCGGCACTGTCAACAAGCATAAGTTCAAATAATATTTCCTTAGTTTATGAGGAGTCGGACAATATTTTATGGGTTGCTACCTACCTTGGCTTAAATCGTTTCGATAAAAAGACCAAACAATTCACCGCCTACACTTACCAATTAGGCAATAAAAATTCGATTAGCAATGATGTGGTTTTTGGTGTTTATTGTGATCCAAAAGGATTCTTTTGGATAGGAACATATGGAGGGGGACTAAACAAGTTTAATCCAAAAACTAATGAATTCAAACACTTTACAACCAAAAACGGTCTTGCAAATGATGTCGTTTATGATATTATCGGTGATAAAAATGGGCATTTGTGGATGAGTACTAATTATGGGTTGAGCCGCTTCAATCCAATTGATGAAAGCTTTATCAATTTCGACATCAGAGATGGGATACAGAGTTATGAATATAATTTGGGTGCATGTAGCCAAAGCTCTAATGGAGAAATGTTTTTTGGAGGAATGAACGGATTTAATAGCTTTTATCCTGAAGAGATTTCTAAAAATACCTTTATTCCTTCGATTGTTATTACATCGATTAAAGTATTTGACCAAGTTTTAGAAACAGAATTTAAACATCAGGATACCTTAATTCTTGGGCATAATGAGAATTTTTTGAGCATCGCCTTTTCTTCTCTTGATTTCACCAATCCACAAAAAAACTCCTATCAATATAAACTCGAGAATTTTGAAACGAATTGGAATTTTACTGATGCTAGTAAACATTTTGCCGAATATACTAAAGTCCCTTCGGGTACTTATGTTTTTAAAGTAAAGGGAACAAACAGCAATGGGGTTTGGAATAATCAGGAATGCCAATTAATCATTATCATTAAAACGCCTTGGTGGCAAAGTATTTGGTTTCGTATTTTGATAATTTTATCGGTTTGTTTATTGATATTTACTTTTATTTTCAATAGATATAGAAGAATTAGGAAAAAGAATAAACTCGAAAAGCTTTTGCTTGAAATTGAAAAACAGAAGTTTAGTTTCGAGCAAAAAGCACTTCGTTTGCAAATGAATCCTCATTTTATTTTCAATTCGCTTACATCCATACAAAGTTTTATTTTGAATAATGATACCGAAAAGGCGATTAATTATCTCGCAAAATTTGCACAACTCATGCGACTAATACTTGCCAACTCACGCGAATCTATTGTTTCTCTGCGCAATGAAATCAATTTGCTAAAAAACTATATTGAGTTAGAAAAACTTAGGTTTAATGAGAAATTCGACTTTGAAATTGATATTCAAGCTTTCATTGACGATGAGTTTATTGGGATACCCCCAATGCTTATTCAACCTTTTATCGAGAATGCCATACTTCATGGGTTGGTTAATAAAACTGAAGGGAGAGGACATTTGTTGCTTCAAATCAAATTGTATAACGATAATTTGAATATCATTATTGAGGATAACGGAGTAGGAAGAAAAAAGGCGGCAGAAATGATGGAACAAAGTGGAATACAGAGGCGCTCAAAGGGAATGCTGATTACACAGGAAAGAATAGATCAATTAAATAGGCAATCGGATAAAAAGTTTACGTTAAAAATAGTAGATTTGCATGATGAACAACATAATTCTACTGGTACGAGAATTGAATTAACTATTCAAATTGAAGAAATATAATGAAAAGTCCCAAAACCCAAATTCCAAGTCATAAGTTCCAAGTTCAAAAGAGGGGGAAACGGAATATGTTTGATTTTCATAGGATTTGGTTCTTTAATCTTATTTCAAACTTTTATTTTATTTAATATAACGACAATGATAACAGCTCTAATTGTAGATGATGAAAAAACTTCCCGTGAAGCTCTTAAGGGAATGTTGGAAAGATATTGTCCCGAAGTTCAGATTATTGGCGAAGCTAATGGGTATAAGTCAGCACTATATTCCATAAGTAAAATAACTCCAACCGTTGTCTTCCTTGACATTCAAATGCCAGACGGCAGTGGATTTAAATTGCTTGAAGATTTGATCGACATAAATTTCGAAGTTATTTTTGTAACCGCCTTCGATCAGTTTGCTATTAAAGCAATTAAATTCAGTGCGCTTGATTATTTGCTTAAACCAGTTTCGCCCGAAGATATTCAGGCGGCGGTGAAAAAACTGAAACAGCAACAACTGCTTCATAATAATACCAAAAATGTTAGGGTATTATTAAACACCCTTCAACATAGTGCTGAAAATCCCGAGAAATTGGTTCTAAAATCATCTAATCAGGTAATGGTTGTAGATGTAAGCCAAATTATCAGGCTTGAATCTGATGATTGCTACACTACTTTCCATTTTTCAGACGGGAGCAGTTTTATGGTTTCAAGAACCCTTAAAGAATTCGAAGAGCTGCTAAATGAAGAGCAATTTATTCGTGTGCATAAATCGCATATGGTAAATATTCAATACATTAATAAGTATTACAAGCAATCTGAAGCTTCTTATTTAGAATTGAAAGATAATTCACAAGTTCCGGTTTCGCGACGAAAAAGGGAAAAATTGAATGAAATGCTAAGCCATTTATAATTGCAATAGGAAGATATCTTCACCTCAGTTATATAAAGCTTTTAAATGGTTATCGGATAGATTATATGAACCATAAAAAATCATCAGCCTTAAAGTAAAATTTCCCATCCAAAATTGATTTCTTTGCAGCAAATTTAACCGTTTACTTAATTATTGATACCGTTTACTTATTTAATGTTGCACCGCTCAGCAAATTGAATTACTTTTACCAAAAAAAATCATGGAACAATTTTTATACATTTTAGTTGTTATAGTGTGGATCGCTTTTTCACTTTATCGCTCTCAAAAAAAACAACGTGAAAAAGCAGCAAAACTGCAAAACTCTTCCATGGTGACTTCAAAACAGTCGCCTAAGTTCAATTTGGAAAGTATTTTTGAAGAACTCTTGGGGAATAAAAATAATATTTTCGCATCGGTAGATGCAAGTCCTTCTAATATTCAGAACAATAGTTTTCCTAAAAATAGCAGTTATGAAAACATTCAAAAAGAATCAGAATCCTTAGAATCGGAGAGTTTAGAAAACATCCCTAAACGACCACCCACCTCAGTAATTACGGCAACTAAATACACCCCAATTCCTCATGCCATCACCACAGAAAATGATAAAATTAAAACAGTAGATTTTGATCTTAAAAAAGCATTTATTTATCAAACAATATTGACTCGACCCTACAACTAAGAATCGTAGAGGTAAAAAAAAATGACCGTCATTGGATATTTTTTTTAATTTTACCCACTTTTTGAATAAAACCAACAAAAAAGAATCATTTTAACGCACAAACTAAATACAAACAGGATGTTACGAAAATTACTCCTTACAATCGGAATCGTACTAAGCGCAACCTACTTGGTACAATCGCAGTCGGGAACCCTTAAGGGAACGATCACTGACTCAAAAACAAAGGAACCCATTCCATTTGCCAATTTGGTAATTGAATCCGGTGGAAAATCTTTTGGAGCTGCCACTACTGACTTTGACGGTAACTATACCATCAAACCCATTCCTCCTGGCAAATACGATCTCAAAGCTCAAATATTGGGTTATAAACCCATTATGTATAGAGGGGTCGCTATCAATGCAGACAAAATTACCTTTAACAACATCTCAATGGATCCAACCTCCGTAAACCTCGACATATTCGAAGTTAAGGATTATAAAGTTCCTTTGATTTCAAAAGATCAAACCACTTCAGGGGAAACCATTTCATCTGACGAAATATCTAAAATCCCAGGACGTTCTGCTCAGGCAGTTGCGATTACCATGGGGGGCGTTTTTTCACAGGATGGGTCAATGGGAAGTGTTCGTGGAAAACGTACAGATGGTACCGTTACCTATATAGATGGAGTAAGAGTAAGGGGTTCATCCTCCTTGCCTAAATCTGCTATTGAAGAAGTTTCAATGATGATGGGAGGTTTAGCTGCCAAATTTGGTGAAGCCACTGGAGGCGTGTTGAATATTGTCACCAAAGGTCCTTCAAGGGAATTTGGTGGAAATATTGAAGGTGTTACTTCACAGTTTCTTGATAATTTTGGCTATAACGTCCTTTCTTTTAGTTTGAACGGGCCGCTTATTAAATCGAAAGATCCTAAACAGAAAACATCTTTACTAGGATATTTCATCTCTGGTGAGTATACTTACGAAAAAGATAACTATCCTGCAAGTACTGGTATTTGGACAATTAATGATAACTTATTATCGAGTCTGGAGAAAAATCCATTAAGAGCAACCGGTGTTTCTGGTTCATTTGCCACCAATAAAAATTCTGAATTTGTTAGAAAATCAGATATGGTTAATGACAAAGCTCGTAGTGATGCAGAAAGTTGGGGTTTGAGTTTAGCTGGTAAAATTGACGTGAGAACTACTGCTAATACAAATTTGACCATTGGGGGATCTTTAGATTATACTGACGGAAGAGATTGGTCATTTGCAAATGCCATGTTTAATTCGAAAAACAATGGTGAGTTAATTCAAAATACATGGAGAGTATATGTGAAGTTTTCTCAACGCTTCCCAGCAGATAAAGACAGCAAAGCTTTAATTAAAAATGTTTTCTATCAATTGCAGGCCGACTATTCGAGTTTTCACTCAACAGATCAGGATGTAAATCATAAAAACAATTTATTCGATTATGGATATGTTGGGAAATTTACTACCCATAAAACACCTTTCTATCAAAAAGGAAATGTTGTAATCAATGGACAACAATTTACCGATGTTTGGCAACTAACCAATATATTTGATAATGGTATCGATTTCGTTGCCTCTGATATTAATCCAAACCTTGCAAATTATACTTCCGATTATTATAGTATTTTCGGTACTGCAATGAATAACGACTTTCTTCGGCAGGGTAAAGCTTTATTAAATGGAGACCAGCCCGATGCAGTTTATGGAATGTATAGCAATACCGGAACAGTTTATAATGCTTATACTGTTTTTGACCAAACTCAAATAGGGTTTAATGCAAATGCCTCAGCTGATATTGGAAACAATGCTTTTGAATTTGGATTCCAATATGAGCAACTTTCTAATAGCTCCTATGGATATGCACCCGTTGGTCTTTGGACACTAATGCGTAATTTAACAAACTTCCATATTAGCGAATTAGATCTTGATAACCCCATGCCTGTTTATGATGGCAATGGCGTTTTTATGGATACAGTTTTATATAACATAAAGTATGACCAAGGCTCACAACGCTTTTTCGATATTCAGCTTCGAAAAAAATTAGGATTAGCTGTTGGCGGAACGGATTGGATAGACATTGACAATCTTGACCCCTCAATGTTTAGCATTGATATGTTTAGTGCAGATGAATTATTAAACAGTGGTAGTTCTTATGTAAGCTATTATGGCTATGACTATAAAGGAAAGAAACTATCCAGAAAACCCAGTTTGGAAGATTTCTTTACAGCAAAGGACGAAAATGGAAATATGAAACGTGAAATCGGCGCTTATGAACCTATATACATGGCTGGTTATATTCAGGATAAATTTTCTTTTAAAGACCTTATTTTCAATATTGGGGTAAGAGTTGACCGTTTTGATGCAAATCAAAAAGTGTTAAAAGATCCTTACTTATTACAAGAAGCTTTTACAGTTGGAGAAGTAACACGTTTTGATTCAATTGCGGTTTCTCATCCTTCCAATATGGGAAGTAATTATGTGGTTTATGTGGATGATGCCAAAAAGCCAAATAAAATTTTAGGATACCGTAATGGCGATGTTTGGTATGATGCTACTGGTGCTGAAATTACTGATCCTTCATTACTTTCACAAGGAACTTCTAATGGTCGAGTTACCCCTTATTTAGTAGATCCTTCTCAAAAAGAAGTTACCAACTCTGCAGCTTTTAAAGACTATGATCCTCAATATTCTGTTATGCCACGTATTGCGTTTTCTTTCCCAGTATCTGATGAAGCTTTATTTTTTGCTCATTATGATATTATCACCAAACGTCCTACTTCAGGTATACAGATGGATCCACTTGATTATTTATTTATTCAAACAAAAGGGCTTAATCCAATAAGCAATCCAAACCTAAAACCAGAAAAAACAGTTGACTATGAATTGGGTTTTCAACAAAAACTTAACAGTTCTTCTTCATTAAAGATTTCAGCATACTATAGCGAAGTTCGTGATTTAGTGCAGGCTTTCCGCTTTACCGAAGCATATCCTGTAAGTTATATTTCATATAATAACCTTGACTTTGGAACAACTAAAGGGATTACCTTATCTTACGATTTACGCCGTTCTACTAATATTCGTTTACGTGCCAATTATACTTTGCAATTTGCAAATGGTACAGGTTCTACTTCTACTTCGGCCCTTGCCTTGGTTTCTTCAGGTTATCCAAACTTGAGAACACTTAATCCATTAAGTTATGACCAACGACATGCAATTAAAATTAATGTAGATTATCGTTATGGGGATGGAAAAGAATACAATGGACCAAAAATACGCAAACGTATCAAAGGAACAGACAAAGTTAGAGAAATTAATCTTTTACAAAATATGGGTTTAAACGTTTCAATGAATACTGGTTCTGGTGTTCCATATAGTCGTTCAAGTAACATTTACTCAGGAGTATTTGGTGGGACTGCTTTATTACAAGGCCAGCCTAATGGTTCTCGCTTACCTTGGCAATTCTGGATTGATGCAAGAATTGATAAAGACATTATGGTAAAACTAACCAAAAAAGCAGAAGGTAAAAAGCAGAAAATAGGCTTTATCAATATTTATCTCGAAGTAAATAATATTTTAAATACGAAAAATGTAAGGACAGTATATCGTTCAACAGGAAATCCTGATGATGATGGGTATTTAGCTGCTCCTGAATTCCAACAAGCAATTAATTCTAACATAGATGCTCTTTCTTTTATTGATATGTATAAAACAAGAGTAGAATATCCCTACAATTATAGTTTACCAAGACGTATTCACTTAGGTGTTTCGTTTAGTTTTTAATTCTAATCAATAAATCAATACATTGCAACAATGAAAAATATATTTAAGATTATTTTTTCGACTGCTTTGATACTTACATTTAGCAATATAGCTAGTGCAGATAGGTATCATAACGAAAAACCAAATAAAGGTTCAAGTCAGGCAAAGGCCGCATTATGCGTTCCTGCTACTGGCTCCAACGAACTTAATATTAATAATGTTAGAGCCAGAATCAATACTGGTGGAGATATGTGGTGGGATTTCTCTGTATCGAAATATGAAATCCCTAAAGGTTCACGTAAGACCTCTATGTTCTCTGGTTCTTTGTGGATTGGAGGATTAGATGTAAACGGGCAGCTTAAATTAGCAGCTCTTAGATACAGACAATCAGGAAATGATTATTGGCCTGGACCTCTAACAATTGATGTTAATGCGTCAGTTGATCAAGAAACCTGTGACTTGTATGACAAGCATTTTAAAATTACCAGATCAGAAGTTGAAAGCTTTAAATCTTATTTTGATGAACATGGGGTAATTCCAGGTAGTGTTCCAAAATCAATTAAAGAATGGCCAGGGAATGGTGATGTAACAAAAAATCAAGCTTATATGCTTGCTCCCTTTTATGACAGAGATAGTAATGATGTTTATGAATGGGAAAAAGGTGATTATCCTTATTATGATTTTGCAAATGCTCTTTGTCCAAGAAATCCGGAAAATGCCGGGAAGGCAGTAAGACGTGCCGCTGTTAAAAACGGAATGGTAACTGACCCAGCTGACACTATGGGTATTTTGGTGGATCAGGTTTTAAAAGGTGACCAAACACTTTGGTGGGTGTTTAACGATAAAGGGAATGCTCATACAGAAACAAAAGGTGAACCTATTGGTCTTGAAATTAGAGCACAAGCTTTTGCTTTTGCTACAAATGATGAAATCAACAATATGACTTTCTATTCTTATGAAATCATTAACCGTTCAACATATACCTTGACTGAAACCTACTTTAGTCAGTGGGTTGATACAGATTTAGGTGACCCTAAAGATGATTATGTAGGTTGTGATGTTCTTAGAGGATTAGGTTACTGTTATAATGGCAAAGACCCTGATGGAACTGGCCGTTATGATGAATACGGAGCTCAGCCTCCTGCAATTGGAGTTGACTTTTTTCAAGGTCCTTATATGGATGCTGATGGTTTAGATAATCCAGCTTACAACATAAATGTTCCTTTAGTTAATTGTAACGAAGCTGTAAATGGTGTTAATTTTGGTGACGGTATTGTTGATAATGAAAGATACGGTATGCGTCGTTTTGTGTTTCATAACAACTCAGGTAGTGGTGGTGTTGAAGCCATGACTGATCCTGATATTGCAATTGAATATTATAATCTCTTGAAAGGGATTTGGAAAGATGGACAAAAAATGAAATATGGTGGTAACGCTCACCCAAGTGATCCTAATTCATATGGACCTAATTGCGATTTTATGTTTCCTGGTAATACTGATCCTTGTAATTGGGGAACAGGTTTACAACCACCTGCAGGTGCAAAATATTGGACAGAAGAAACTGCTGGTAATGTTCCTTACGACAGGAGATTTATGCAATCAGCCGGCCCTTTTACATTACGTCCAGGTGCTGTAAATTACATTACGGTTGGTATTCCATGGGCTAGAGCCTCGAGTGGTGGACCTTTTGCTTCTGTTGAATTACTAAGGAAAGTTGATGATAAATGTCAGACTCTTTTTGATAACTGCTTTAAAGTTGTAGATGGCCCTGATGCGCCTGAGCTAACAATTCAGGAGTTGGATAAGCAATTAATTCTTTATGTATCAAATTCAAAAAGTTCTAATAACTATAATGAAAAATATAAAGAACTTGATCCTAGCATTCCTGTTTATGGTCCCGATTCAGCTCTTTATGATAGATACTATCGTTTCGAAGGATATCAGATATTTCAGGTTAAAAATGCTACAGTTTCTGTGGCTGATATAAAAGATAATAGCTTAGCTCGTTTGGTTATTCAATGTGATATGAAAAATTTCGATGGAAATGGTAATGCCGTTGGGCAATTGGTTAACTATTATTATTCTGACCAATTAGGCGGCAGTGTTCCTTATCCTGAAGTTGAAGGTGAAAATAAAGGGATAAGTCATTCTTTTACTATTAACGAAGATAAATTCGCTGTTGGAACTGACAGACGATTAATTAATCATAAACAATATTATTTTATTGCAATTGCTTATGCTTACAATAGTTATGCGAAGTATTCGCAAGACCCTAACGTATTGAATGGTTTATATGGACAAACACAACCTTACAAAGCTGGACGTAAATCTGCTACAGGCGCCATTGCTTCTGTGCCAGGTATTCCTCATATTGTTAGCTCTGAAACATACGGTACTGTTCAAAATTGTTCTTATGGTGCTGGTCCCAAGATTACTCGAATTGAAGGACAAGGAAATGGCGGTTTGGTGCTTGATATGACTCAAGCTTCAATTGATAAAATTATGGAAGGTGCTCCATGGAAAATTAACAATCCCCAATATCAAAATAATAAAGGTCCTGTTGATATTAAAGTTATTGACCCTTTAAATGTTATTTCAGGTGATTATACTTTGAAGTTTATTGCAAAAGATTCAAATTCTGTAATTCAACCCGATTCGGCATGGAGATGGGAATTAATTTATAACAATGGCAATAATGTAGTTTCTTCTGACAAAGCCATTGATGTGGCAAACGAACAACTTATGCTTGATTTAGGTTTATCTATAACAATATATTTAAATCCTTTTAAACCTTTGTATCCTGATTATGCTTCTTTAACATTCCCCAATATACCTGATATTAAAATGCTTGAATCTACTTTTACTTTTGCAGATAGTAGTAAGCAATGGTTAGCTGGTGTGCCTGATGTGGATGGTGTTCCATCGTGGAATTGGATCCGATCTGGTTCGGTTAAATCGAATGATAGCCCAACTGCTGCTGATTTAGAAACAGAAGATTATAGCATTGATGTGGATGCAGGTGGCAACAGGGATCTTAGGTTTTATGATCCTGACGAACAGTTTGAAAAAATACTTCAGGGCACATGGGCTCCCTACAGAGTATGCTCTAAATATAAGGATGGTCCTCAGTTTAGCGATGCCGTTTCTCAAGGTGCTAATAAACTAGTGAATCTTGCAAGTGTTGATATTATTATCACTACCGATAAAAATAAATGGACTCGCTGTCCGATTATTGAACTTTGTGAAGATGTTCTATTATCCGATGGAACTGCTGCTAAATTTGACTTAAGAAAAGGTCAATCTGTTGATAAGGAAGGCAATATTGATGGAACTGGCACAGGAATGGGTTGGTTCCCTGGTTATGCGATTAATGTTGAAACAGGTGAACGCTTAAACATGATGTTTGGTGAAGATTCATGGCTAATTGCTGAAAATGGAAGAGATATGAAATTTAATCCAACTTCACATTATTCAACTCCTCTTGGTGAAATTTTATTTGGAGGGAAACATTATGTCTATGTAATGGGTCATAATCAACTTGATGCAGCACCAAATCCTAATAAAGATTGCCCTGCATATGATGAAGGAGCTTGGTTGCGTACCAATATTGCACTTGGAGGTATTCCAAAAAAATGGGCTTATGCTAATGCAATGTGGGTAGGAATTCCAATGGCCGTGCAGGGTGAAACATGGCTTTCGAATGATATTAAATTACGTATTCGTGTTGCAAAGCCTTATACGCGTTACTTTGCTACAAGCACGGATGTTGCTGCGAATCCACAGAATGATAACTTCCCAATGTATAACTTCTCAACAGGCGACATTGCAACTGCAACTAAAAATAATGAAATGGCTAAATCGGCACTTGACATTATCAATATTGTTCCTAATCCATATTATGCTTTTTCAAAATACGAAACCACTCAGATTGATAATCGTGTGAAAATTGTAAATCTCCCTGTGAAATGTACAATCTCCATTTATTCTGTTAATGGTTCATTAATTCGTCAATTCAAAAAGGATGATAATGTTAGAACTTCTGTTGACTGGGATATGAAGAACCATGCTGGTATTCCTATTTCGGGAGGAGTTTATATTATTCATGTCAAGGCTGAAGGCATTGGCGAAAAAGTAATCAAATGGTTTGGTGTTCTTCGTCCTACTGATTTGAATTCATTCTAAGGCTCATAAACATTTAACACACGACTAAAATGAAAAATATAAATAGAATATTTAAAAACTCAACCCTGATACTACTTATTTCATTGCTACCTGCTTCTCAAATATTTGCAGGTAACGAAGACCGTTCAGGACAAGCGGGAGCTTCAGAATTGTTAATCAACCCATGGGCAAGAAGTGCAGGGTGGGGTTTAGGTTCAACAGCAAGTGCTCGCGGAATGGAAGCTTCCTTTATGAACATTGCAGGATTGGCATTTACAAAGAAAACAGAAATCGTTTTTTCCCAAACACAATGGCTCAAAGGAACAGGAACTAGTATCAGTGCTTTTGGTTTTTCACAAAGAGTTGGCGAAGCTGGAGTTTTAGGACTCAGTATTATGTCGATGAGTTTTGGTAAGATTGAAAAAACAACTGTTGATCAACCCGAAGGTGGATTTGGTAGCTTTTCGCCAAGTTTAATGAATATTGGTTTATCCTATTCAAGAGCTTTTTCAAATAGTATTTATGGTGGTGTAAATATCAAAATCATAAGTGAATCTATTGAAGATGTTTCGGCAAGTGGTATAGCCATTGATGCTGGTATCGAATATATAACTGGTGAAAAAGATAATATCCGCTTTGGGATTTCTTTGAAAAATGTGGGATCAACCCTAAACTTTTCTGGTGACGGTTTTTCTATCCGTGGTTTGGTTGGTGATAACAATCTTACTATCGAACAACGTTCTGCTGAGTTTGAACTCCCTTCCTTATTAAATATTGGTGCTGCTTATGATTTCTACATTAAAGAAGACCATCGTTTAACAGTTGCTGGTACTTATGTTTCAAATTCATTTACCAAGGATCAGTATGGAATTGGGTTAGAATATGGTTTGAAAAATTATTTAATGTTAAGAGCTGGTTATACCTATGAAGATGGTTTATTGGATGCTGCACTTCGCACCAATGCTTCTTCAGGAGTAAGTGCAGGCTTAACTGTACAAATCCCCCTTAGCAAAGAAAAAGGTTCGACTTTTGCTATTGATTACTCTTATCGTTCAACTAATCCCTTTGATGGCACCCATTCAATTGGTGCTCGTATCAATCTCTAATTCATTGTTTTGCGGAATGTAAATTCTGCTTATTTGTAAAAAAAAATACAAAGGACCCTTTTAAAGGGTCTTTTGTCGTTAAATTGTAAAACACATAAAATGAGTAATATCAGGTATTATACCAAAGAAGGTTTAAATAAACTAAAAGAGGAGTTGATTGAACTCACTACAGTACAGCGTCCACACATATCACAACAAATTGCCGAAGCAAGGGACAAGGGTGATTTATCGGAAAATGCTGAATATCATGCTGCAAAGGAAGCACAATCATATCTCGAACTTAAGATAACAAAACTTCAAGACTTGATAAGCAATGCCCGTGTAGCCGATGAAAGTAAGATGGATGCTTCAAAGGTTTTACTTTTTGCAAGTGTTAAGATTAAAAATTTATCAAACGATTCTATAAAAACTTATACCATTGTGCCTGAAACTGAGGCTGATATTAAAACTGGTAAACTTTCAGTGACTTCACCCATAGCAAAATCACTCTTGGGTAAATCGGTTGGAGATGTTATTCTGGCAACGGTTCCTTCAGGAACAGTATCCTTCGAAATTATCGAAATCTTTAAAGCGTAGATAGTATGGCAAGTATTTTCACTAAAATCATTAATGGAGAAATTCCTTACTACAAAATAGCAGAAGACGAAAACTTTCTGGCTTTTCTAGATATTAATCCTTTGGCAAAAGGACATACTCTTGTAATTCCGAAAAAGGAAGTTGACGATATTTTTCAGTTAGATGAAGAAACTTATATAGGTCTTTTCCGTTTTGCTCAACGCATTGCAAAAGCAATGAAACCAAATTTCGATTGCAAGAAAATCGGAATTGCAGTTATTGGCTTGGAGGTGCCTCATGCACATATTCACTTGGTACCTATAAATGGGGTGCATGATATAGATTTTAAAAAACCCAAGTTACAGTTTAGCGAAGAGGAATTTAAGCAAATCATAAACAAAATTCAGAGCCTATTATAGACTCGTTTGGGTATAATTTTTCCTGAAAACTACTTTAAAAAGACGGAAATTGCATTTATAGTGATCTGCATAACTCTTATGTAGTCCTGCAAAGCTCTCATGCAGCACTGCATAGTTCTTATGCAGTCCTGTATAACTCTTCTGCAGTCTGTTCTAAATTCGGCAACGGTCAATTAATTAAACGTTTAGCGGTTTATAGAATAAAATCACTAAGTTTAATCTATATTTGAGCTAATATTTATTTTTTCTGGGAATTCCAATTAATGACTTCCGTTTTATTAGCGATAACGGACAAAATCTGTATAATAGACAAAATAGTTGGTTTTTTTGAAGACGTTTAGTCCTAATGGACAAAATAGTTGGTTTTTATTTTTACCTGTTTATTTTTCTTATATTTCTTTAAATTACTTTTGTTTCTTCAACTGAAAAGGAAACGAGCTCTGCTGGGGAGCAACTCGTCAGGTATAAGTTGAAACGAACAAATATGTATGACGAGAGTATTTAATATAATACTCTCGTTTTACTATATATTTTTCGTCATTATACCTTTAAAAACCCATCAATAAATTTCCTTTTCCTTTCTTCAGTTAGACCATTATGACACCTTAATTTATTCTTTAAATCAGAAAAATGTCCATCTATGGCATTTGTAGTATTTGGTATATTTAACTCATAATGATCATACCAAACAAAAAGATATGGAAGATTTCTTTTTAAGCTATTATATGCACTTCTCAATCGTTTGTGCTTGTAGGTTGACTTGTTTTGTATGGTTGCAGAACTTCTCTCATTTATGAAGTCTTTCCATTTATCATACCATTGATTTAATCCCCCAATAAAACTTTCTTTATCTGTTTTTGTAAGCATTTTTGAATGCTCCCATAATTCTATACTTGCTTGCATCTTTGGCTTCTTTGTAAGATACCTTCTAATAATTAATTTTTGGTGGAATTGACACATCTGAGTAGGTAAACTAGGATACATTTGTAATAATCCTTTCTTCCCATCACAAACTATAGCTTTAATTATAAACCCAGATTTTAAAAGAACCTCAAAGCCTTCTCTATAGAGCATTATTGTCTCGTGTTTGACATATTTTTTATACAGATTTTCTCCTGTAATTGCATCTTTAAACAACATAACACCGAAGTTTCTACCCCAGTATGTTGTATCTGTCAATACTATTACTGACCTTGCCTGTACCTGGCTTTTATTTAATTTAACTCTATCAATAATTCGTTGAATGGTACGAATAGAACAACCTTCTTGGGAAGCTAACTGAGAATAAGTTTGCTTGCCCTCTGCATATAGAGTCCATAGTTCCTGATCCGTTTTCCTTCTATTGTCAATAAATACTTTTTTACAAACATAGCATTTATGCCTTTGCTTCCCATTCTGAAGACCATATTTTTGTGTGATTTTTGAACCACAATTAATACAACTTTTTATTCATAACTTTCAAAATGCTCCAAAGCTAGATATAATAATGGTTTTGGATGGGTGTCACCAACTATTTTGTCTATTACGCCAACAATGATAAAATTACACAAAAAAAAAGACTGTGGGTTTAGCACAGTCTTTCATAAATGATAGTAGGAAAACTACTTGTTTGCGTTCTTTTCCTTTTCGTCCATATCTGATTTGATTTTTATCAATTCATCTAAATCACCTAAGGTTGTTTTTTCAATGCTGTCTTTAATCTTCTTTACAGCTTTTTGATTTTCTGTATCTTCAGATTTCTGAGCAGAAGTTTCTTTTCCTTTTTCAGAGTCTTTAGCATCCTGATGAATTTTTGAATGTGATAGAATGATTTTCTTATTTTCTTTCGAAAACTCGATTACTTTAAAATCAAGGGTTTCATCAACAATAGCATTTTTACCGTTTTCTTTTGTGATGTGACGGCCAGGAGCGAATCCTTCAACACCATAAGGTAATGAAACAATTAATCCTTTATCTGCATTACCAATAACGGTTCCTTTATGAATTGAATCAACTGAGAAAATGCTTTCGAATACATCCCAAGGATTTTCTTCAAGTTGTTTGTGACCTAAACTAAGGCGACGATTTTCAACATCAACTTCAAGAACGATAACTTCAATAGATTCTCCAATGCGTGTAAATTCGGCAGGATGTTTGATTTTTTTAGACCAAGATAAATCTGAAATATGTATTAAACCATCAACACCTTCTTCAAGTTCAACGAAAATACCAAAATTGGTAAAGTTGCGTACAATAGCTTTGTGTTTTGATTTAACAGGATATCTTTCCATGATATTTGTCCATGGATCTGGTTTTAGTTGTTTAATACCTAATGACATTTTGCGTTCTTCGCGGTCAAGGGTAAGAATCACTGCATTTACATCTTCATTCACTGTTAAGAAGTCCTGAGCAGTACGTAAGTGTTGAGACCATGACATTTCTGAAACATGAATCAAACCTTCAACACCTGGAACAACTTCGATAAAGGCACCATAATCGGCAATAACAACAACTTTACCTGTAACTGTATCGCCAACTTTTAAGTTAACGTCAAGTGCATCCCATGGATGAGGTGTGAGTTGTTTTAGGCCCAAAGCGATACGTTTTTTGCCTTCGTCGAAATCGAGAATAACAACATTGATTTTTTGATCAAGTTCAACAATTTCTTCAGGATGATTAATCCTACCCCATGAAAGGTCTGTGATATGAATAAGTCCATCAACACCACCAAGGTCGATAAATACACCATAAGTAGTGATGTTTTTAACGGTTCCTTCAAGGATTTGACCTTTTTCGAGTTTAGCAATAATTTCAGTTTTTTGAAGTTCGAGTTCGTCTTCAATAAGTGCTTTATGAGAAACAACAACGTTTTTATATTCTTGATTAATTTTTACCACTTTGAATTCCATGGTTTTATTAACAAAGATATCGTAATCACGAATAGGTTTCACGTCGATTTGTGAGCCAGGTAAGAAAGCTTCTATACCAAAAACATCAACAATTAATCCACCTTTTGTACGGCATTTTACATAACCGTTAATAACTTCTTGTTTTTCGAATACTTCATTCACTCTTTCCCATGAACGGAGAATCTTAGCTTTTTTGTGTGAAAGGAGTAATTGGCCAGTTGAATCTTCTTGGCTTTCGATGTAAACTTCAATTTTATCATTGATTTTAAGATCGGTTTTATAACGTAATTCAGAAAAAGGAATTACTCCATCCGATTTAAAGCCAATATTTACTACTACTTCGCGTGGGTTAATCGCAACTATTGTGCCTTCAACAACTTCTTGTTCGGTAATTGAACTGAAAGTGTCGTCATATAGTTTTTCTAAACGGTCGCGTTCAGTTGAACTATATAGTTCTTGTTTTTTCCCAATTGAATTCCAGTCAAATTCGACTGCTTCGATGGGTTTTTCTGCCGGTTTTTCTACTGTTTTTGCAACAGCTGGTGCTTCTACTTCCATTACTGTAACTGCTGATTCTTCAACTTCAGCGGCAGCAATTTCGTGCATTTCATCTTGAAGTGTTTCGTCTTTTGGCATTTCTTCCTGAGGTGTAACGTCTTGTGGCGTTTCTTCTACAGGTTGTGCTTCTTCGTTTTCTTCAACCGGGTTAATGTTTAATTCGTCGGTCATTAAATTGATTTTGTTGTGCTCTCTCGCAAGAGCGGGTTAATAATTATGTTTATTTCAAGGTTTTTATGGGGGGTGCAAATGTATGAAATATATTTTATATAAATAGTAGTTTTAGCCACAAATATTTTCATAAAAGCCTAAGGTTGGGGAATATTATGGTTTATAGCACAAGCTAAAGAATTTCTAATTACTCAAATTTATGATTATAGGTTATGTTTAATGATTTTCCAGAATGATTTTATGATTTTATAGATGTTCAATTCATCTAATTTTATTCATATAAAATATTCGTAATTTCAACTTACATACTTTATGAGATACTGCTTAGGACTTCGAGAAATCTTTATACCATTGCCCAATCGAAACCAGATAATTCAAAATTAGGTCGATGCAATCGTCCACTTTCTTTTGAGGGATGTACTTTTTAATCACTTTGTCATCCATTGCAGATTCAATATAGTTATATACAGCATTTTTGAAATCACCATCGCCAACAATTTTGCCTGTCGATTCATTCCACTTTAGTCTGAATCCTTCTGCTATAATGAAGAAATCCTTTAATTCTATAGTGAAATCTTTGTTTTTTACTACATAATCAACCATCTCCATATAATCTACTCCATTTGAAAAATGAAAATCTTCTATGGTTGCTATTTTGTTATCTAACATGTATTTGTGATTTTAATAATGAATAATGTCAATTCTGTATATATTCTACTCTATACTGACGGCTCAGTTGTTATTTCTCAATCCATTAGCATCAATCAGCATAGCTAAAACAAGGTCCATTGCAGGAACCAAATAATTAGCCTCGAATATTTTAATTAGAAATGGAAATCTCTGGTATATATCTTCTTTCAATTCAAATCTATTCTCATTCATATAAATACCCGTTTTCATTTTGAGTTTAATCCATTCAATAAATTCTTCATCGCTCATCTGATTTGTTTTCTTGTCCAAATAAAAACAAGCTTCTTTTAAATGAAGATTATCTTCTTCCGTATCCAAAAGATAGATGCCTTCTTTTGTCTTTAAATCTAACACTCTGATTACTTCTTTCATGCTTTTTAATTTAAGTTTTCGTGGTATTTCTACCGCAAATCAACATTTGAATATGAGGGATGGAAACACAATTTTTCTTTCGTATAATCATAGTTTTTAATGCGAAAGCCATATAGAGGAAGTACATGAAAATAGAATTAAGTTTTACCCTACCCTCCAAATTCTTTCTTTAATTTGTTTAAGAACGCTTGAGTTATCTTCATACTCTTTAAGGCTTCCTCATTACTGTATCCTATAGAAATTAAATCATAATAAATTTGATGGCAATTGTATCTTGATGCTTGGTCGTTTTCTTCTAAAGAGATTCCATCTTCTCCTATAGGTTCGTCACTGTTATTTTCTTTTTTCATACATATTATTTTTTAAACCCCAAAATTACAATATTATTCTTTCCGAATCACTGTTGTCCGATGAAAAAATAAAGAGTAGGGAGTAAGAAACTCCCTATCTCTTTTCATAGTAGTTTTGTTTCGCAAAAAAATCAACAACTATGAGCAAAACTACATATTTTTTTGGACAATCGGTTTTCGGACAGC
>CAIXTV010000056.1 GCA_903922465.1 uncultured bacterium
CCTCTGGAAAAATTATTTTCCACCCACGGTGATATCTGTTAAAATACTTGTACATTTGCATTTAAAAACAGAGCTTTCGGTGGGTGGGCTCTGCTCATGCAGGGCACACACAGCAGTTTGCAGAAATGGCGGGTTTTGGGCTTAATTTAAAGTTGATTTTGTACTTGCAAAGTCCGTGTTTAACCGAAAATTTAGGCTTCCTTAATCCGCCACTTCTGCAAGCTGCGAAACGTTAGCGTTCATGCTAAAAAACCAGATAGACACATTGACAATGATATAAAAGACAGAAACTAGATGACAGAATTTAAAGAAAAAATAACCCAACACTTCGCATTTTTAAAAGCACTGCCAACTCACTTGCAGAACATTGTCAAGCCGCACAAGACGACACTCAAACCAAAGTTTACCAATCTATTACCTCTTAATTGTACCTTAAAATAACTATTTATGAAACCTACAGGAAAAGAAAGACGACTTAACCGTATTTTTAATAAAAATTCTGGCAATACAATAATTGCTCCTCTAGACGATAGCTTACTAACTGGCCCTATAATGGGGTTACAAAATTTAGAAGAAAAAATAAATAAAATTGTTTTAGGAAAGCCAAATGCTTTTTTGGCTTTTAGAGGCCAATTTATTCATTACAGCGACCAGTTTCTTAATAGTGGAGGTATCTTAAACATCAGTGCTAGTACAACTCGTTCAAATTATTCAAGAAAAGTAATTATTGGTGATGTGAATGAAGCAGTAGAATTGGGGCTTGATGCTGTAGCTGTTCATGTTAATGTTACAAGTCAATATGAATTTGAGATGTTAAGAGACTTAGGTCAAATTTCATTAGAATGTAACAGAATAGGGATGCCATTAGTTGCTATTATGTATCCTCGGAAAGAGCCTGTTGAAATGCTTAACACTGTTTCGTATGAATATTACGATATTAAAGAATCTGACAATAATAAATATGCAGATTTAGTGTGCCATTGTGTTAGAATAGCCGTTGAGCTAGGTGCTGATATTATTAAAACACAATATACAGGGAATAGAGAATCATTTGCAAAAGTAATTCAAGCTGCTCAAAAAGTTCCAGTTGTTTGTGCAGGAGGTCCACCAATAGAAGTTTTAAAAGTATTAGAAAACGCATTCGATATTATTGCAACAGGTGGTAGGGGTTTAAGTTTTGCAAGAAATATTTTTGTACGTAAGAATCCAACATGCTTAATTCAAACTCTTTCAGAGATTGTACACAATAAATCTACTGTGAAAGATGCTATTTCACTAACAGGATTTAACTTAACGAGTATTGATAACGAAATTGAAAATTAACAATTAAAAATATAGCTATGGACTTAAACTATTTGTTCCCGCTATTTGGCGCTATTATCCCTTCAATAATCCAAGCCAGAAAATCAACAACAATTGAAAATCTCAACGAAGATTATTTTGGCAGATTTACTTTGAATATGATTTATGCCATAATAGTTCTTGTTGCCTCTTGCATGACAATTCATGCAAATTTATTGAACAAAGTAATTTTGTTTGGTGAATTTAATGCAAATCATGGTGCACCAAACACTTATACAATTACATTGATACATTACATTGTAATGTTAGGTATAGGCTTGCCATTCATACTGATGATTGCTTTTAATTCCTTTGTTGAATCATGTCAAGATAAAAAACTTACAGTATGGAAATCACTGGTGTATATCTTTATATCATTAGTCTTGATTGGCATTGCCATTAACATTTTATTTGTTGAATCATTTTATAATTTAAAATAAGAAACGATGAAAACAATAGCATTAATTCCAATCGTTATTTATACAGTATTAATAGTTTATCTACTGTATTTAGAAATTAGGAGGCAAAATAGAAGCAAAGTAAAACAAACAGCAAGAGATGTAGCATTAGGTACTACAAATTTTTCAATAATTGCTATTGGTATGACATTAATAGGTAGCAATTTAGGCCCTGCTGATACAATGGGACTTTCTGAAGAAGGAGCAAAGTACGGATTTTTCTTTTTGCTTTTCCCAGCGTTGGCTGGCGTTCAACAAATAATTACAGGTAGGTTTTTTGCAAATAAAATTGCAGAACATTCTAATGATTGCCTTACCATGGGAGATATAATGGGGAAAACATATTCATCTCCGACAAAAGTCTTAGTCGGTATTTTCACACTAGTCCAAGCACTTGCTTTCACTGGTATCCTTGCGCTTGCTGGTGGCCAAATCCTTTCATCTTTTTTTGACATTCCTTTAATATCTGGTATTTTATTCACTGCAATATTTGTTGCTTTTTATACCTACCTTGGGGGTATGAATTCAGTAATCCAAACTGATGTTCTTCAATTCTATATTATATTTTTCTTTGCTATTGTTGCATTAATAGCAGCAATAATAATTCTTGCAAATAACTGGATTTCTGTTGATACGAGTGTGTTTTGGCGTCCAGAGAAAGGTAATTTTACAGTTCGTGCTACTCTAAATTTAATGATTGCATATTTCTTAGGTGAAGCCTTTCTCCCAATGTATTCTATACGAGCATTAATTGTTACAGACAAAAAGAAAGCCTCATATTCATTTTACATTTTTGGCGGCTTCATAATCATTTATTATGCAATTATGATGCTTGTTGGTATTTCATCTAATTACGTTAATCCCAATTCAACATTTTCGAGTATTGCAATAGTTAATACAGTGTCATCCTTATTCCAAATTGTTTGGTTAAAATATTTGATTGGTGGATTTGCATTAACAGCTTTATTAGGTCTAACACATTCGACTTTAGATTCGGTTCTAAACGCTGGTGCAACTTCGTTTGTGAGAGATGTACTAGGTACTTTTGTCAAATTTTCAGATGGTCAGCTTAAAAATAATATCAATATTAGTTTACTTGTTATTGCAATATTTGGCACCTTTTTTAGTGTCCTAAGTAATAATCTGATTGAAATATTATTAATCGGCTATACTGTGTGGGTTCCGACAATAGTTTTCCCTTTTGCATATTCAGTTTTATTCCCCAAAAAAATAATTTCAAGACACAGTGCAATATGGGGTATAGCTGGTGGTATTTTAGGTTGGATTTTGAGTCAATATGTATTTAAGGACTTATTTGTACCACCCATGCTATTTGGATTCCTATGTAATATCATTTTCTTTTTTTCTAGCGAAATCATAATTAAAAAATGGCGTAAATAAACCGACCCCATGAAAAAATGGAATTTTTAAAAATGCTCCACCGCACGGGGAAAAAATACAAAATGAAAGACAGAAAACTGAAATACAGACAGACATAAAAATAAAGCACGAAACGCTAATTGAGTAGACGGCTCCGCCAGTAATTAGCTGACGGAGTGCGCCTCTCACACCACTGTACGTACGGGTCTCGTATACAGCGGTTCATTAAGATGCGGAGCAACTTTTTCGTAGTAAGATAATAAAGCTTC
>CAIXTV010000057.1 GCA_903922465.1 uncultured bacterium
AAGTTTTCGTAATCGGGATGGACGGAGGTCATATTCCATACGTTGTTGGGAAGACTATAGAAGCGGACATAGCCCTCTTTGGTACTTTTTAATGTGTGGGTTTCGGAGCCACTGGTGATGGTGCAAATTACACCTTTAAGGTGAGTTTCGCCGATGGCAGATTTGAATTGAATAACTATGGAAGTGTTGCGTGTGCCACTTGGTTTGCCAATAACACTGTCAACATCCCATTGGTGAGCAAATGTAAGTTCATATGAATGAATTATTTTACCAATATTGTTTTTATCTTCGTTGATATCATTTTGAATATCGTCAATTACATCGGTGCCTTCTGATTTTGCTTGTTTCCTGATAATTCTTGGCATGTTCATTATGTTTTCGAAAGCATCGATAGCATCCTGCATGGTAGTTAAATTGGAAGGGTCGATAATGGTGAGAATTGCATTATTGTCAGTCATTTTTTTAAGAAATGCTTTTGCATAGGTTATTGCATCTGAATCGTTAGCTTTTCCGATATAAGATTCTTTTACATCGAAAAATTTCTTGAGTTCGGTGTTATTGAGACTGGCTGCCTGAACTGAACAACGAAGGTTAAAAATATAGAATACATGTGCCAGGGTTTGCTTCATGATTTTTTTGTTCATGGTGACCGAAGTGGTTTGTCCGGATTGAATGAGTTTGGCAATTTCGAGGCGGGCAAGGTTGGTAAGGAAGGATGCTTTGAAGGGTGGATACAAAAGAATAGCCATCAGAATGAGATTGTTTTCGTCAATCGAAATAAGATATTTGCATCTTTGATTGGCTTGGTCGCGGAGGATTTGATATTTTTCCATGATAAGTTGATTTAAGATTATTTTAAAAGGATAATTATTTTAAAGGATATTGTTGGTGTTAACGGTGTAATTTTTATAAGTAATTACTATTACAATAAAGTTTTATTTAAGGTGATTGACACTAAAAATTGATGGGTTGTGCGTAAAAGTTGTTGGGTTGTGGCTTTCCGTTGTTGCATTATTCGTTCCGGTGGTTGGATTATTCATTCCAGTTGTTAGATTGTTCATTCCTGTTATAGGGATGTTTATTTTTGTAGTTGGGTTATTTATTTCAGTATAGGGGTTGTTCATTCCGGCGTTGGGGTTGTTCATTCCGGCGTTGGGCTTGTTCATTCCAGCATCGGGCTTGTTCATTCCGGCATCGGGCTTGTTCATTCCGGCATCGGGGTTGTTCATTCCGGCATCGGGGTTGTTCATACTATAAGTAAGCATGCTATAATAGCTCATAATGTTGGCTTTATAAGTCGTTTTTTGATTTGTAAAAATTACGGTTTTTGAAAAAACAGGCTTTTTTTCGAAAAAAGTTGGTTTTGGAAGAGACAAAGTAGTAGCTGGACAATGATTATTGTAGGGAAGAAGAGAGGGTGATATGTGAGAAAACAAAATCATTTTTGATGCATTAAATTCTTTTAAAATTAGGTCGGAAAAAAAACGGAAAACAAAAAAAATTAAAGAGCGTTATTTAGATAATAAATTATGAGCCAAATATACAGTTAATATAGTTTGGCAAAACTACAATAAATTTTATTAGTAAACAAAATATATATCGGTTTTTTAATCAAATAATTATTATGTGTTTGATATTATGCGAGTTAGAATTCGAGAAATGTTTAAAATATTTGTCGTTAAAGCATTATAATATTATTTAGTTCATGTGATTGATATAATATATATCTTTACAGAGATATTTTCATTGTTAATATATGCTTTGGTTTTTATAGGAGCTGAAGCCA
>CAIXTV010000058.1 GCA_903922465.1 uncultured bacterium
AAATCCTATTCCTACTACTCCTGTTATAACTCAAAACAATAGTGTGCTAACTTCAAATGCTCCATTTGGCAATCAATGGTATAGTCAGAACGGAATAATGGTTGGGGATACCAATCAGAGTCTTACTCTAACTTCGAATGGTGATTATTATGTAATTGTCACTTTAAATGGGTGTGTTTCGGATACTTCAAATGTTTTGCATATTACCAATGTGGGTGTTGGGGAGAATGAAAATAATTCCACGATAAACATTTATCCTAATCCTGTTGCCAACGAACTTATTATAGAAGCAAAAGGGAATAAAGAGAAGATTGAGTTTGAGATATTGAATGCAATAGGTCAAGTTGTTTTTAAGGGAAGCTTGATGGAGAAAACTATTGTTCAAACAAAGAATTTTGCACAGGGGATGTATATGGTGAAGTTGGGGAATGGGAAGAGGTTTGAGTTTAGGAAGGTGGTGAAGGGGAATTGAGAATTGAAAAGGGAGAATTGACAATGAAAAAGTTTGAAAAAATGATAATGGGGTTGTTTGTTAAAAGGAGAGTTGAGAGTAGGCAGGTGTTTGGATCGAAATTGCAAATGCTGTTTATCTCTGGAAATAAGAGTATTTTTTCATTAATATGTAACGCTATTTTCATCTTATGTTATTTTCGGAAACAAATTAGCAATTATTGTAGTGCAGAGATTCAGAAAAAATAAGGTTAGAAGGTTGGGTGTCCGGGAGGTTTTTTCATTTCTATTAAGGTTTAAAAAGCTGAAGAAGGTTTTGTAAGTTCAACTAGTAAATTCAATTTTCGCTTTGCTTTGTTTGTTATTTCCTAAATTCAAGTAATAAATGCCGCTTAGCAGGGAAAAGGTCTATACATAATTTTATCCGAAAATATTTATTGGATGAAGATAAAATTAATTTGTTAAATACCTTGAATTGATAGAAATAATTCGTAAATTTACAGCGTCAAATATTTCACATACAAAATTCGATACACTTAAAGTTAAATTTCCATGAAAACAACTACAATAAAGATTATTTTAGGAATTACTATTACTTTGTTCCTTTTTATATATACAACTGTACAAAGCCAAACCTGGGTTTTCACTAACCCTGTAACGGAAATTAAATCTACATCTGCAAATTATTCAGGTAAGGTAAATTCTTCTTCATTAAATCCCAATTTAATCAGGGGTTTTATTTCATCAATTGTTCCAGTTTTCGATTCGACTCTGATAATTGGCGGTGCTAATGTACAAAGAGTAGATTTGGGAAGTGGAACAGGTACATTTACAAATATACCTAGTTTGATACATAATACACATTATTGGGTAAGAGCATTCGCAATTAACACGCTGGATACGTTGTATGGTGAAATTTTACCTTTTAAAACCCATAACTGGCAATATTTCAATCTTGATCTAAAAAATGATGCTTTTGTATCGGATAGCGTTTTTGAATTTGATATTGTTCTTGCTCATACTGGTAATTATAATGATCCTCCTCAATTTGAATTATCCTATTTTCAATGTGGTATTTATTTTAATAGTGATTTTTTGAACGGAGGAACTGCAACAGCTACAGTTGTACCTGGCACACAAAATGATTTGCCTGTATGGCAGCAACAGACAGATACAAATTTATCGGTTGTTAGTCCTTATGTGGGAGGAATTAATACAATCAGGATATCGGCAGTACCCCCGATTACACCAAACACTGGTGCGGGTTATGGTGCAATAATTAAGAAAATCACACAAGGTGGCTCACGAATTATGAGACTAAGGCTTACCAATACAACAATATTTAATCAAATAGATCCAGCCATGAATATTTCTTTTTCTAGTATTCCTAACTTTTGGAATACATTGGTATATTCACGTGTGGATTCAGTATCTTTAATGATTAATTCACATGGTTCATTCACTAATAGTATGCAGATTCCCAACCCTCAAACAAACCCTGTCATGACAGGTGGTGGGACGTATTGTCCCAGTGGGGCTTATGTGCCAGTTGGCATTAATTTCTCCTCTCCGATTTGCGGTTTTCAATTGCAAAAAGATGGATTTGATTTTGGGCCTGAAATAATAGGCACTGGTGGGCCTTTAACATGGTATGTGTCTGATCCGGGATATTATACCTGCTTAGCCGGTTTATTTTCGATTTCTGGCAGTTCCGTGGTTTTAGATGCTCTACCTGATAAGCCCAAAGGCGATACCATACAAAATTTTTGTCAGGGAGCTAAAATAAACAATATTCAAATCCTTGGAAACAATATCAAGTGGTATAATGCAAAAACAGGAGGTAATATACTTTATTCGTTAAGTAATTTAGTGGATGGAACTACCTATTGGGCAAGCCAAACCAATGGTAGCTGTGAAAGCAATGATAGATTAGGAGTATTGATTGCTTTAACCATAACTCCTCGCCCTGATGCATTGGGAATGCAAGCTTTTTGCACAAGTACTACCATTTCGAATTTGGTGATTTCTGGCACCGACATAAGGTGGTATACCGCTGCCAGCGGTGGAACAGAATTGCCAACAAATGCAATTATTGCAAGTGATACAATTATCTGGGCAAGTCAAACATTAAACGGTTGCGAAAGCTATAGTAGATCACCTATACAAGTTAGCATAGGTAATGTTCCATGGCAACCGAGCGGTGATTCCACTCAATATTTTTGCACTTATGCAACAGTTGGTGATTTAAGAACAGATTTTTATGGTTCTACATCCATAATAACACGCTGGTATGATGCTAATACAGGGGGTAATTTATTATCTCCGTCTCAACAACTTGAAAATGGACATACCTATTATGCAAAGATTGTAAATGGCTGCGAAAGTGTAAACAGTTTGCCTGTAAAAGTTTATTACACAGCAAATCCGGTACAAACTGTGACAATACAAATGGTGAACAATATTCAACAAACAAGTGCTACTTTTAATTCGGGAATATCCTCTACTTGTACGGGGCCGGCAACAAACAATGGTTATATTTATGCCACACACCCTCACTCTTCTTTTTCAGACCCTTCGACCCTAAAAAAAACATCAGGCATTGGAGTAGGCACTTTTAATACAGATGTTTATGGACTTTTGCCCAACACCTATTATTGGGTTAAAGCCTATGCTATACTTGGAAATGATACCACTTATAGCCAAGAAATTTCATTTAATACTAACCCATGGCCCTTCTTTAATTTGGAAATAAGGAATGCAGCGGCTACTGATAATACTCATTTTGAATTTGATATTTATATGGTTTATAGAGGAAGTAATTCTATTCCTGCCCAACTAGAATTAGCAGATATACAATTGGGTGTTTATTTTAACAGTACCATATTGAATAAGGGAACTGCAACAGCTACAATAGTTCCGGGTACTCAAACCGATATTCTAATAGCACAACGCCAAACCAATGCAGATTTATCAGTAATAGGTCCTGAAATGGGCTTAAAGACAATAAAGATAAACCCGAAAACAGTTGCAGTCGGAAGTGGTACACTATTTACTTCTTCACAATATAATAAGCGTATTATGCGGGTAAGGCTAAGCAATAGTGTGGCATTTCATGATGGTTATTCATTTTTAGGGTTTTCACGGACTAATGCAGATAGTTCATCTCCATGTATTGTGAGAGCATATGTTGGCAATATAGCTACCAATATCAATGCTAATCAGACTTCTTATTATTATTATAGTTATAGTAGATATTTTGGGATTTATTACCCGTCTCTCCCTCCTGATGGTCATGGAGTTGCCCCTATTGTAATTCAAAATTCCACCCACAGTCTTAAGGGTGGCGGTGCCTATTGTCCTAATGGAACTCCTGTTATGATTTATATGGATTCTACAAATACTGGGTACGTATATTATCTCTATAAAAATTCAAGCAATGTTTATAATCACTCATATGGGTCAGGTAAATCAATGGCCTGGTTTGTTACAGAACCCGGGCTATATGTTTGCGGTTATGGCCCAGGACCTTATGGGGGCACTTTAACTTACTCGCCTGATACAATTGTAGTCACATCAAGCGATCCGGGTATGCCTTTGGGCAGCACTCCTCAATCGATATGCCCTTCAGCTTCAATATCAAATTTGGCTGTAAGTGGCAGTAATATAAAATGGTATGATGCTCCACTTTGGGGAAATGAGCTTAGTCAAAATTATGCTTTAACAGGAAGCACTGTTTATTATGCAAGCCAAAACCCTGTTGGGTGCGAAAGTAAGGATAGATTGGGAATTACTTATTTAAACAGCAGAACATTGAGTGTTAGAGCCAATTTAGAAGGTTTATTCGATAATAATACCAATTTATTAAAAGAAGCTTTGGATGGCAACACTGGATTGCCCAAATGGGGAGTTGGTATAGCCGATAAGATTGATTTGGAATTGCATCAAAGCAATGCCCCTTATACAACTATTAATAGTCAAAATAATCTTGTTCTTTCGACAAGTGGTATTATTACTGCTGCTACGCCTTGTGGCGATAGTAGCGATTATTATATTGCCATTAAAAACCGTAATCATTTAGAAACATGGTCGGCTTTGCCAATTCCTTTTAACAGTCAAAATATTTATTATGATTTTACTACCAATGGTATGCAAGCTTATGGCACGGATGCTCAAAGAAATGTAAATCCCAATGTATATGCTTTCTATTTAGGCGATTTAGATCAGGGAGGTTGGGTAGATGCTATTGATTTCAATGTATTTGAACCGGATTTAACCGTTGGTTCAACGGGTTTCTACACTTCAGACTTCAATGGTAGCGGTTGGGTTGATTCAGATGATTTTAATCTGTTTGAGCCGAGGCTTACAATGGGGGTGAGTTCGCAATGGCCGGGGAAATAATTGACAATTGACAAGGGAGAATTGACAATGAAAAAACAACTGCTTAAAAAGAGTGTAATGGGGCTATTTGTTAAATTAATCGATGAGATTTGTCAGGTGTACGGATCGGCATTGCAAATGCTGATTATCTCTGTAAATAAGAGTATATTTTCATTAATATGTAACGTTATTTTCTTCTCATGTTATTTTCGGAAACAAATTAGCATTTATTATACTGCAGAATTTACTTCTTTAGTTGCTAATGAAAATATTTTCACTTCAAGAAAAAAATATAAATCTAAAACCTGGATAGAGGCTGCCGATGGTAGTATATCCGGTGCTACCATCGGCTAAAGATTTTTCTTAAATCTTTATACGGATAAGAAAATTATACTATTAACTTAAATTTAATAAACATGAAAAACATAATAATATTTTGTATTGTTTGCTTTTCTGCAATGGTAATTAATCAGATTGCATATTCGCAGCAAAATACTAATCAAAACACTGAGATGCTTGTAAAGAGCAACGTATCTACTCCCTTGGATAATAATACTGAAACAAGGAAAATTTTAGAGGTTGCTGAAAAGCAAATCCATAATTTTATCGATGACATTCCTGAAAACTTGATGATTAGATTCGGATTTAACAACAAAGAAGAATTTAAAAAAATTACTTTTGGAAATCCAATTAATATTTATGTTTTAGAAAATAACAACATAAAATCAACACCAGAATGGTTCATCCCAATTATAATTAATAACGAATACAGAACTTTTTTGACTATAATTGAAAAAAATGGAATTTACCAAGCAGTTGGTTTTGGGTCAAGGATATTAGCAAAAAATATTTCGGAAACTAAAACAAATTCCACTTATGGATTACTTAGGATTTATAAATTAAATTTAGATTTTATTATAAATGAGATAACAGAAAATCAATTTAAATTTCTTTCTATTTTAAAATCAGATAATAAGAAATATGATTTGGTTGATATTATAAATCTAACAAAAAACAATTAGCTATGAAAAAAATTACGATTTCACTTTTGTTTATGATTTTCATTGTATCAATTCAAATGAAAGGTCAAACAATTTTAACAGTACCAATAAAACTTCAAGGAGTTAACTCAAATTGGTGTTGGGTGGCTGCATCTCAATGCGTATTAGAATATTATGGCACAAATGTTACTCAATGTGATATAGCAAATTATACAAAAGATCTAAATAATGTTCCCCCTTACCCATTTGGAACCAGTAATTGTTGCGGAAGCCCAAATGGATGTAATCAACCAAATTGGCTTTGGGACTGGCCAGCACAGCTTCATCCAGGCAATGTCTATAATATTTTACAAGCATTAGGTAATCTTTCTACTTCTTGCTCATGGGGCGCATTAACTCAAAATTCAATAGAACCTTTACTTCAAAATAAGCAGCTTTTCCTTATAGGATGGACTGGTCATGTTGTAGTAGGATATGGAATTAGTGGCAATAATATATATTTTATGGACCCTTCATATGGTGACAGAATGGAACTCTATAGTTATATGTTGCAAAATGGCAATCGTACGTGGGATCAAACTATGGTAATTCAAAAATTTAAATTAAAATTATTTTTTGATGGATATTATACTTCTTCAAATGTTATGCGTGAAGCAATGGATGGCAATACAGGATTACCCCAATGGGGAAGTGGTATCGCTGATAAAGTTGATATTGAATTTCATAATTCTACAAACCCCTGGGCATTAGTTCAAACTTATAGTAATGTAAATTTAAGCACAGATGGTATTGTTTCAGAATTGACTAAAGATAATATTACAGGAAATTATTATATTGCTGTAAAGCAAAGAAACCATATTATTACTTGTACAGATAGTGCTGTTAGCATGAGTTTTAATACCGTTAATCATGATTTTACAGATTCTGTTGAAAAAGCCTATGGGACAGATGCTCAAATTAGTATTGATAATAGTCCATATTTATGGGGATTTTATGGTGCAGATCTTAATCAAGATGGCTGGGTTGATGCGTTGGATTGGAATATTATTGCTGACCAATTATTAAATGGTAGTTGTGGATTTCAAGTCTCTGATATAAATGGTGATGGCTGTGTAGATGCTTTAGACTGGAATATTATGGAACCAAGATTAGAACAAGGAACCACTGCCCAATTGCCATGGTGGTAATAGTATTTTATACACTTAAATAAAATTTTATATGAAAAAACATTTTATAATAAAAATGGCTATAATGGTTGTTTTTATATTGGCAGGATTACAAATTAAATCACAGCCAATCAACGCACCTTCTTTTAAACTTGAATTAAAAAATGATGTTCAAGTTTCTGCAAACGAATATGAATTTGATGTTTGTATTACCAATACAGAACACCAATTTAATTTAGAACTGGAATTGGTTAAAATACAATTGGGTATTAGAGTAAATGATGCCATACGTAATGGTGGTGAATTTAGCGCATCAATTGTGCAAAATTCAAATGTAGCTATTAGTAGTATACAAAGACAGACCAATGCAAATGTGTTTATAAATAAGTCAATACCTGATCAAACCATTAAAGTGACCATTGCTTCCAACCCTGTAAAAACAGGTACTTTAATTTCAAAGTCTTCAGGAACCAGAATTATGAGAATACGAATTACCAATTCAGTTCCTTTTGCCCAAGCTAAACCAAATCTGAGTCGGTCATTTACGGGACCTCCTTCATGGTCCACAATAGTAATCGCTAATATTAATGGGTCCACTTATGTAATAAATGATTATGGTACATTTGGTATAGCAGCATTGAATAATCCTACTTTGAACTCAAGCAGTTTAGTTTTTAAATCCCTAATTACTAAGCCAACAGAATCTATAGATGATAATATAAGTTTATACTTTTTTGACAAAACAATTTATTTAAAAAATCCTGATTTAGTAAAAGTAAATCAAATTGAGGTATATAATATTTTAGGAAGAAAAGTAGCTTTTATCGATCCGAATAAAATATCAAATACTGGATATAAATTAGATTTGGCAGCAGGAAATTATATTATTAAGGTATGTATTAGCCCCCAAAATAATCAGACATGATTATAGATAAAAATCTGTAATTTTATGATGATGAAAAAACGAACATTTACCAAAGAAGAGAAGCTTCGAATCATTAAAGAAGCAAACGAACATGGTGTATCTGCAACTAT
>CAIXTV010000059.1 GCA_903922465.1 uncultured bacterium
GCTGTCCGAAAACCGATTGTCCAAAAAAATATGTAGTTTTGCTCATAGTTGTTGATTTTTTTGCGAAACAAAACTACTATGAAAAGAGATAGGGAGTTTCTTACTCCCTACTCTTTATTTTTTCATCGGACAACAGTGAATATAAATGTAAAAAAATCTAAAATTATTCAACTCCCAAAAGTGGTTTTCTTGCCACGAGGACACGAATACTTTAAGTTTTACAAAGAAAAAAAGTTTGCTTTTCAATACTTTGTGTAGTTTAGTGTCTTGCAGAGGTAGTGGCATTATTTTGTTTTTTACTTTTCGGAGTGGGTTCAAAATTTAAGTTCTATACACTGCAAAATTCAATTTCGAGAATGGTCTTTTCGATCTTAACTTAGAGGAATTTCAATCATAACTTTTGTTCCTTTTTTTCTTTCCGAATCAATGCTAATGCTTCCTTTAATTATTCTAATTCTTTGTTTTATGTTCATTAAACCTAAACCTTTATTGGTTTTTTCGACTTTGGCCACATTAAACCCTTTGCCGTTATCGGTATATAATAATGTAATCTTATTTTTTTCTTTTGAATAATTAAATTCGATTTCGACATTTTTAGCCTTAGCGTATTTCAAGGTGTTGTTGATAAGCTCGGTAGTAATTCGATAGAGGGTGGTTTCGAGCATAGAGTTGAATCGGTTCTTCGAATTATAGGTGAACTTAATATCTATTTTTTTAGTAGTGTTAATAGTTTTTGTGAATTCGAGCAAGGTTAAAGCAAATCCTGATTTATTAAGGGATTGCAGGCTTAGTCCTTGTGAAACTTCTCGGGCAGTTTGAATTGCTGTGTCGATGCTTTTATTGCCTTTTTCTATTATTATTGTGGCGCTTTCGTCTTTATTGGCTTCGGCCAGCCATTGGAAATAGAGTTTTACGGTTGATAATACTGGGCCCAATCCATCGTGTAAGTCGCGGGCAAAACGATTGCGTTCGCGCTCTTCCACCTCGGCGGTAATATTAAATAATTTGTTTTCAGCAAGCTTGGCTTGAGTGATGTCTTGCATGGTCCCTATCCATTTTATGGGGATGCCCTTTTCTGAATATCCAATTTGGGCTTGTTCATGAACAATTCGTTCAAGACCCGAGGGCAGCACAATGCGATGGTCGGTGCTAAAGTCGCTTTGGCTGATCCAGGCAGCATTAATACCATCTACCATATTGTGACGGTCTTCGGGATGAATATGTTGTACGAAAAGTTCCCATGTTGGAGTTTTGCTTTGAGGTTCAAGGCCCATTATGCGAAAAATTTCGTCTGACCATTTCAACTCATAAGTAAGTTCATTCAATTCCCAGTTTCCTATATGGGCTATCTCTTGAGCTTTTGATAAGGCTGATTCGCTTTCCATTAAAGCTTTCTCTGCCATTTTGCGCTCGGTAATATCTTGAATTAATCCAACTGAAAGTACAATTTCACCCTTGTCATTTTTTGTGTGTTCACATTTTTCGAAAACATATCTAACTTCACCACTGTGTTTGCGGACAATACGATGTTCGATTTCGTAACCGTTTTTTCTTAAAAGTAATGAATTCGTAAATGCTTGCTTTACCTTTTTACGGTCTTCGGGGTGTATTATTCTTAAAAATGATTTAAAGTTGGGTTCAATTTCGTTTGGAGTTAATCCGAAAATATCATATACTTCGTCTGACCAAATGAAGTGATCCGAAGGTATATGTAATTCCCAACTGCCCAAATGCGACATTTCTTGTGCTTTGCTTAATTGCTTTGCTGTTTCTTTTATGGTCTCTTCGGCTATTTTTCGTTGAGTAATATCAGAAGTAATGCCTCTGATTTTTGTTATTTGGTGATCTTCATCACGTAGGATGAATAAGCTAATATTTGCATGGAGTTGAGATTTATCTTTTCTAATCAATTCAATTTCTAAATTGACGCTTTCCCTGAGTTTGTGGTATTGTTTTGTTTTAAAATTTATTACCCCCCTATTGAATTCCTCATTAATCAGTTGAACCGATTGGGGGGTCATAAAGTCGCTAATCGTTTGTTGGAGATGTTCTTCGACAGTATAACCTAAAAATTTAAAGACTGACGGGGAGACATAATCAAAGCTAAAATCGGGGTTCATTGTCCAGAGAATATCATCGGTGTTTTCGACAATAAACTGATATTTAGCCTGACTTTCTTTTAGTTCATTTTCTATGATTTTGCGATCGTTGATATTTCTTACTATGCCTTCGATTTGTGTGGGATCTCCATTTGAATCATAAACTAAACGAACATTTATAGAGATATATCGCTGAAGACCTGCCTTTGTTTTTGCTATTAATTCAAAGTCGCGGAGTTCTTTTACTATCTTTAATTCATCAACCAAAGTATTTCTTTCATAAGGATAGTAATAAAGTTTGGAGATGGATTTACCAAGAATTTCTTTACGAGAATATCCTAACAATTGTTCGATAGAGGGACTTATTTCAATGATTATTCCATCCAGATCGGTTGAAACAAAAACATCCTGCAAGTTTTCGAATAGGGTGCGGTATTTTTGTTCACTCAGCTTTAGTGCTCTTGCATTTTCTTTTTCTTCTGTAATATCATGAACCACCGTATAGCGATATGTTTTGTCCTGAACAATAATGTTTTCGGCTGACAGGGTTACGGTTTTAATAGTTCCGTTTTTGGTCCTTAATTCGGTTTCAGCATTAACTATCTTGCCCTTGCTATCTAATTGCTTCATTAGTAAATTTAACGACTCGGGGGTCATGATGCCTAATTCGATAGCGGTTTTTCCTATTACTTCATCTTTACTAAACCCAAACAAAGAA
>CAIXTV010000060.1 GCA_903922465.1 uncultured bacterium
ATTTAACGACTCGGGGGTCATGATGCCTAATTCGATAGCGGTTTTTCCTATTACTTCATCTTTACTAAACCCAAACAAAGAAGTGAATTCGTCGTTCACTTCGATGTATTGATGGGTTTTCGCATCGCTTAATCCACATGCAGATGGATTGATATGGAAAACTTTTGAGAATTTTTCTTCAGAAAATTGAATTTGAGAAATATCTTTCGACACTCCGAAAATCACCTCTTGCCCATTCCATAACCCCTTTGAAACTCGGGTTTCAACCGGAATTAATACCCCCGATTTGGTGATAAGAGGAACTTGGCAGAAATCACGAACCCCCTTGAGCATTTCTTTAATTATTTGTGTCGCTTCATTTCTTCTATTCGCGGGGTGAAGTTTAATTACCGATTTTCCTAAAAGTTCATTGATGCTATAACCAAGCCGGCGGCTTATGGTTGTATTGACATGTAAAATGCTTGCCTGTTTATCTAAAACAAAAAGAAAATCGTCAATAGTATTGAAAAAAGTTTCGTAGTTAATGCGGGTTTGATGCAGGGCTTCATTCGATTCTGTTAGTTCAGCGGTTCGTTCATTAACTTGTGCTTCGAGGGTGGCGTTTATTTTATTGATTTCTTTGAGTAACCTGATGCGGTTAGAGACGTCTCGAAAAATTGATTGATAGGTATTATTAGGCAACATTTTGGTGAGCACTTCAACAGAAATAAGAGAACCATCGCGACGCACAATATCGCGTTCGGTTATTATAACTTCTCCTTTCTTAAGCCTTTCGAATTGAAAAGGGGCTTGTTCCCTCATGTTAGGGGCGAAAATCAGTTGGCGAAGTGGCTGATTGATAATGTCAATTTTGCTTTTCCCAAACATTTCGCAGATGCAGGTGTTTGCATCAATAATTGTTTGGTCGCGATGTGAAACCAAAATGCCATCGACAGCCATTTCAACCAGTCCACGATATTTTTCGTTGCTTTCTTCTAATTCAAATTCGGCAAGTTTGCGTTTGGTGATGTCGGTATGTGTGCCTGACATCATAAGTGGTCTCCCCTCATCGTCCCTCTCATGCACTTTGCCTTGATCGAGAACCCAAACCCAATCGCCATTTTTGTGTTTCATTCTCACTTCGCACTCATAATGAACAATATCGCCATCGAAATGCAACTTTAATAAATGCTTAGACTTGTTTTTATCTTTTGGGTGTATATTATCGTGCCAAGTATTAATGCTTATGGGCGAAAGTTCCTCTAAAGTATAGCCAATTATTTCAGCCCACCTCTCGTTGAAATAGGTTTCACCTGTTTGTATATTCCATTCCCAGGTGCCTACATTGGTGCCTTGCAATATCACTGCAAGACGGTGGCGCTTTTCGGCCAGTTTCTTTTCGGCTTCTTTGTTATAGGTGATGTCGATATTATATCCTGCAAGCAGGGTTTTGTTGCCACTTCGAATCGGAAATTTAATAGTGTGATAACTTCGTTCGTTCAAATTCTCTTCATATTCAATTGTTCTATTGGAGGAAATTACCTCCCAATCGTCGACCGTAAACTTTGCAGCCAGATTGGGTGGAAACAATTCGAACATGGTTCTTCCTATCATTTCAGAGCCTGGAATTCCAATCATATCTATGAAGTTTTCGCTTGCAAAGAGAACCTTGCTCTCTTTTTCAGTAACTTCTTTAATGAAAGTATAAATAGGGGAATTTTTAATGTGTTGGTGAAGAAGTTCGTGGCTGCTTCTTAACTCTTCCTCAACCTGCTTGCGCTCAGTAATATCCATGAGGGTCAACAAGCAATGGTCTCCATTCTCATTTGAAATGCCAGTGAAACTTATAGTTTTGATGTTGTGATTTTCAAACTTTATATTAATTTCACAGCTTTGCTTTGAATGGCTGCTAAACACTTTTTCCAGAAAATGTTTGTAGGTGGGCCTTGATTCGATGGTCACATAAAGAGAAAAAAGAGCTTTTTTTAAAAGAGAACGTTCTTTGTTAAGCAGCTTGGCAGCATTAAAGTTTAGTTCCGAAATGCGGCCTTCTTTTGTGAGGGTGCAATAGCCAAATGGGGCAAAATCATATAGTTCAGTGTATTTCTCTGCAGCAATTTCGGCGCGGATTTTAGCTTTATTAAGCTCTTCGTTTTGCATATCGAGTTCCACCTCATGCACTTCAATATCGTGGATAAGATTTGATATTACATCGTCGGGCAGGTTTGAAGCAGATGCTTTTATTTTCAATAAATCTTCAGCTTTTTCTCTTAGAGTTTTCGCTTTTTTCAAACTATCGTAGCTTTTCATATAATATTATGTCTTTTATTTGTTTTCAGGCTTATTTATGAAATATGGTGCTAATGTATAAAAAATATCAATTCGTCTTAATTCTTGAAATTTTATTTCATTAATAAACTTCGAATATTATGAGGCTCTTAGAGTGCAAAGTATTTGTTTTGCTAGGATGAGGGCTGCAATTATAGGAATTGTAAAACAAAAACAGTATGAAATATTTTGCTGATTTTTAGTTGTATATAACTAATAGATTGGGAAAATGAGGGAGAAAATGAGGGGGAAATTGAATGAAAATAGTGAGATAAAAATTTTCAATAGAGGAATCTTGATTCGAATTGCCGGGATAAAGATTTTTTATAGGGGGATTTTAATTTGGGACAGGGGTATGAAAAATTGAAACAGGCACATAAAAACTTTTTATAGCGGCATTTCGATTCTTTATAGGGGCATAAAAATTTTTTATAGCGGCATTTCAAGTTAATATTGCAGGATTTCAAGTAGAAATCCCGGAATATTTTGAAAAAATCCTAGGATTTTATTTTGAAATCCCAGAATATTTTGAAAAAATCCCAGGATTTTATTTTGAAATCCCAGAATATTTTGAAAAAATCCCAGGATTTTATTTTGAAATCCCAGAATATTTTGAAAAAATCCCAGGATTTTAAGTTGAAATCCTAGAATATTTTGAAAAAATCCTAGGATTTTTAGTTGAAATTCTCGGAATTAATGACCCGTACTGTAAAGGGTGCAAGCTTTTTTGTTCAATAAATCAATATGTTATAAAACATAATTCTATCTTGCTTTAAATAAATCCCCCGTTTCTGCCAGGGTTTTGGTCGAAATGTAATTATTCCTAATAATTCATCATTGCTCAATGGTTTTTAATAATTTTGCCTGAAAAAATATCATCATGAATAGCGAATTTAAGAATATAAAACCCGAGGAAATCGAAAACAATCCCTTCGTTTTGCTCAACGACGACTGGATGTTGATTACAGCAGGGACTCAAGAAAAGTTTAACACCATGACCGCCTCGTGGGGAGGGATGGGAGTGCTATGGAATAAAAGAGTGGTGTTTATCTTTGTTCGCCCACCACGCTATACTTATGAATTTATCGAAAAATCACCGTTTTTCACCCTGTCGTTTTTCGAAGAAACGCATAGGAAATCCTTGCAAATATGTGGTAAAACATCGGGAAGAGATACCGACAAAATAAAAGCCTGCGGTTTAAGTCCTCTTTTTTCTGATGAATATATTGCCTTCGGTGAGGCAAAACTCATAATGCAATGCAAGAAAATATATTTCAACGATATTCTTCCCGAAAACTTTCTTGATGAGAGAATCCAACCCCATTATCCCAATGAGGATTATCACAGGATGTATGTTGGCGAAATAAAAGAAGTTTGGCTTAAAAAATAATTAATTGCTTACGCTACTCTTACCTTCAGTTTCGAGTCAGAAATCATAAGAGTCAAGCTTTGAATTTAGAGCTTTAAATTTTGAATTTTGAATTTGATTTTTTTTCATGCAAACTAAGTATAATTATATATCTTTGCTCTGAATTAAACCTACCAATTTGTGTCGCTTCTAAATCAAATTAAACAAAAACTTTTATTGCGTGAAATGCGCAAACACAGTGCCTTTCATGCCCGTAATGTTAAAGTATTTGACTTTTCGACGGCTAAAAATATTGGCGTAATTTATGAATTAAAAGACGAAGTTGCTCACAATATAGTGAGCTCGTTTGTGAAAGAACTACAAGATAATCAGAAATATGTCAGGGCTGTTGGCTATATACCTGGCGATTTGGTGCCTCACTATTGTATTCCCAAACTGTCGTACGACTTTTATACGCGTAAGAACCAAAGTTTCTACGGAAAACCTAATCTCCCTTTTGTAAACGACTTTTTAAAAGAAGATTTCGACTTGCTCATCGACTTAAGTATGAGCGAAATTCCTTCTGTAGATTACTTATGCATCCTTGCTAAAGCGTCTTTTAAGGTAGGGAAAAGAAAACATGATATCGATTGTCACGATGTGATGCTTCAGATAAACGACGAAACCAGCCTCGACGAGTTTATCCAACTGATAAAACATTATATTAATTTGCTAAAAACCTCTTGATATGCCTTTACGATTCTCCGGAACCGGAGTAGCCATTATTACTCCCTTTCATGAAGATAATTCCATTGATTTTGCCTCCCTCGAAAAACTTACCGAACATTTAATTAAAGGAAAAGTAGATTTTATTGTTGCTTTGGGCACAACAGGCGAAGCTGTTACCCTTAGTTTTCCCGAAAAAATGTTGTTCGTAGCCCGCTTAAAACGAATTATTAACCACCGAGTGAAATTGGTGGTGGGTTTAGGTGGCAACAATACAGACGAAGTGCTCAATCAAATTCGGCAATCCGATTTCGAAGGAATAAGCGGAATATTATCCGTTACGCCTTACTATAATAAGCCTCAACAAAGGGGCATGATTGAACATTTTACTAAAATTGCCGATAAATGTCCAGTTCCTGTTATCCTTTACAATGTTCCTTCACGAACATCCGTAAACCTGACAGCCGAATCGATTTTGCAATTAGCCGAACATCGCAATATTGTTGCCGTAAAGGAAGCCTCGGCTTGCTTAAATCAAATCACCGAAATTATTCGTCATAAACCATCAGGCTTTAGTGTTCTTTCGGGCGACGATGCCATAACCCTACCTCTATTGGCTTTGGGTGCCGATGGAGTAATTTCGGTTATTGCCAATGCTTTCCCCTTCGAATTTTCCGAAATGGTGAGGTCTGCCCTGAAGAATGATATTCAAAATGCCCGTTTATTACATCATAAGCTAATCGAAATCATTCATACTCTTTTCGAAGATGGGAATCCTGCCGGGATAAAATCTTTATTAGAACTCATGCAACTTTCTACTAATAATTTGCGTCTACCCCTGGTGAAAGCAAATGCTGATGTTCAACAAAAATTACAACAACTCATACATAAATTCAATTAAAAAAATGAAGCTAAAATTAACGCTCTTCTTTTGCCTATTTTCAATGGTAATGATAATGCCATTTAGGGGTTTTACTCAAAAAAACATTAATGCAAATAAAATCATTGCTGCGGCAAAAACCGATAGTATTTTTAAAACAAAGAAACACTTGAGGTTTTCATTTCATGCACAATCGAAGGAGCAAATTAATACTTACCTAACCAATATCATTTCGATTGAAAATGTTAAACCCAATTTAGAAGTCATTGCTTCAGCCAATAAAATTCAGTTTCAGCAATTTTTGTTGACGAACATCCCTTATCAGATTATTGAGCCATCGGCCAATAAAACATTATTAACCATGGCAACAACCACTGCTTTAATGGCAAATTGGGATAGATATCCAACCTATGATGTTTATTTGCAAATGATGGCACAATTTCAGGCAACTTACCCAACGCTTTGCCGGATTGATACTATTATGGCAGCCACTCCGGGTGGACATAAAATATTAGTGGCTAAAATTTCTGATAATGTAAATCAACAGGAAGCAGAGCCTCAGTTTCTATATAGCAGTTCAATGCATGGTGATGAAGTAACCGGCTATGTGCTCATGCTCCGTTTAATGGATTATTTACTTTCGAATTACTCAACTAATGCTCAAGTTGCAAATTTGGTGAATAATGTTGAACTATGGATATGTCCGAGTGCCAATCCTGATGGAACTTATGCTACTGATGATGTTTCTATAGGGGATGATCCTCTTTCTACCAGAGGGAATTTTAATTCCGTTGATTTAAACAGAAACTATCCTGATCCTAGGACAGGAGATCCTGTTGGCAGTTTAGGCCCCATTCAACCCGAAACCTATGCTTTTATGGCTTTTGCCGATATACATAATTTTACCATGTCGGCTAACTTTCATGGTGGTGCCGAATTGACAAATTATCCTTGGGATACCTGGACGTCAACACAGAAAACCCATGCCGACGATAGTTGGTGGCAATTGGTTTGTAAACAGTATGTAGATACTGCCCGAGTATTACTTAGCAATTATATGTCGAGTACCATCACCTCGGGTGTCACTGAAGGTGGCGACTGGTATGTGATTACAGGCGGAAGACAAGACTATATGAATTGGTTTAAACAATGCAGAGAAATTACAATAGAAATTTCAAATGATAAAACCTTAACGGCTTCGTCTTTACCCACCTGGTGGAATTATAATTATAAATCACTACTGAACTTCATTCAACAAAGTCTATATGGTGTTCGTGGTATTGTTACTGATTCTATAACCGGTTTGCCTTTGAAAGCGTTGGTTTGGGTGAATTCCCATGACAGAGATAGTTCTCATGTATATTCTATTCTTCCAAATGGGAATTATCACAGACCTATAGTTGCAGGCACTTATTCTCTTACTGTTTCTGCTCCTTGTTATAAACCCAAAACCATCAACAATGTGGTAGTTACTAATGGTAGTACTAATACTTTAAATTTTCAGTTAGTACCCGGAATGACTGCTGATTTTTCGGCCGACACTTCTTCTGTATCATGCAACGGAAATGTAGGGTTTACAAATACGGCAAGTGGGGCATCAAGCTATATGTGGGATTTTGGAGATGGAACTCAAAGCACAGTGGCAAACCCTATACATCCTTATGCTACTAATGGAGTTTATTCAGTTAAGTTGCGTATTGCAGGAAGTTGTGGAGCCGATTCAGTGGTGAAAACCAATCTCATCCATGTGAATTTATTAAGTCCACCTTTAGTTACAAACGACACTATTTGCAATAGCGATTCAGCTAGCCTATCAGCTTCTGGAAGTGGGCAATTGGTTTGGTTTAATAGTTTGAATGGTGGGAGTGTAATAGATACTGGAGTTGTTTTTCATACCCCGGTAGTTAACACAACTACAACTTATTATGTTGAAAGCCAAATGCCTTCTCCTTCACAGTATGTTGGAAAACTCGATAATACGGGCGGTGGTGCTAATTCAAGTGCTTTACAATCATTGGTGTTTAACTGTTTCACACCCGTTAAGTTAATTTCGGTTAAGGTGTATTCTTCAGCCGCTGGTAATAGAACTATAGAACTAAGAGATAGTAACAGCGCAGTGCTTCAAACCATCACTGTGAATGTTCCTAATGGCGAGAGCAGAGTTACTTTGAATTTTAATATTCCAGTAGGGAATAAAATGCAATTAGGCGTCTCGGGAGCAACGATTAATCTTTATCGAAATAATGCAGGGGTTGCTTTTCCATACACAATAGCCAATCTAATTAGTATTTACACTACAACAGCAGCAACTACTCCAACTGCTTATTATTATTTTTTCTATGATTGGGAAGTGCAAGGCCCATCTTGTAAAAGTCAGCGTGCTCCAGTGCAGGCAGTGGTTAAATATTCTCCTGTTTCTGATTTTAATTATTCTGCAAATATCAATTCAGTTTCTTTTACCAATGTAACAAGTAATGGCACAACTTATTTGTGGCGATTTGGTGATGGTAATGTGTCTTCAGATATCAATCCAGTGCATGATTATGCTGTTAGCGGCACCTATGATGTCACTTTGATTTCCACCAATAATTGTGGTGTCGATTCAGTAACTACCTCTATAAATACAGGAGGAGTTGCCCCACTTCCCGATTTCCTTGCCAGCGATACACTTATCAATATGGGTGATAGTATTAATTTTAATGATTTAACTATCAACACACCTTCCGGCTGGTTATGGACATTTACAGGAGCAATCCCTGCTAGTTCAATAGTTCAGAATCCGACTTTTATTAAATATCCTTCGCCGGGGCTTTATAATGTTACTATGGAAGCAAGCAATACTTACGGCTCAAATACCCTCACCAAAACTTCCTACATTCATGTAATTGATACATCTACCTCTGTTTTCGACCTCAATCCACTTCAGAATTTAGTGTTGTATCCTAATCCTGTTAAGGAAGGCTCTTTTGTGCTGAGGTTTTATCTTTCACAACCACAAAATATTAATATCAGGCTTATGAATGCATTATCAAAGGAAGTATATTCAGTTGATAAGTCATTTTCATCAGGCGAGAAATCGATGTTAGTGCAGGTTGATAATTTAAACTCTGGCGTTTATACTTGTCTTATTACTTATAATAAATTTGTTCTGAACAGGAAACTCATCATCATCAAAAATAATTAGTATGAAAAAAATATCATTTTTCATTTTGTTCTCTTTTTTTCTGATTTCTATTCTTCATGCGCAACAATGGAATGCGGTTTCTTCTTCAACAGAAAAAGCTGCTTCAATAACTTTGCTTTCATCCGATGTGGAGACTTCTGTAATTAAGGTTTGCATTCCCGGTTTCTATCTTAGAAACGTGAATGAAAATAAAAAGATTTCGAAAATTATTGAAATCCCCAATAGTGCAAGAATGTTGAAAGCAACTTGCCCCGATTTGGTATCCATTGCATCCTCTATTATCATTCCCGATGATGGAAAAATGAGCTATGAAATTGTATCCAGTTCTTATGTCGATTATCCTGGAATAAATATGGCTCCATCAAAAGGGAATCTTTTCAGAAACATTAATCCGGAAGATGTGCCTTATCAGAGAGGTAAGGTTTATTCTAAAAACAGATTCTTTCCAGGGAATTTGGTTTCATTAAGAGATCCTTATATACTCAGAGATTATCGTGGACAATCAGTTGTCTTTTATCCTTTTCAGTATAACCCAATCACTAAGGTGTTAAGAGTATATAAAGACTTTACAGTTAAGATTAAGAAGGTTGCAAAAGCTGGGATAAATGTTTTCAATCGCACAAAAGCACTTACTTCTGTTGATGAAGATTTTAAACAGATTTATCAGAGGAAGTTTTTAAATTATGGTTCTGGAGCAAAGTATCTTCCCTTGTCTGATTTACCCGGTCGCTTGCTGATTATTTGTTACGCCACCTATATGAACGACATGCAAAGTTTTGTCGAGTGGAAACGTCAGAAAGGGATACAAACTGATATTGTTAGTGCTGCAACTATTGGCACAGGTTCGGCTGCTGATATTCTGGCTTACGTCACGAATTATTATAACACGAACGGACTTACTTACCTTATTTTGGTCGGCGATGGTGCTCAAATTGCTCCTTTAACGAAATCAGGTGATTCAGATGCCGCTTATGGTCACATTGTTGGGACTGATTCTTATGCAGAGGTATTTGTTGGAAGGTTTTCTGCTGAAACTTCTGCTCAACTGTTGACACAGGTAAATCGTACAATATATTACGAAAAACTAATGGACTCTACCAATGTATGGTTGAAAAATGCTGCAGGTCTTGCTTCTAATGAGGGGGGGGGAACACAAGGAGATCAACTTGAATCTGACCAAACTCATATAGAAAATATCAGAACCAGTCTCTTAGGATATACTTATTCTAACGTTGCTCAATTATATCAGGCAAATAATGTTACTATTGCTGATGTCTCAGCGGCAGTAAACAATGGAGTAAGTGTAATTAACTACACAGGACATGGTGCCATCACTGCTTGGGGAACCACCGGATATAGCAACACAGATGTCACTGCTTTAACCAATCAAAATAAACTTCCTTATATTTTTGATGTTGCTTGTGTGAATGGAGATTTCAGAACCAATACTTGTTTTGCTGAAGCCTGGCTTAGGGCAACCTATAATAATAACCCAACTGGGGCTTTAGCCATCATTGCTTCTACCATCAATCAGAGTTGGAATTCCCCTATGGAAGCTATGGATGAAATGGATTCTATTTTAGTGGAAAGTTACAACGATAATATCAGAAGAACTTTTGGGGGTGTTACCATTAATGGTTGCATGAAGATGAACGATTCTTATGGCACTGATGGTTATGATATGACCAACACCTGGACCATCTTTGGCGACCCTTCGGTGATGCTACGTACCGACCGTCCTGCAAAGATGCAAATCACTCATCAAAACACAGCTTATGTTGGCGCTACTCAGTTTGCTGTGAATTGTAATATAAATGGTGCTTTGGTAGCTATTTCTCGCAATACGGGTGTAAGTACCGAGATTTTAGGCAGAGCCTATGTCTCTGGGGGAGTTGCTAACATTACTTTTACCAATCCTTTGGCTAACCCCGGGACAACAATGCTCATAACTGCTACGGCTTATAATAAAGTTACTTATACTGCAACGGTAAATGTGATTAACAATAATATTCCTAATGACGCAACAGTAGAATCTATTGTCGTTCCCGAAAATAGCTACAATTGCGTTGGGATTCCTGTTCAACCCAAAGTGATTATCAGAAATTTGGGAAATAATAACATTACTTCCCTTCATGTGAACTATAAATTGAATAATGGAGCTGTTGTTTCTCAAACCTGGACAGGTAATCTTGCAACAAGCGATACTGTTAGTATTTATTTTCCTGTGACTACCTTTGTGAATGGAAACCATCAATTTACAGCCTTTACTTCTTTACCCAATAATACTGTAGATGGATATCCTTCAAATGATACTCTAAGCAAATCATTCAGTGCAAGTAGTGCTCCTATTACTAGTAGTTTCACTGCTAACCAAACTGCATTCTGCACGGCTCCCGCTTCAGTGATTTTCACAAACAATAGTCAGAATGCTAACTCCTATCTTTGGGAATTTGGTGATGGAACTACTAGCATAGCTGATAATCCTCAACACATTTATACGACTCCCGGTTTCTACAGCGTTAGTTTAACGGCCGACGCAGGCGTTTGTGGCGCTTTTACTTTCGATGTTGCCGACTATATTCAAATAGGCGCTCCTGCCCCTGTTGTTACCTCTGCTTCCCATTGCGGAGCCGATTCTCTAACTTTATTTGCATCGGCTCAAGGACAAATATATTGGTATGATGCCCCCACGGGCGGAAATCTTATCGACTCAGGAACAACATATACCACACCTATGTTAAGTGCCACGGCTACTTATTATGTAGAAACTGGCGTATATCCAGCGAGCCAAAATGTGGGAGAACTTAATGCAACTACTAATGGTGCCATGTTTACTTCCAGTGCTCAGCATTATCTCGTATTTGATTGTTTTGCCCCCATGACCCTGAAGTCGGTTTTGGTTAACGCATCAACAGCCGGAAATCGTGTGATTTCTTTGATGAATTCAGCGGGAACAGTAATTCAGTCAGTCACAGTTAACATCCCGATAGGAGTGAGCCGCGTTACATTGAATATGAACATCCCTGTTGGAACCGACCTTCGCCTTGCAGGACCCCTTACCCCAAATCTTTATCGCACCAATTCAACTGCCCTTACTTATCCCTATACCATTGCAAATTATATTTCCATCAAAGGTAGCAGTGCCTCAACTAGCCCAACAAGCTATTACTACTTCTTCTACGATTGGGAGGTGCAACCTCAGGCTTGTCTAAGTGCAAGAGTTCCGGTTAATGCCATCATTAATACAGCCCCTCCGGTGGCGCAGTTTTCCTATACAGCAAATGCAACTCTTGTTCATTTTATCAATCAATCCATTGATGGAGTAAATTACTGGTGGAGTTTCGGCAATGGAATTACCTGCATTTCCACCAATCCACAAATAATGGATTATGTGAATGGGGGCATCTATCAGGTGACTTTAATTGCTATGAACCCATGCGGAAATGACACTATAATTAAATCCATTGAAGTATCAGGTGTTGGAGTGCAGGAAATCACATCAGGAGAGAACATTAATGTATATCCTAATCCAGCCGAAAACTATTTTATAATTGATTTGAGTTCAATAGCCACTGAAGTTAATTCAGTTGCTGTTTCTAATATGCTGGGGCAACAGATATATTATAAAAATGGAATTAATGAGACTAAAATTCAGATTAACGACCTCCCTAAAGGAATGTATTTAGTTGAAGTTACGACTCATAGCAGAAAGCTGCTAAAGAAGGTGGTTGTAAAATAATCAGCTTTAATTTTAGTTATTAGATTCAGCTTATTATTTAGGCTGACTTCTCATTTTATGGTCTTTGGTTACAATAATAATTAATTTAATGCTGAATTAATAATTCCTTAAATCCCGTTAGGGATGGTATATTGGTAGAAAATAATGTTGTTGGTGTTTTGGAGTGCCGTAGGTACGGTATATCTATAAAGCAAAAGCCCAACATTTCTGTTGAACCTTGCGGACACGAAGACGCACTTATTAAGTGCATAATCGCATTGCATAATTACAACAATTATTCAAAATAACTTAGTGAAAAATAAAATCACTATCAATATTATAAAAACCAATCCTAAAATCATAAATCCAACAAACTCCTTTTGTTCAAATGCTCCTATCATCATTAGGAAAACCATAAACATAATGAATTTCAAGCTAAAGTTAAGGGTTTTATGTTTCATGTTCATCAACTTTATCCCCAAACATCAATATCAACTTCAATATCTTTTAAAGTATTTGTCAGGTAACTTTTATAATTCAAAGCATCATTCACAAATTCATTAATGTCTACAGAAATACGAACTCTTTTATTATCATTAATACCCTCCCAATCTTTAGCAAAATTTATACATGAACTATAATAAAAATGCTCGTCTACAGGGCTATAGTTACGATGAAAATCAAATGAACCTGCGCTAATTTCAAGTGAACCACAATCTAGTGAAATAACCCAGTTCCTTAAGTAAATATCAGGGTTTTTATTGCTATCTCTACTAATAGAATTGTCTTTAATAAAAAACCAAATATCAAAATGACTTATTAACTCTGCATGATTAAAGTACTTTATAACATCAATAATCTTACTTGCCTTTCTTTTATCCTCTTCACTACATTCCTTTAGATTAGAAACAAAGCTTACAAACTTTATAAGCTTTTGAAGCTCATTATATGTTTCAACATCTGCTTCCCAGAAAAATGACTTTTTATCAAACTCTTTCTCTTTCATTATTAATTTTTAATTCTTCATTATTAATTATTCTCACCTCCTCAAAAACCCCAACTCATGCACCATCGGCTGCAGTTTTTCGTCAAGGCTCATATTATATCTTTCATTTAGGCAATGGTTAGTATCGCCAAAAATAAACATTTTTACAATATGGGATAATTATAATATAGGCATTTAAAAAACCTTCTTTTACTTTTTAAACCTTAATAGAAATAAAATACCCCCTGAACAACCAACCTTCTAACCTTATTTTTTCTGAATCCTATCAAGATAAAATTTCAAAAACACATCACATTCTTCCTGATAACTAATCTTCTTATGATGTTCTTTTTGATTTAAAATATATTTGCAAACCTTATCAACATCTGACTTTGAAACTGAAAATGCCGAAGCAGATGACTGCCATTTAAATTCTTTTCGACAAAGTCCCTCTTTAACGATAAATTGTTCTGAGCTTTCAGCAATAATGCTGGCTAAATCCTCTTCTGATAGTTTTGGAGAACGGGATACAAGGAAATGAACATGTTCAGGGTTAGCATATATTGCATACATCAGCGAATCGTTATGATTACTAATTCCAGTAATATATTTTTCTATCCGCTCACGCGATTGCTCCGTAATCAAAGGCTCACGATGAATGACTGTGAAAATAAAATGGGTAAATAGGTTTCTGTATTCAATTTTCATGGTGTTTTATTGAAGGTTAGAAGGTTGGGGCGGTGTTATATATTTCATTTCTATTAAGGTTGAAGAAACGTTGAAGAAGGTTTTTCTTTTTGTCATTGATTTATTTTTGCCTCTGTTAAGGCTAAGTTTGTCGCCTATGATGAGTTTATTCATGATGATTGGATTATTCATCAAAAATAGTAAACCTTTTTTATTCTGAGATGATTTTAAATAAGCATTAAAAAAACCTTCTTTTCTTTTTAAACCTTAATAGAAAAAAATATCCCAGACCAACTAACCTTCTAACCTTATTTTTTCTTCCAGCTAAATTATCTTTTGTAGAAGGTCAGAAGGTTGGGGGTGTGTCGTGTTTTTCATTTCTATTAAGGTTAAATGAAATGTTGAAGAAGGTTTTTCTTTTTGTCATTGATTTATTTTTGTACAAGCTATGCCCAAAAGGGCAGCTAAACTTTAAGCTGTTCTATTTGCTTATCAAACGATTCAGTTTTCATGAACAATGCGCAAATAACAATTATCACCAACCATACAGGCAACAATACGATTGCAAACAAATTAAGCACAAACTTTTTCAATCCCCAAACTACAGAGCCTAAAAAATAGACAATTAAAAGGCAAATAATGAAAGTAATCATTTGATATTTTTAGCAAAGATAAATATTTATTTTGTAGTTTTGCTACTTCAAGGCGCGATAATTTCAAGCCTCCACCTAAGCCTCTATTTGATTATTCATTTGGGGGCTTAGTGCTTAATAAAGTTTATCTTTTAATTTCACACTACTCAATTCACACTTTGCTTCCGGCCATAGTTAATTAATCGCACTACACTCTTATTGTCCCAATATTCATCGTCGGGCTTGGGCTTAATCACATCAATCAAAAAAATCTCTCAATCACCAAATTAGCCTGTTCATAACTTTTTTAAATTATAGATGATTAAAATTTGTCAATATAAAATATTATTTTAATTTTGCGCCATGATTCATTTATGTAATTTTCATATTCAACCAAATCTCAGTCCTAATATTTCGGATTTGCTTATTAATAGTGTTAGTAACTATTTATATTTTACATTCCACACCCCAACCTATTTACCAAACACAAAACTAAAAAACACTAGCATTTCCACAAAAAAATCATCCATACTGCTTACAACAACTACCACAGAGAAAACAATAACTTCCAATGCAGCAGCAACTATTTCCATAGACCCTTTAACGACACCCATAGAGCTTCGAACCACTTGCATAGAGCTTCGAACCACTTCCATACCGCTTCGAACGACTTCCATAGAGCTTCGAACCACTTCCATACCGCTTCGAACGACTTCCATAGAGCTTCGAACGACTTCCATAGAGCTTCGAACGACTTCCATAGAGCTTCGAACGACTTCCATAAACAAAGCACTATAGGCATTGTATTAAAATCGATATAAAACACACAATATGAACAAATTCGAAATTACCCGTTGGACAAAAGACTTAAATGTAGCCCTTTTTCTCGAAGAAAACCATGATGAGCTAATACTTATCGACCTATACTCCGTAGAAGAAGCCGAACACATCGCATTAATGGCAGAAACACAAACAGCTATCGATAGAGAAGCTGAGGATATTACAGTAATCACAATCGAAAAAGAAAATGTAAAAGAAGATATGGGTCAGTTTCTTTTCGATTTATGTTTACGTGGCTCAGTTCAAGCTCATCAACTCCATCTGAACGAACTTTCCTTAGCACTTGATCGTCCAATTACATATTTTACAAATGCAAATGAAACAGATGCCGGAACAAGAGCACATGAAATAATCACTTTATTGACAAATCCTGCTCTAACATCAATTTTAGCAGAAGATCTTGTTACAGCACACGAAAAAGAAGCAGCATATAATGCTATCAAAATCCTTCCCCGCCACGAAATCAAACTAAAAAAAGCAGAAACAACCGCCATTATTCCTGATAAATTAAATTCAGTAGATGAATCAGAAAACCGCATTGGTAAAATAATTTATTCATACAAAAAAAATCTCATCAAAGCATGGGAAGAAGTTATTAAAGTTGGCGAACCTGTTGGTGTACGCCATATTTCGCTAATCATGAAGGTATTGGATGAAACAACAGAAGTTCCATTAATCAAAGTTAAAGTAACAGCAACCAATGGCGTAATAACCATCATTAAATACAGTTCAAAATTAGGTTGGGTACGTTTCTACAGTTTAGAAACTGGCAATTGGTCCACCCTAACCCAATTCGAAAACTATCTCCCCGATACAAAAACCGATATAGGAATAGAAGAAGATAAAATTGCAAAATTCGAAGTAAAACTCAAAAAAATAAACCCAACACCTCCAGAAGAAGAAACCCCAACAGAAGAAACTCCCAACCCTGAAACACCCTCCGACCCCACTCCCCCCACCGAATAACCTAAACATCTTAAATCAAAAATCGTTGATCCTTGTTCTTAAATCAAATAATAAAGGAAAAGGCTTGCCTGGGGGCAAGCCTTTTCCATTTTCACATCCCTAAATCACCAAATCCCCCAATAACTTTCCCTCATTAATAGAAAATTAGTATTTTTGCAAAAAACTCAAACAACAAAAAATATCTCTATGGGAAAAGTAATAATTATAGGTGCAGGCGGAGTAGGTAGGGTAGTGGCTTACAAAGTAGCTCAACATCCCGAAGTTTTCACCGAAGTAATGATAGCCAGCCGAACCAAGTCGAAATGCGATGAAATTGTTCAGGCAATTGGAAATCCCAACATTAAAACCGCTCAGATAGATGCAGAAGATGTGCCTGCATTAGTGAAATTACTAAAAGAGTATCAACCTGAATTGCTTATCAATGTGGCTCTCCCTTATCAGGATTTAACCATAATGGATGCCTGCCTCGAAGCAGGAGTCAATTATTTGGATACGGCAAATTATGAACCCAAAGAAGAAGCCAAATTCGAATATAGCTGGCAATGGGCATATCAGGACAGATTTAAAGAAAAGGGTTTGACCGCCATTTTAGGTTGTGGATTCGATCCGGGTGTTACCAGCATTTTTACCGCTTATGCCGCAAAGCATCATTTCGACGAAATGTATTTTTTAGATATCGTCGATTGCAATGCCGGCGACCATGGAAAGCCTTTTGCCACCAATTTCAATCCTGAAATCAATATCAGAGAAGTTACCCAAAAAGGAAAATATTGGGAAAACGGCAAATGGATAGAAACTGCTCCCCACGAAATTCATATGCCTTTGCATTATCCCGAAGTGGGAGTGAGGGAATCTTATGTGATTTATCACGAAGAACTGGAATCGCTGGTTAAAAATTTCCCTACCCTCAAACGTGCCCGTTTCTGGATGACTTTCGGACAGGAATATCTTACTCACTTGCGAGTGATACAGAACATTGGAATGGCAGGAATAGTTCCTATTAATTATAATGGCATGGAAATCGTCCCCATACAGTTTCTGAAAGCCGTACTGCCCAATCCGGGCGATTTAGGCACCAACTATAAAGGCTGGACATCGATAGGATGCCGTATAAAGGGAATTAAGGACGGAAGTGTGAAAACGTATTACATTTATAATAACTGCAGCCACGAAGCCGCATTTAAAGAAACCGGCACACAGGGCGTAAGTTATACCACCGGAGTTCCTGCCATGATAGGAGCGATGATGTTCATGAAAGGATTATGGAAAAAACCGGGAGTGTTCAATGTAGAAGAATTCGATCCCGATCCATTTATGGAAAAACTCAATCAATACGGTTTGCCCTGGAACGAATTGCATGATATTAGTTTAGGACTATAGGAATTAAAAATTAATAATTAAAAATGAATAACGATTTACGATATTTGAAGTTGAAAAACCAACATCTTAAATCAAAAATCGTTAATCGTTATTCTTAAATCATTTTCCATTGTGCAACTTTGTGCCCCAACTTTGTGTAACTTTGTGTTCCCTAATCTAAAATCAATAATCGTTATTCTTACATCATCTCTTCTTTTCCCTAACGTATGCCCATAGATTTCTCAAAAGTTCCCTCTCCCTGCTATGTGTTGGATGAACATTTGCTTGTGAATAATCTTCAACTGATACAAAAGGTATCAGAAGCATCAGGGGCTGAGATTATTCTGGCTTATAAAGGCTTTGCCATGTGGAGTATGTTTCCCCTCATCAGGCAAAATGTAACCGGAGCATCTGCAAGTTCTCTTTTCGAAGCAAGACTTGCTTTTGAGGAAATGAAAACCTTGGCGCATACTTATTCACCTGCTTATAATGAAAAGGATTTCAGTGATGTGATGAAGTATAGCAGCCATATCACTTTCAATTCACTTAGCCAATACGAAAAGTTTTTACCTTTTATTCAGCAATTCCCTAAAGAAATTTCAATTGGGTTAAGAGTTAATCCTGAGTTCTCGGAAGTCACAACTGAGCTTTATAATCCTTGTGCTCCGGGCTCCCGTCTTGGACTTATTGCCGAACAATTACCAAAAGAATTACCACCTCATATCGAAGGATTACATTTCCATACCTTATGCGAATCATCTTCCTATGACCTTGAGAAAACCCTGAATGCCTTCATCGAAAAGTTCGGACATTATTTACCTCAGATCAAATGGCTAAACATGGGTGGTGGACATTTAATGACCCGCAAGGGATATGATGTTGAGCATCTAATCTCCATTATTAAACGTTTTAAAGAAACCTACGGAATTCATGTAATATTGGAGCCAGGAAGTGCCTTTGCCTGGGAAACGGGTTATCTTGTTTCTACTATACTCGATATTGTAGAAAACAAAGGAATCAAAACAGCCATACTCGATGTGTCATTCACAGCCCATATGCCCGATTGCCTCGAAATGCCTTATCAACCATTAATACTAAGTGCAATTGATTATCATAAAGATGCTTTCACCTACCGTATGGGAGGCAATAGCTGCCTTTCGGGTGATTATATGGGCAACTGGTCTTTTGAAAACGAACTTAAACCCGGCGATCAAATTGTATTCAACGATATGATACATTACACCATGGTGAAAACATCCACTTTTAACGGGGTGCAACATCCTTCAATTGGAGTTTGGAATAACGAAAAAGGGTTTCGATTAATTAGACAATTCGCTTACGAAGATTACCGAGATAAGCTATCCTAGAAGAATAAATGCATTACACAAAAAAAAAGGAACCACTGCGAAGTGATTCCTTTTTTTATTACTAATATAATTTATTTCAATCCTCTCTTTTCGAGCAAAGGTTCAATTGAAGGTTCTTGTCCACGGAACTTTTTATATTGAATCATTCCATCATCATCCCCTGATTCTTTCAGACAATATTTGCGGAATTTAGTAGCAAGTTCTTTATTATAAATATCCCCTGATGTTTTGAAGGTATTGAAAGCATCAGCATCCAAAACTGCTGCCCATAAGTATACATAATAACCTGCACTGTATCCACCATCCCATATATGTGAAAAATAGGTAGAACGATAGCGAGGAAGTATTTCGGGGATTAAGCCAATTTTATCCATTGCAGTCTTTTCAAATTTTTCAATATCAATGGCATTTGTATCCGTGATATTATGATAAGCCATATCTAAAATAGAAGCAGCAATATATTCAACTGTAGCAAAACCCTGATTAAAATGACCACTATTAGTGATTTTCTGAATTAGTTTATCAGGAATTACTTCATTGGTTTTATAATGTTTAGCATATGCTTTTAATACTTCAGCTTCTCCAGCCCAGTTTTCCATAATTTGAGAAGGCATTTCAACATAATCTTGAGGAACGTTTCCGGCAGTACGATTATATTTTCCTTCCGTAAACAATCCGTGTAAAGCATGTCCAAACTCATGGAAAAGGGTTTCAGTTTCATCCCATGTTAGTAGCGAAGGAATGTCGCCGTTTGGTTTAGTGAAATTACAAACAAGAGAAACAATAGGATCAACTTTTTTGCCATTTTCCCAACCTGCACCCCTGAAACTTGTGCACCAAGCACCACCTCTTTTCGATTCGCGTGGGAAGTAGTCAAGATAAAGAATACCTAAATGTTTTCCATCAGCTTCTTTAACCTCAAAAACATCAATATCTTTAAAATAAATGGGAATATCTTTAAGTTTAGTAAAGCTAATTCCATAGAGTTTAGTTGCAACATAAAACATTCCATCTCTAACATTCGATAGGCTAAAGTAAGGTTTAAGTTCGGTTTCATCAAGATCATATTTTTCTTTTCTTACTTTTTCGGAGTAATACCACCAATCCCATGATTGTAATTTGAATTTGCCACCTTCTTTGTCAATAATTTTCTGCATTTCAACCACTTCCTTTTTAGCAACTGGCAAAGCAGCTTTCCAAAGTTTCATTAAAAATTGATCGACGTTCTCAGGTGTTTTAGCCATGTTTTCATCAATTACATAGGCTGCATAGCTTTTATAACCAAATAAATGGGCTTTTTGTACACGTAACTTTGCTATTTCGCTGATAACAACTTTATTGTCATTTTTGTTATTGTTATTACCTCTCATAAAATAGCCACGGTAAATCTTTTCTCTTAACTCTCTGTTCTTAGCATATTGTAAGAAGGGGATAATGCTTGGTTTAGCCAAAGTAAACAACCATTTTCCGTTTAATTTCTTATCATTAGCTGCTTCTGCTGCACCATCAATGCTCCCTTGTGGTAATCCTTCGAGGTCTTTTTTGTCTTCAATTACCAATTGAAAGTTTTTATTGATTTCAGCCAATTGATTTTTACCAAAATCAATTGCAAGTAATGAAAGTTTTTCATTGATTTTTCTAAGTTCTGCTTGTTTGTCTTTAGGTAGATTTGCACCATTACGAACAAAATCACGATAATACTTTTGGACAACTCTGATTTGTTGAGAATCTAGTTTCATCTCATTTCGTTTGTCAAAAACTATTTTAATGCGGTTGAATAATTTTTCATTCATTGCAATATCGTCATAATGTTTTGACGTAAGTGGGCTAAGTTCCACTTCAATTGCCTGCATTTTTTCGTTAGTAATGCATCCTGTCATGTTATAGAATACATTACTCACTCTAGTTAGCATTTTGCCTGATTTGTCAAAAGCCAAAATGGTGTTATCGAAATCAGCTGGAGCTGGATTGTTGATGATAGAATCAATTTCAGCATTATGTTGTTTCATGCCCTCGATAAATGCTGGCATATAATGCGAAGTATCAATCTTTTCGAAAGGGGGTACTTCAAATGGAGTTGTATAATCCGAGAAGAATGGATTATTTGATGTTAGTGCAGTTTTGTTGTTTTTACAACCGGCAAATAGGATTATACTAAATGCCATGATTAGGAGAATTTTGTTTTTCATACTGTTTTAGATTAATTTTCATAAAAGTTTTGATGCGATAAAAGTAGAAATAAATAGCATACAACGACCGATTTTTGGAATACTTTTAGTCAGATGGTTTATTCTTTTTATGAAGAGGTAAAACCGTTCATTATTTGAATGGAATTATTCTTTCAATTTCATCGATATTTAAGCAACAAGAACCTCATTTCCATTTTCTATAAAATCTAGAATGTATGCCTTAATTGTGCCGATGAAATTGTTAATGGGGTAATTATTTAAAAAGCCATTCCATAGGATACTTCAAGGCGATTTTTAGTTTAATTATGTAAAGATGTCTGGTATAACGAATTCCTCCACCATTTATCGGACATCTTTATTTGTTTATAAATACATGAAACCCTTTGCTTTAATTGATGCAGTTGAACCAATGATCGGATGGTTGCTTGCAATGGAGGAATGATTGCTTGCAATGGTAGGAGATTTGGTCTTTTGCCCATATCAACCATCTATACCAAAAAAGAAGCTTAACAAAATAACAGGGTTAAGAAAGAGATGCTTCGTATATTCATTCAAATCTATAGCAGTAGAATGTTATTTTCTGGACACTGCCCGAAATCAACAAATTATTGCTTTAGTTTCATTATCGGTATTAGGCAATCCCTTCATAATAAGAATTATGACTTAGAAATTGGGGTAGAGTAGAGAGACGTACGCTTAACAGGAGCGAAATATTTCTAAACACACAGCAATTAAAGATTTCTGCATAGTTTAAGAATTTTTCTTCGACAACAATAATTGTTAATAGGTGTTTTAAAATTGAAAATTCCATTTTATTAAAAGAAAAACCCGCTTTCAGCGGGTTTTTCTCGAATTAAACCAATAATCAAATTTATCGAATAATAGTTACTGAACCCGATATCTCAACATCTTTGTTTAAACTGGAATAAGTAAAAATCCAATAATATACTCCATCTGCTAAGCCTTCACCATCCCATGAATTATAATAATTATTCTGATCATATACTTTTTTCCCCCAACGATTATATACCTTAAAATTACATTCCCTATTCTCAGCTAAATTTAAAATCTCAAATTTATCATTTATGCCATCTTGATTTGGAGTGATGACATTAGGGAAATCTAACATGTCTTCGACTGTTACCTGGTGTGTTTTTGTGTTCGTACAGCCATGTATGGTAGTTGCTGTTAATGTGACATTATAAATTCCAGAATTAATAAAATCGTGAGAAGGATTCATATCCGATCCTTGTTGTGAATCCCCGAAATCCCAATTCCAACTTGTGCCAGGATTATCAAAATTAATTGTTTGATTGTCAAAATTAATGGTTGGACTTAGAATATCAGTTAACCATGGATTTGCTGCAAATTCAGCCGTTGGTTGCATATAAATATGCACATAATCTGGAATACTAACTGAGTCCTTACAACCATCAACACTAATAACTTTTAAGAAAACTGTGTAATTCCCGGCTGAAAGATATTGGTTTGATGGGTTGGTTGTTGATGCAGAATTACCATCCCCGAAATTCCATACCCATGTGCCTATATTGACAGGAGGATTTGTGCTTTCTGTAAAGTTAGCTGAATGAGGTTCGCAACCTTCAAGATTAGTGCCAGTAAAGGACACATGTGCCGCCTGATATACATGTATGCTATCGGTTAGAACGACATTACAAGCATCCGAAACTATATAGGTGTATGTATTTAATGTTGTTGGAGTAACGGCTATAATTGTTGTTGCTGAATCTCCTGTGTTCCAGTAATAGTGCATTGGAGGCAATCCGCCTGTAACGTCAATTCCAAGTGGCTCCCCATCATTCGAACAAGGAGTAGGGTTGAGCCAAGTGACGACCATCGGCTCATAATCTTTAATATGTATGACAACACTATCAACTCCACAAGGATTTGCTTGGAAAACAATAACCACAGTTTCTCCATTGTCAGCAATTCCATCAACAATCGGATGTACAATTATTTGAGCATTGGTTTGACCTGCTGGTATAGTGACACTGCTTCCTAAGGCAGTATAATCTGCTCCAGAAGTTGCAGTTCCACTTACAGTGTAATTTACAGTGAAATCACTAGTTTGGGGTGCGGATATGAAATTAATGATTGCATCATTACAACCTTCAACTGCAACTGTGTCGATGTTTGAGGAATAGGATAAGTTATAAGATACCCCACTAGTCGAAAAACTATTTGCTTCAAGAAATACTCCAGAGTCATAAATATGATCTCCGGCATCCCCAATGGCAATCTTAATATGATAGGTCTGACAAGGAACCACAACAGCCATTGCAGTTAAAACAGTTGTAAATCCATCATATTGTATGGTGGGAGCGTTAGGAGGGTTGTTGACATAATATTGGCAATTGTTGCAAGGTCCGGTTCCGGTTGTACCATTATTAAGGTTATTTATTGAAACTGGGGTTGTTGTTCCCGGGATAAGGGCAATATTATAATTGGTATAGTTTCCACCGGCAGGATTTGGTCCTGTTACAAAAAAACCAAATACATCATTGTAATTACTCCCAGAAAACTCAGGATATTCGTCTGAGGCGAATACGTACCGAAAACGAAGGGTGTCGGATATCGGTCTGAAGTCGAACTCAAGCACACTGGCATCGTACACCGTGTATCCGGGAATTAGGGTAGCTAATTGCGGATCACCCCCCAAACCCAAATCTAAGCCTGCACTTGTTAAGGTATTGGGGCCTGGGGCAATATTAATATTACCAGATGTAATGAGAACTCCTTCTGTTAATCCAATATTGGTGGTATTCCCATTTAAAAATCGACCCATCGAAACAACACTAGCAGGTATTGTGCTTCCAGAGCCATTAAAGGTGACATTTGAAATGGTTACTCCGCCTCCCACCAGCACTTGTTGAACTAATTGTTGGGCAGATTGCCCTGACGCGGGTAGTATCGCTAATTGTGCTTTCGATTGAAATAAATTAAACACAAAGAACAATGCAATAATTGGGGTAACAATATTTTTTTTCATTTTGAATGTATTAGATTATCTGATAATGGTAACACTGCCACTGTGCTCACCTTTTTTAAGATAACCTTCAAAGGTAAGTACGTAATAATATACTCCATCGGCACAACCTTTTCCGTCCCAGGAATTGTCATATTGATCTTTGTCGTATACTTTCTTACCCCAACGATTATATACTTTAAGGTTCGATTTATTATAATTCGCAATTTTTCCGAAATCCAGCACATCATTAATTCCATCACTATTCGGAGTAATCACATTAGGAAAATACAAGCTATCGTCAACTATAATCACATGTTTGCATATTGAATCAGGGCAATTGTTTATACTTGCAGAATACAAACAAACATTAAAATCGCCTGAAGTAATATAATCATGTGTTGGATTTTGAAGTGTACTCGTTCCTCCATCACCAAAGCTCCAATACCATTGGGAAGCACTGCTTGATTGGTCCATAAAAGTTATATGGGCACTACTCAATGCTACCACCCAGATGTCGGCAAGGAAATCAGTGTTATTAGCAGGATAAGAATTTATAAATAAAGGTTTTGTAATTGAATCATGACAGCCATTATCGGTGATAACTTTAAGAGTAACATCATAATTCCCGGCATTATATACATGAGTAGGATTACTCCCAGTTCCGGTGGCACTGGCATCCCCAAACCACCAAGTCCAGTTGGTAATAGTGTCGCCTGTAGTATTATCGGTAAAATGAACGCTTAAAGGTTCGCACCCTGAAAGTGGTGCTGCAGAGAAATCGATAGTAGGAGCAGGGTAAACGTCAACAGGAACTGCTTCTGTGTGAGATGAACATCCGTTTTCGGTAACCTGAAGAGTTATCATATGCTGAATAGGGACATTCCATTGTAGCAAAATAGGGCCTTGAGCTGAACCTCCTAAGATTGTAGCATTATCGAAATTCCAATCATAATTGGCATTTATTGTGCCTGTACCTGTATATAGAATGGTCGAAACACCATCAGAACAAATAGGGGAGACCGCTGTAAAAGTCGCTGTAGGGACAGGATTTACGGTCACAATAAGGGAGTCTTCTAAGAATATCCCACAAGAGTTTTGAACTTTAACCTTATAAACATGCACACCAGTTGTTGTAGGGGTGAAAGTATAATCTTGACCACCTGCAATTTGTGTTGCGCCTTCCCACCAGCTGAAAGTCGTAACAGGAGGGGGGGCAAATGTAATTGACACATTATCGATGCCCCAATGGTCATAATCATTTCCCGAAGTATTGGTCTGATACCAACGGAAGGAGGTTAATATTGAATTTGCTGCAGCAGGAACACTAACATTATAATGTTGCCAACTGGTTAGAGTAGCATTATATCCACCCAATGGATCCCAATACTGAATTTCTGTCCAACTCGAAGCACCATAACTCCAATATTGTAAGTGAACACCTTCTGTTGTTAAGTCAGGACCTTCGCATGGTGAGCTGTTTGCTTGCGATGCATATTTCATGTCGAATTGTATGTTCACGTTCGAACCCGGGCAGTTTAAGTTGTAGCCCATAGTAGCAAGTTCCCTTGGGAAATTAGAGGCAGGGCCTATCCAACAATAAATTGAACCATCGGCGGTTCCACCTACAGCATTACAAGGATTTGTAAACATAGGACTGCAATTTGCCGACCATCCTGTTCCAATGGTACCATTATTGAAATCATTAAACATCAAGATAGAGCAACCACCGGCTGCGTTTAAAGTTAATGAATCGCCAAGACATATTTCGATAGCATGGTTGGTAGTACCATTAATGCCACACGATAATTGACATTGTCCAAACGAATAGATGCTTAATAAAATCAGTGAGATTGTAAGTGATATATGTTTCATTTTTTTCATTATAGGGTTTTATTTTACAATTACATTTATGTCGGCTAACTCGAATTTGGTAAGACTTGACTTATCGGTATAATTCAGAAATTTAGAGAAGATGGCAAGTTCCTTTGCGTATTTCCCTCCGAAGCATTCGCCAAGGATGGTTTCGCCTGCCGGAACATCCAATTTCATTTTATATTCATTGCTCGTTACATTGCAGGTGCGACAGATATTATCTATCCATAAGTTTAGTTTCCATTGGATTTGATAATTCACAGTTGTGGTATTCACCAGCTTAAGAATGATGTTTTCCATATGTAAGTCGTTGAAGTTGTCATTGCAATTCTGATACGAATACATGATTTGAATGCCTGATACTGATTTGTATAACTTCCATTCTGGGTTTCCTGCATAGGAAGAAAATGCCATAGAGAAAATTGTAATGAAAGCGATACTGAGAACAATGTTCTTTTTCATAAGTGTGATTTTTGGGTTTTTAATTTAGTACAAAAATATAAATTTATTTTTAATAATGACTCAAAACATTTACAAGACGTAGATTCATTTTAAAAGGTTGCCTGAAAACTAAATATTTTTATTTTTTTTTGAGGCTTATTGTTTTGCTATAGATGGGTGGGGCTATTAGGAGGTAAGTTGTTTAGGGGTTTAGGGAAAATAAGATTCGAGTGCCATAATTGAAAAACTAAGTTCCAATAGAGAAGGTGCATTAGCCATTATTAAGTTTTCGAAAATGAATAAAGCCGATTTCACAAATCGGCTTTATTCATCACATACGTTTAAATTTGTCGCTCATAAGGGAAACTATTTCAAATATACCTTTTTGCTGTAGGCTTGTCCATCTGTAATTATTCTAACAATATATTGAGCAGATGAAACTTTCATAGGAAGTTGAATTAACTCCCTCTTGTCAGGCATGGTCCGAATTACACTCTGACCGCTTAAATTGTAAACTATTATTTCTCTAATGTTTTCAGTTCCCCGGTTTTGTATAAAGATACTATTGTTATTTGCATAAACAGAAATGGCATTATTCGTTGCATTATTCATCTCAATATTGTCGATTAATGATGATACAGCAATTGTATTGCTAAAAATAGTATCAATATAAGTTGCAATACGATGGGCTGCCACCTGATAAATTCCATTATAGGTAATATTCCAAGTTATTGGACTTGCTGTTCCTGAAATTACATCCGTTTGAGCAATACCATCTTTAATCAAATGATATCGAACTCCCGTTTCTGAACCATTAAATGTAAGAGTAGGGCCCGCTTGTGTTAGTGTAAAACCTTCGATAGGTTTATTCAGAATTGGGTTATCGGTTGCGAGTTGATGAGATATAGAATCTGTAATGTTGGTTGAAATTAAATTTAGGTAGGCATTAACTTGAGTTGGCCATGAATTTGTTAATTCGAAAGACCAAGTTAAATTGGGCTTTGCTATAAAAAACGGAATTGAGTCTGTAAGTTTAAGTCTGAATACCCGAATACTCGGATTACTCGTGATAATAGTCCCTGAGCCGGAAGGGGCGGTTTTTGCAACAACTTTTATTGTTTTCTTTTCGACTATACTTGACAAAGGAACGATAGTAAGATTTGCATTGGTTTGCCTTTGTATCGAATCAATATCAGAATAACCTGGAACAAGAGAAATCTGTAATCTTCTTCCGTTTTGAATTATTGAATCAAATTTAATCCCCATTTGAACGCTCGATAGTTCAAATGGCGTGCCTTGCGATAATAAATACACATCAAATATGTATTCGGTGGGCGAAATTAATGAGTCGTTTGTAACGACTGCATAATAAGTAGGATTCTGTGCTATTGTTTTTGCTATAGGCATTATCATAATCATCAATACGATAATCCTAAAGATCATTTTAAAAAGGATTTTTTTCATTTCATTGGATGTTTTAGATTTAATATAATCATAAGACGATAAAAAAGATTAAAAAGGTTGCCCGAAAAACTAAATATTTTTATTTTTTTGAGCTCCGAAACATTTGTTTCAAAAGGGGGGAGGCTCTTAGGCCGCTAAACATTTAACTGTTTAGGTTTTATATGCAGTAGAGAATGAATTTTTCATGATCTATATTTCCCAAATCTTTTTTCTAAAGCCAAGGTTCTGTAATCAAATATTTGTGCAAGTTGATTTTTTATAATTAGTGAATTTGCAAGAGTCCCCAATATTCCCATGGGGGGTTTATAGCTAACAATATCTGTCATAAGCACACCCCCTTCAATAACTTCAATTTTATGCTGATGATGCCACATTGAGTAAGGCCCTATTCTTTGCTCATCAACAAAATATTCGAAGTCTTTAACATGCGTAATTTCCGTTACCCAATTCAGTTTTATGCCAAGCAGAGGACTAACTTTGTAGGTAATAATCATGCCCTCATACATTTTACCTTCTCCCGTATTGCCCGTGACAATAAAGCCCATATGCTTAGGCGTTATTTCTTTCAGATTTGCTGGCGCTGAAATAAAATCCCAAATTTCTATTAAAGTGGCAGGTAATTTTTGTGTTTTAATCAATTGATAAAATCCCATAATTGTATTAGTGTTTTTAAAGTATAAATGCCACCGTCCATTCGCCTAAGTTGCAACCGTATGACAATAAGCTATCAAAGCATGCTCAGGAATTTATGATTTACATAGCGCAAAACAGAATACAAAGATAAATAATCTATTGATGCCCGAGATAATTTATTGTTATAGCCCATTGCCCATTCGAAAACGCTGTAGGGACACAAAATTTTGTGTCCTTTCCTGAACACCTACCAAAACCCTAAAAGGAGAAAGCCCAAGACCCAAAAGGGAAACCGCCCATTTGAAACGTCATTGCGAGGAACTGACCTGCCTAACAGGCAGGGAAGAACGAAGCAATCTCAAGACCAAAAGCTTTTTAGACGTTTAGTTGTTTAGGCTTTTAGGAAGAAGAAGACCCAAGGGGGTGTTTAGACTATTAGACCTTTAGTCTTTTAGCTTTTTGGAATTTTGTTTGATTGGAAAACCTACCAGGTTTTTATAACCTGTTAGGTTTTAGTTCTAATTACATCAATAGGGAATTGATAGGGAAACATAGCCTTATAGACTTCTTGGAAGAAGACCCAAGACCCAAATTTCAAATTCCAAGACCCAAGAGGGGAAACAGCTAATTTGAAAAGTCATTGCGAGGAACTGACCTGCCTAACAGGCAGGGAA
>CAIXTV010000061.1 GCA_903922465.1 uncultured bacterium
ACATACGAGTTCGACATTCAAACAAATGAGTTCGACATTCAAACATACGAGTTCGACATTCAAACAAATGAGTCCTAAATCTAAACATACGAGTTCGACATTCAAACAAATGAGTTCGTCAGTCGCGAAATTGAGTCCGAATATTGCGAAAATCATATTCAAAACGCTATCCTTTTAAGTGTGTAAACTAAATATTTTATTGTCTTACTAATTTTAATCGGCCTTTGTGGCGCATACATCTTATGGCGATACATTTTTCGAGGGATTGATTTTGTTTATAGGAAAATTGATATCTGAAAACCCCTATTCCCGTAAGGATTAAATATTGGCAAATAAAAGAAAGGGGTGGAATTTAACTCACATGGTGATGAATTAAAATTTTAGTCTTACCCTAATGATATCCTGAATTTAAATCATGAATTTATGATCATTTATGCTGATAATGATAAAATGTGTATATTTGTTTGATTAATCAATATCAAGCAAAATGAAAAAAATCATACTTTTTTGGATGTTATTATCTTCAATTCAATCATTTGCACAAGTGGATACGATTGTTATTCATCAATTAGATATGCAAAAAGCCGAAAAAATTTACAATGAAGGCATAGTGCAATTTGAGGCGAAACAATATAAAGCAGCTATCGACACCTTTTCGAAGGCCATCGAACTAAAACCCGATTTCGATAAGGCTTATTTTAATCGTGCCTTGTCGCGATTCGAAGTAAAAGAATATTCTGCTGCACTTAGCGACTATAATAAAGTGATTGAACTTAACGAAAAAGCTGATAAGGCATGGTTTGGGAAGGCTAAAACATTGTATCAACAAGGCAAAATTGAAGATTGCATTTTGAGCTATACTAAAGCTATTGAGTATGCTCCTGAAAATTTCCTTGCCTATTATTATAGGGGAGGCGCCAACTTCGAAGCTGGGAAATACGACACTGCACTGGCCGATTTCAACAAAACCATTGAACTGAAAAACGATTATGCTTTGGCCTATAACGACAGAGGAAGCACCTATAAAAAACTTGATAAATTGCAGCTGGCCATTGAGGATTACAGCATGGCCGTTAAAATGAAACCTTCGTTTGCAATAGCTTATAACAATTTGGGAAGCGCAAAAAAGAAGAACAACGACCTTAAAGGTGCCATAGAAGATTATACGGTTGCCATCAAATTAAAACCCGATTATTATATCGCCCTCAACAACCGCGGAAGTGCTAAGTTCGAAATGGCCGATTATGCTGGCGCCATCGAAGATTTCACCGAAACCATCAAGCTTAAACCCGATTATGCGTTTGCCTACAATAACAGAGGTAACGCTTATCTGAAAAACGCAAACGCCGACCTTAGTAAAGCAACTCCCGACTTCGAGAAAGCCCTAGCCGACCTAGACAAGGCCATACAACTTAACCCTTCATACGGATATGCCTACTATAATAGGGGAATCGTTCATGAATTTCTCCGCCAACAAAAAGCTGCCTGCGACGATTGGAAGAAAGCGGCAGAATTGGGCATTAACAATGCCACTGAGATCATTAAACAAGAATGTAAATAACACTGAAGCTCTATGAAAAATATAATTATCCTGCTTACTGTATTGCTTTGTGGAGGTTTCCTCAGGGCACAAAATGTAGAATTTGAGAAAAAGAACTTTACAGGCAAAACCGATTCGCTGAAAATTGCAAAAAAGAACATCTCACAGGGCGACAAATTGTTTGAAATGGGTCCTTATAAATATATGCAGGCCTTAGAAAGTTATTCAAAGGCCAATAGCTTCAATCCAAACAATGCCTTATTGAATTATAAAATGGGAAGATGCTATATCATCAGCATTCAGAAAGAAAAAGCCATCACTCATTTCGAAAAAGCCCTACAGTTGAACCCCAGTGTGGAGTTCGATTTATTGTATTACGCAGGAAATGCCTGCCAACTGAATTATCAATTTGAAAAAGCCATCGACTATTTCACACAATATCAACAGCAACTTGGGCCAAAACGCCTCTTGGACGAGAAACCCCGCATCGAGAACAGAATTGCCGAATGCAAGCGCGCCAAAGAATTAATGAAGAAACCCTTAAGATTGTTCATCGACAACATTGGCAGTCAAGTGAATTCTGTTTACCCAGATTATAGTCCTATTATTAATGCTGATGAGTCGGTTATGTTTTTCACTTCGCGAAGAAGTAATACGACAGGTGGCGGCATCGATAAAAATGATAATGGATATTATGAAGATATCTACATCACCAATAACACCAATAATCAATGGACAGCGCCTGTCAACCCAGGGAAAACACTTAACTCGAAAGTGCATGATGCAACAGTTGGTATTTCACCTGATGGGCAAAAACTATTGATATATAAAGGGGAAAATGGCGGCGATATTTATGAATGCAAGCTCGAAGGCAACGAATGGACCAAGCCAAAACAGATGAGCAAAAGCATCAACACCGAATATCACGAATGCTCTGCTTCCTACTCTCCCGATGGGAAAACTTTGTATTTTGTAAGCAACAAGCCCGGTGGCTTTGGGAAACATGATATTTATTATGTGAAGAAAAACGCAAAAGGGAAATGGGGTCAGGCCATTAATTTGGGCGGAAGCATTAACACCCCTTTTGAGGAACAAAGCATATTTGCACATCCCGATGGCAAAACCATCTATTTCAGCTCCGAAGGCCATAATGGCATGGGTGGACTTGACATTTATAAATCGGTTTCCGACAACGACAAATGGAGCGACCCCGAAAACATTGGATACCCCATTAATACCCCCGATAATGATGTTTTCTTTTCGGTTTCGGCTAGCGGAAAACACGCTTATTATTCTTCAATCAGAGCCGAAGGTTATGGTGAAAAAGATATCTATATGATTACTTTTTTAGGAAACCCCAAAGAAATCATCAATAACACCGAAGATAATCTCTTGGCAAGCACACTTCAATCGCAAAGCGAAGTGGTGATTGAACCCAGCATTCAATTAAAAACCAACCCCGTTACTATTTTAAAAGGAAGTATTTTTGATATCGAAACCAAACTTCCTCTGAAAGCCTCCATCCAGCTTTCCGACAATGTGAAAAACGAAGTTATTGCTGAATTCGAATCAAATAGTGCATCTGGGAAATATTTAGTTTCCTTACCCTCGGGAAAGAATTATGGTTTAGCCATTAAATCGGAAGGCTATTTATTTCTCTCCGAAAACTTCGACATCCCTTCTAATGCTTTGTATCAGGAAGTAATTAAAGATTTTGGAATGAGTAAAATAAAAGTCGGAGTTAAAGTGGTTCTGAAAAACATCTTCTTCGATTTCGATAAAGCCAGCCTCCGCGCCGAATCATATTCTGAATTAAGTGTATTGATAAATCTGCTTAACGATAATCCCTTAATGAAAATTGAAATTTCAGGACATACCGACAATGTGGGTTCGGCCGCCTATAATCAAAAACTATCAGAAAGTAGGGCCAAAGCCGTGGTCGATTATTTAATCAGTAAGAATATTGTCAAATCGAGACTTACTTTTGCTGGATATGGCTTCAGCCAAGCCTTCACCACAAACGACACACCCGAAGGCCGACAAATGAACCGTAGAACAGAATTTAAAATCACTGAAAAATAAACTATGCTTACCTCAAAAACTATCTATACCGGCGACTTACGCACCGAAGCAACTCATGTTCGGTCTGGAAATTCAATTATAACAGATGCACCTGTCGACAATCAAGGCAAAGGAGAATACTTCTCCCCTACCGACCTAATTGCTACAGCACTCGGCAGTTGCATGGTCACCATCATGGGGATTGCTGCGAAAACCCATCAATTTAATATTGATAATACCCAATTAGAAATCACTAAAGTTATGAGTGCAAGTCCCCGAAAGATTGAAGAAATCATTATTGACTTCCATTTCCCTCATAATTACAACGATAAGGAACTTAAAATACTTGATCATGCCGTTAAAACCTGCCCAGCTGCCTTAAGCTTACACCCCGATATAAAACAAACCGTCCGATTTCACTTCAATTAATAATATAATGGAGTTTTCTTTTCCGAAAAATCATAAAGGATATAAAGAAATCATTGTTCAACCAAAGGACACAGCGGCTAGCTATGGGTCAGGATTAATCGAAGTGTACGCAACCCCTGCCATGGTTGGACTAATGGAAAGCACAGCCCAGCAAAGCCTCATTTCCCACCTACCCGAGGGCTTTATCACCCTAGGCATTGAAATTAATGTAAAACATATAAAGGCAACCCTGATAGGAGACACCGTTCAATGCCATTCAACTTTAGTGGAAGTTTCAGGCAAAAAACTATTATTCGAAATTCAGGCAAATGATTCAAAGGGAATAATAGGAACCGCAACTCATTGGCGTTATATCGTACACCAAAAAGAATTTTTCGAAAAACTAATCGATGCTAAGTAGCTGCAATTCATTAATTCTTCATATAGCAAGAAAAATATTTTTAAGCACAGGCATCTTTTTGACCTTTATTGGTGTCTTGTTGGTAATTGATAAAAGAAGATGATTTCTGAAGCTGAATTAATTGCAGGTTGCATAAAAGGTGACAGGGCTTCACAAAGACAACTCTATACTCAATTAGCCCCTAAAATGCTAGGGGTTTGCAGAAGGTATTTTGAAGATAGTCAAGAAGCTGAAGACGCCTTACAAGAAGGCTTTATCAAGGTATTCGAAAATCTGAATAAATACCGAAAAGAAGGTTCTTTTGAAGGCTGGGTCAGACGTATTATGGTGAATACCTCTTTAAACTATCATCGGGCGAATTTGAAAAATCATTTTCACTCCGACATTGAAGATGTTGAAAACGAAATAGTGCATGATGCAAACATTACCGGTTCGTTTACTGTTGATGTTTTATTGAAGATCATCGATAATATGCCCACCGGATATAAATTTGTATTCAACCTGTTTGAAATGGAAGGGTTTTCTCATAAGGAAATTGCCGGCATGATGAATATCTCTGAAAACACTTCAAAATCACAGCTCGTAAAAGCTAAAAAGTTTTTACGAAAAAAAATTAATGAATTTGGCATAAACGAATTATAAGATATTATGGCTACTATTGGCGACATTTTCCGAAAAACATTTGAAGGGTATAAAGTTGACCCCTCAGATAAGGTATGGCAACATATCGAAAAACATCTCGACACCCCTCCTGCTTCAGGATTTCAAAATCTAATAAAAAGCAAAACAGCTATCATCGCAGCATCCTTAGTGTTTGTTACTGCTATCGTATTTACCCTAGTTCAATTAACTTCCGAAAACCAACCCACCAACTCCATTCAAGGAAACCTAACAAAACAAACTAAGTCAAACGATTTAAGTAAAACTACCCAAACGTCCCTCACTCCTCAACCCAATTCAAATAACAATTCCAACAAGAATATCATTTCAACTCAAACCTTGACCTTAGCCACTAATCCTATTCCTAATTGTCAACCTATAGCCCCAACACAAAATCTTCTTCAAAACAACTTGGCTATAAATAACACAAGCACTCAAAACACAAGTGCCTTACAACAATTCAACCCCATTCAAAACACTACAATTCCAGCATTAACCAATACTGAAACTCAATACACCCCTAAAACCAATCCTGTTTTCACTATAAGTAAAAACGACACCCTATGTAAGGGCGAATCCCTTGTAATCAAAGCCACAGGTGGTCAATCTTACCAATGGAATACAGGTGAAATTTCAGATTCTATCAAAGTCAATCCTTTAAATTCAGTTTTATACTCAGTCACAGTTTCAACTTCTGGCATCGATACCGTTCTGAACACCTTTATCACAGTTAAAAGTTGCTACAGTTTATTTGTCCCTACAGCTTTCACCCCCGACAACGACGGAAAAAACGATTATTTCCACCCTGTCAAGCAAGATAACATAGGAATCGAAAAATATGAAATGAAAATCGTAGCTCGCAACGGAAAAATCGTCTATTCAACCAATTCCTTCGAAGATATGGGCTGGGACGGCAAGTTTGATGGCAATGCCGCACCCGAAAATTTCTATCTATGGTATGTAAAATATACCGATTCCGATTTTTTTACTCATGAATTGCGCGGACAAGTGTATCTTTACAGGCACTAAAAACACTTGTAATGACCCAACCTGATAGAACCCTTAAACCAAAAGATCAAAGTTTCGAAAAAATAATTTTCAATAAACCCATTGAATACCGTTTAACAAACGGTATTTCTGTTTTTACTATTTCCCAAAACAACACCCCCCTAATTAGTTTATCCATCGACATTAAAGCAGGCGAATACTTCCAGCCCCAGCCTTTTGTCGCCTTCGCAACTCATAACCTCCTCCCAAAAGGAACCCTCAAATATTCAGCTAAAATCATTGCTGAAAAAATCGCTTCTAAAGGTGCCGATATTTCAGTAAGCTGTGGAACCGATTACACTTCCGTCAACATAACTTGCATGAAAGACAAGTTTGCAAGTCTTATGCAATATCTCGACGACATCATCAAGCACCCAGTTTTTAACGAACAAGAGCTTCAACTTCTCAAAGAAAAAGAAATACAGCACCTCCACCTAAAAGAACAAAAAGTCGACTATCTCTCCAGCCGTCAATTCTTCAAACAAGCTTTTGGTCCCCAACATCCTATGGGCAAATTATTAGAAGAAAAACACATCAGGGAAATAACTTCAACAACCCTCCGTCAACACCACAACAATTTCTACACCTCTAACAGAACCGTAATTTTCTGTGCAGGTGCCATCGATGACAATATCATTCAACTCCTCGAAAAAACTTTCGGAAGCAATTTCAACGGCCCTTCAACCCAAAACAACCTAAACCCCACTTTCAAATTAAGCCCTTCATCCGAAAAATTTCTTCTAATCGACAAGCCCGACGCAATACAATCCTCCCTTAAAATTGGTTTCGCAACAGCTAAACCCAACCAAAAGGAGTATATTCATCTCAAAATATTAAATACAATTTATGGTGGCCACTACAGTTCACGACTGATGCAAAATATCCGTCAAGAAAAGGGCTACACCTATGGAATCTACTCTTCTGTTTCAATTTACAACGACTCTTTGGTTTTCCTAATCCACACCGACACAGGTGCTGAGTACACCCAAAAAGTCATTGATGAAATATTTTCCGAAATGAACCGTTTACATACTAAACTAATTCATAAAGACGAACTTATTGCAACCCAAAACTGGATTTTAGGAGCCATGATGCGAATGTTTGACGGAGCTTTTAGTCAGATGAACGTTTACCGTCAACTTTACGCCAGCGGTTTAAATCAAGACTTCTATTCAGATTATCAGGAAGAAATCATGCAGATAACTCCAAAACGTATCAAAGAGCTTGCTTCCCAATATCTCAATCCTGCCTTAATGCATCAGGTGGTTGCAGGTGTTTTGAAACCCTAAAATGAAAACCCTTTTTCTCTATATTGTTTTATTATTTTCATTTTTGAATTCCGGGGCTCAAATTCAGCCTCCAATTCCCCATTGCCTCCAGGTCGATTCCCTTGGAAACGTCACCCTGATTTGGCAAACTCCCCCATCAGCCGCCGATTTTCGCTGCTATATCATTTATTTCTCCAACAACATTGCAGGTCCCTACGCCCCCATCGACAGCATCTTTAACTTTGCCCAAACCTCCTATTACCACAACGGTGCCAACGCCAACACCCACAGTGTCCATTATTATATGGCAAGCCGAGCCACATCCACAAGCAATCTATCCACTTTCTCCGACACGCTAAGCTCCATTTACCTCAGCCTCGTCAATAACAACAACATCACAGCCGATCTCACCTGGAACAACACCCACTCTCCTCCCCTTACCGGAACTTCCCCCATGTTTCTCATCTATCGCCAAATCCAGCCCAACCCTTGGATGCTCATCGACTCAACCCCCAATCTCAACTACTCCGACAGCTTCAAACTTTGCTCAGCCGTCATTAACTATCGCATCGAGCAATCTCACAATTCAGGCTGCACTTCAATCTCAAATCGAAAAGGCGATTTATTCCACGACATCGTCCCACCCGACATCCCCATCATAGATTCCGTAAGTGTTAATAACGCAATCAGCAAAATCACTATAGGATGGGATGCCGTTGCCTCTGGCGATGCGGCCGGATATGTCATCTACCAACTTCAAGGCTCTATTTGGCTTCCCGTCGACACCCTTTTCGGAAAAAACAACACCTCTTTCACCGACCCCCTTTCCGACCCCTCTGCCGCAACCAATTCCTACCGAATCGCAGCCTTCGATAGCTGTAACAACCTCAGCCCTTTAGGTATCCTCCACACCTCCATCCTTCTCAGCAACTCCCTCAACATTTGCGGCGCCACAGCCTCCCTTTCTTGGACCGAATACCTCAACATGGCCCCAACATTAGGCGGCTATTACATCTATGTTTCCATTAATGCAGGCCCACCACAACTCATCGCCACCAACCCTTCCACTTTAAAAAGTTTCCAAATGAATTCCTTGGTCGATGGCAGCACCTATTGTTTCGTAATCTCCGCCTACAACTCCACCAACACCATCACTGCCAGCTCCAACGCCATATGTTTCCTCTATCAGAGGCCCCAAAAACCTACCTTTGCCTATCTGCGTTACGCCACTGTCGTTTCCTCCTCCTACATCCAATTAGCCGCCTTCATCGACAACACTGTCACCCTTAATGCCATCCGATTCTACCGTTCCGAAGCCATTTCCGGAACCTACGCCCTCATCGGAACCCTCTACCCCCCATTTTCCCCCAACATCAACCTCAACGATTACACCGCCGCCATCAACGAACGCCCCTATTTCTATAAACTAACAACCGTCGATAGCTGTGGCGATGAAGTACTAACCTCTAATATTGTCAACACTATTTTCCTAACGGGAAATGCGAACAACTACGTCAATAACCTCTTTTGGAACTACACCAACGGATGGCTTCCAACCACATTTAACTACGAAATCCACCGTAGTTTCGAAGGCCTTTTCACCGGCACCCCCAACTATCTAATCCCGCACATCGCCAACACCTCCTACAATTTCCCTGACGATGTTAGCGCCTCAAGTCAAACCAGCGGCAAATTCGATTATTACATAATCGCCAACGAAGCAGCCCCAAACCCCTATGGTTTCAGCGATATCACCATCTCAAATCAAATCAGTCTTTTGCAACAACCCATCGTATACATCCCCAACGCCTTCACACCCAACCAAAAAAACCCAATCTTCAAACCCATTGGCTATTTCATGGACAATCCCGAATACACCTTTATTATTATGAGTCGATGGGGCGAGAAAATCTTCGAATCACATCAATATTCTCAAGGTTGGGATGGAACATGGCATAGAAAAATGGCCCCACAAGGCGTATATGTGTATTATGTAAAATTTCGAAATCCCGACAATTCCTATTTCGAACAAAGAGGTGCCGTAACCCTCATCCAATAAGCCTTTGACTCTATATTTTTCTTTATCGAAGTGAAGTTGTAAACTCCCTCATCCCCCAATAAACTACCCACCAGGAAAATCCACTTCCCTCCATTTTCAACTGTCGATTGTCAACTGTCAATTGTCAACTTTATATCCGTACACATCGAATTCCTATTCACACATTTCAGGTTAAAATCTAACTTTTTCAACATCGAATCTACTTCCTAAATAAAGAAATATATTTTTATAATTGAAACAATACAGAAAACTTAGATAAACTACCTAAAAGCTGCCATCAACAACTCTATATCCTGAAAAGGAAGATTAAACATCTTTGCAACATTCTGATGGGTAACTATTCCATTATACACATACACCCCTTTTCTCAAACCAAAGTCAGTAGTAAGAAATTCGTTGATTCCACCATTCTCAGCAATACTTAAAATCAACGGACCAAAGAAATTACTTAACGCATACGAAGCCGTATGAGGCACACGCGAAGCGATGTTTGGCACACAATAATGCGTCACCCCATGCATTTGAAACACAGGATCCGTATGCGTTGTAACACGCGACGTTTCCACAACCCCACCTTGGTCAATACTCACATCAATAATCACCGAACCCTGTTTCATCTCCTTAACCATCTCTTCCGAAATAATCACCGGAGTCCTACCATTATTCGAATGCAATGCACCTATCACAACCAACGCATTCCTCAACGATTTCAGCAATACCTTTGGCTGAATAATAGAAGTAAAAACACGAGCATTCAAACTATCCTGCAAACGCCTAAGTTTGTATAACGAATTATCGAAAACCTTCACCGTTGCCCCCAGCCCCATAGCCGCACGAGCAGCAAATTCGCCAACAGTTCCTGCACCCAATATCACAATTTCAGTAGGCGTTATCCCCGAAAAACCTCCCAACATATTCCCCTTCCCATACTCAGTATTACTCAAATAATCCGCAGCTATTAATACAGAAGTATTCCCTGCAATCTCACTCACAGCCCTCAATACCGGAAACGAACCTGCCTTATCCTTAATAAACTCAAAGGCAATAGCAGTTGCCTTAGCCGCTATCAGCTTCCTGAAATAATTTTCCGATTGTATGCTCTGATGTAAAGCACTTATCACCGTCTGTTTCGGCTTGAGCAAATTAAGTTCTTCTGCCGATAAAGGCGAAACTTTCAAAATTATATCAGCTTGATAAACCTCTGCTAAAGAAGTAACCAAAGTTGCCCCAGCTTCAGCATATTCACTATCCGGAAAATGAGCAGCAGCCCCAGCACCATATTGAATATAAACCTCATGACCATTATTCACCAACAACGACACCGCATCAGGAACCAACGAAACACGGTTCTCCTGAAATGCCGTCTCCTTAGGTATGCCTATTTTAAGTGGGCATTTATGAATTTGCTTTTCAAGCATTTCCTCCATAGGGAACACTCCATGAATTTTAGCATGCTTTATAAAATTAAAGGGGTCGTTTTCCGATATCATGTGTCTATAAATTTAGTTAAACTAATGATTCTTTCTTCGTTTTCAGCAACTTCTATATCAACTCTCACATAATCCAATGGTAGAAGTTCTTCAATCTTTTCCGACCATTCAATTAAGCAATAATTTCCGCTGTAAAGATATTCTTCAAATCCGATATCCAATGCACCCATCTGATTTTTTATTCTATAAAAGTCAAAATGATATACACTCCCCTCTGCCAACGGATAATCATTTATGATAGCAAAAGTAGGACTCGATGTATTACATTCAACCCCCAGATGCTCACACATCATTTTAATAAAAGTAGTCTTCCCTGCCCCCATTTTCCCATAAAAGGCAAACACCCTCTCATCAGGAAATGCGATGAGAATATCTCTTATAATCTCATCTAAATTATTAATATTTTGGCAGACAAAGCGATTCATTTACATACTTAACGAGGGGTCAAATATACAAAAGGAATCATCATCTCCTCCATCGAAATGCCTCCATGTTGAAAAGTATCCTTATAATAATTCACATATTGACTATAATTATTTGGATAAATGAAGAAATCATTATTCCTACCAAAGATATAAGAAGTGCTGGGATTTACTTTTTTAAGATAAATCTCTTCAGGATTTTTAACCGTAAAGACCTTCTTCTCATCCACCTCAAGCATTTTACCAATTTTGTATCTCAAATTTGTTGTCGTATTTCTATCTCCCTTCACCATAACAGGATTATCAACCTTGATCGAACCATGATCAGTAGTGATAATTAAATTCACCCCTTTCGATGCTGCCTGTTTTATAATGTCAAATAAAGGAGAATGTTCGAACCACGATAAGGTTATTGAACGATATGCCGCTTCGTTTTCAGCCAATTCCCTAATAAGTTCAATTTCAGTATGAGCATGAGATAACATGTCTACAAAATTATACACTATAATATTTAAAGGATTGCCAATGTGATTACTGAAATTATCTGCAAGCTTTTTCCCAAACTGAAAATTCAACACTTTATGATAAGTGAACTTAAGGTTTTTCCCATAGCGTTTCAATAATTCCTCAAAGAGTTTTTCCTCAAATTGATTCTTGGTTCCTTCTTCGCTTTCTTCCACCCAATATTGAGGATACTTCTTATCAATTTGAGTTGGCATAAGCCCCGAAAACAAAGCATTACGAGCATATTGTGTCGCCGAAGGCAATATACTGAAATACATATCATCTATTTCTGTCCGATAAACTTCATTAAGCAAGGGTTGAAGAATTTTCCACTGATCATACCTAAGATTATCAATTACCAGCATCAGTGTTTTATTGTTTTCAATAAGTGGAAACACCTTCTCTTTTACCAAATTATGCGACATCACAGGCTTCACTGCATTAGGATCTTTAAACCAATTAAGGTAATTCCTCTCAACATATTTCGAAAAAGATTGATTTGCTTCGTCTTTCTGCATCTTAAGAATACTCGAAATACCATCATCCATCGATTTCTCAAGTTCTAATTCCCAAAAAACAATTTTCTTATATATCTCTATCCATTCCTGTGGCTGAAGATTGGATGACAATTCCATACTAATCTTTCTAAACTCCTGCTGATAAGCACTGCTGGTCTTTTCACTTACTAATCGCCTATTCTCAAGATTTTTCTTCAAGCAAAGTAAAATTTGATTCGGATTAACAGGTTTAATCAAATAATCTGCAATGCTAGAACCAATAGCGTCCTCCATAATATTCTCCTCCTCGCTTTTAGTAATCATTACCACTGGAACATCCGGAAATTGCGATTTAATAATCGAAAGAGTTTCTATTCCTGATAAACCAGGCATTTGTTCATCCAGAAAAACTATATCATAATTAGTGTGTTTCATCATATCAATTGCTTCCAATCCATTGTTTGAAGAAGCTATTTCATAACCTTTTGCAGTTAAAAACATGATGTGGGGTTTCAGAAGATCAATTTCATCGTCAACCCATAAAACTTTTATATTATCCATATTTAAATGTTTATTTTTGTAGTGAAAGTCGTCAAATCAAAAAATATTTATACTTTTGATTGTAATTCTAAAATATAAGTTTCTACAAATATAGATATTTCTTATTGATTTTGACTGCTCATAATAAAAGAAAAATATTAAACGATCCAGTACATGGTTTTATTTCAATTCCATCTGCTATTATTTTCGATGTAATTGAACATCCTTATTTTCAAAGATTAAGGAGGATTAAACAATTAGGACTTACCGAACTCGTTTATCCCGGAGCTCTGCACACCCGTTTTCATCATGCTCTTGGTTCTATGCATTTGATGAGTTTAGCTATTGAAGTTTTAAAACAAAAAGGGCATGAAATCTCAGAACATGAAGCAAATTCTGCCAATTTAGCCATTTTATTGCATGATATTGGTCACGGTCCATTCTCTCATGCCCTCGAAAACTCAATTGTTCACGAAATGAATCACGAAGTACTTTCCGAATTATTTATGTTAAAACTTAATGAGGTATTTCATGACGAATTAAACACCGCAATTGACATATTCAATGGGGTGTATAAGAAGAGATTTCTCCATCAATTGGTTTCAAGTCAATTGGATGTCGATAGGTTAGATTACCTCATTCGCGATAGTTTTTTCACCGGAGTTTCAGAAGGAATTATTGGAACTGAACGCATTATTAAAATGCTTAACGTGAATGATGATGAATTGGTTGTAGATGACAAAGGAATCTATTCTGTAGAAAAATTCATTGTTTCACGCCGATTGATGTATTGGCAAGTATATTTGCACAAAACTGTGCTCTCAGCTGAGCAATTAATGGTTATGATTCTTAAAAGAGCCGAATATGTTGCAAAAAACGGCGACGAGCTTTTTGCAACTCCAGCACTCAAAGAGTTTTTACATCACACTTATAAAAAACCCGACTTTATTCAAAACCCAAATTTGCTCGATATTTTTGCTCAATTAGACGATTACGATATTTTATCTGGTATAAAAACCTGGGTTAACCACCCCGATGTTATTCTTTCTACATTAAGCAGAAATTTAATCAACAGAAGGCTTTTAAGCATTGAATTGCAGCATCAACCTTTTGAATTATCAAGAATTGAAGATTTAAGGAGAGAATGTGCCAAGAAATATCAAATTCAATATGATGAAACCGAATACTTTGTTTTTTCAAATCAAGTCGAAAATAAAATATACAACCCTTATGGAGATAAAATAAAGATTCTCTATAAAGATCAACGGATAAAAGATATTAGTATCGCATCTGACCAATTAGACTTAGATGTCTTATCAAAAACCGTTACAAAATACTTTTTATGTTATCCAAAAGAATTAAGAAACTAATCTTATAATCATGAAATTTAGCGTTCAACAAGTTGCAGATTTATTAGGGGGAATAATTGAAGGAAACCCCCTTGACGAAATAGACACCTTATCAAAGATTGAAGAGGGGACTGCCGGTAGTTTATGTTTTTTAGCTAACCCTAAATACACTCCCTTTATTTATCAAACTAAAGCTACAGCTGTTATTGTTAGCAAAGAATTTACTGCCGATAAGGAAATCACCCCTTCTTTAATAAAAGTTGAGGATCCCTATACTTCTTATGCAAGCCTTCTAAAACTATATAATGAGATAAAGATGCCCAAAGCAGTTATTTCTAGCAATGCTTCTATTTCAGAAAAAGCAAATTTAGGAAGTAACGTATACGTTGGAGATTTTGCAGTTATTAGCGAGCATGCTCAAATAGGAAACAATTGTTTTATTTTTCCTCAGGTTTATGTTGGTTCCAATTGTAAAATTGGAGATAATACTATTTTGTTTTCTGGGGTAAAGGTTTATTCTGATTGTGTTATCGGGGCCTCTTGCACTTTGCATTCAGGAGTTGTAATAGGTGCTGATGGCTTCGGATTTGCTTTGCAGAACGATACTCAATCGGTAAAGGTTGCTCAAATTGGCAACGTAGTTATTGAAGACTTTGTTGAGATTGGGGCTAACACTTGCATTGATAGGGCAACTATGGGTTCTACTTTTATTAGGCAGGGTGTTAAGATGGATAACCATATTCAAATTGGACACAATGTTGAAATCGGGGAAAACACGGTTATTGCTGCTCAAACAGGAGTTTCAGGCTCGACTAAGGTTGGGAAAAACTGTATCATTGGCGGTCAGGTAGGCATTATTGGACATTTAACTATCGGCAACAATGTTAAAATAGCCGGGCAATCGGGAATTGAATGCAACTTAAAAGACGATTCGATTGTGCAGGGATCCCCTGCTTTTGATGTAAGAAAGTACAAAAAGGCATATGTGCACTTCCGTAATATTAGTGCCCTCGAACAAAGAATAACTGATCTCGAGAGAGCTTTATCAAATAAATCAAAATAGTATTTATACTAAGTGATTTTTTAAGCTCGTATGCTACAATAGAATTTCGCATATCTACACAATTGTTGATTGCGTATTTCATTGAATTAACAACCATAAAGGCTTGGTTTCATTTATTTTCGATAATCTCAAAACCTATACGTTTTTCATACTTATTGTAATATACATTTAAGGGAAGCTACCATCAAATTCATTTGAAATTGCCTCATTATTATCTCCACTAATATAATAAAATGCTTTTGTTGGGCTAGTTCTAAATAATAATTTTAATTTTGCACACCAATTAGAATTATGTCAGAAAAACAAAAAACCATACAGAATCCTGTCACTATAAAAGGAGCAGGACTTCACACAGGCTTAGAAGTATTGCTCACATTTAAGCCAGCTCCCGAAAATCACGGATTAAAATTTAAGAGAACAGATCTTGAAGGACAACCAACCATCGATGTTGACGTTGATTGTGTTTCTGAAACTGCAAGAGGCACCACCCTTTCGCAAAACGGAGCTGAAGTTCTAACCGTTGAACATCCCATAGCAGCTTTGGCAGGCTTGGGGATAGACAATGTTATTATTGAAGTAAACTGTAGCGAAACTCCTATTCTTGACGGTAGTGCAAAATACTATGTAGAAGCATTGCTTAAAGCAGGAATCGTTGAACAGGATGCCGAAAAAGTATATTTCGAACTCAATTCAAACATCACCTTTTCGAATCCTGATAAGAAAATTGAACTTATCGCCCTCCCTAGTGATACCTTCAAGGTATCGACTATGATAGATTACGAGTCGAAAGTATTGACAAATCAATTTGCTTCTATTTCAGATATTAGTGAGTTTAAAGATGAAATTGCTCCCTGCCGCACTTTTGTTTTCTTGCATGAACTTGAATTGCTCATTCAGAAAAACTTAGTTAAAGGTGGTGACATCAACAATGCCATTGTATTTGTAGATCGCATGGTTTCGCAAGGAGAGTTAGACCGATTGGCTACCTTCTTTAACCGTCCCAAAATACAGGTGCTGGAACAAGGCATACTTAATAATGTTGAATTGTATTTCAATAATGAGCCTGCACGCCATAAACTCCTTGACCTTATTGGCGACTTAGCCTTGATTGGAATGCCCATCAAGGCAAACATTATTGCTACCCGCCCTGGACATAAATCGAATATAGAGTTTGCCAAACTCATCAAAAAGCAAATTAAAGAAGGCAAACAACAGGTGGCTCCTACCTACGACCCAAACAAACCTCCTTTAATGGACATCAATGCCATTAAAAAAATACTTCCACACCGTTCACCATTTTTGTTTGTCGACAAGATTATTGAGATGAACGAAACTATAGTGGTAGGTGTGAAAAACGTCACTATGAACGAGCCTTTCTTCGTGGGGCATTTCCCCGACGAGCCCGTTATGCCAGGTGTTTTACTTATAGAAACTATGGCACAGGTTGGTGGAATTCAAGCTTTAACCTCACTGCCTGATCCTAACAACTACAACACCTATTTTGCAAAGATTGACAATGTGAAATTCCGTCAGAAAGTAGTGCCAGGCGATACCGTAATCTTTAAACTCGTTTTAATTAACCCTATACGTAGAGGACTCTGTCACATGAAAGGGACTGCATACGTAGGGAATAAAGTGGTGATGGAAGCAGAGATGCTTGCCCAACTCGTTAAAATTAATAAATAATGATTCAGCCTTTAGCCTTTGTTCATCCTCAAGCTAAAATTGCCAACACAGTTGTTATTGAACCTTTTGTCACCATCCATAAAAATGTTGAGATTGACGAGGGTTGTTGGATAGGTTCGAATGTTACCATAATGGAAGGCGCACGCATTGGGAAGAATTGTAAGATTTTTCCGGGTGCAGTGATTTCTGCCATTCCGCAAGACCTTAAATTTCAAGGAGAAGAAACCTTTGTAAGAATTGGCAATAATGTTACCATACGCGAATTTGTTACCATAAACAGGGGCACCAAAGCCAGCTTCGAGACCGTTATCGGCGATCATTGTCTACTTATGGCTTATGTGCACGTGGCACACGATTGTATCATTGGAAATCATTGCATACTCGCTAATGCTGCTAATTTAGCTGGACATATCACCATCGACGACTGGGCCATTGTTGGCGGCTTATCGGCTGTTCATCAGTTTGTGCAAATTGGAGCCCACAGCATGACTTCGGGTGGGGCTTTAGTGCGAAAAGATGTGCCTCCTTTTACGAAAGCCGCCCGCGAACCTCTTTCCTATGCAGGTATCAATTCGATTGGCTTGCGTAGAAGGGGATTTACAGCCGAAAAAATCAACGATATACAGGATATTTACCGCTATATCTTTCTGAAAAACCTAAATATCACTCAAGCGGTTGAAATTATTGAGCGCGAATTGCCTGCAACCCACGAAAGGGATGAGGTTTTATCCTTTATTGCTCGTTCGAAACGCGGGATTATGAAGGGATATACGAGGAACAATCTGCTGTAGGCGTAGTTTTTTTGGGGGGGATAAGCTATTAGGCGTTTAGACTATTAGGCTTTTAGCTTTTTGGAATTTTATTTTATTAGGAAAACCTAACAGGTTTGGTTCTTATAACTGAAGTAGGGAATAGATAGGGACGTATAGCCTAGTAGACTTCTTGGAAGAAGACCCAAGACCCAAGAAGGTGTTTA
>CAIXTV010000062.1 GCA_903922465.1 uncultured bacterium
AAGGTTAAAGTGTCTAACCGCACAATAGGTCAAAAGCTTTATGTTAGAATTGCTTTAGTTACGGTTGGAAACGTGATAGTGTTTTCGGAACCTATGTCTATTATAGTTACCTAGAATGTTGTTTAAGTGTTTATGTCACTTAAGTTTTAATTGATGTTTTCCCAAGGCTTACCTTTTGAGGTAAGCCTTTTTTTTTGTGATTAAGTTTTGTGCTGGTTTTTACTCCTTATATTATATAGGTGAAATTCATATCATTTAAAATAGAATTGTTTTGAAAGAAACGCACATATTCAATTGAAATATACTTAAAGAATAAGCTGAATTGTTTTAGCTTGATTGAAAAACAATACATTTGTAGTAAAAAATACAGTAAAAATTTTGCAGAAATCAGTTTAATTCTTCAAATAGGGTGAAATAAAATCAAATAAGACACAAATAAAACGCTTTATTAGTATCGAAAACCATAAAGAACAATTTTATTATGTATTAAATGAAAATATTTTTCAATACCAAATACATTGAAAATGAATCAATAAGGAATGTTTAAAGTGATGTGATGAAATAAAAAGAAATAAAATGTAATTATTATGTTGCAATGTAAGAAAATAATTATACATTTGTCGCATAAATTACATTCACGATTTAGGTAGCAATGTAGTATAAAGAAATTAACAGACAAACAAACAAACAAAAAACAAACAAAAAACAAACATGAAAAAAGCAATTTTAATTTTCTCAGCAATTGTAATGATTGCAGGTTTATCAACCAAAACAATGGCCCAAGCAACACAAACAACATCAGCTGGAGCAAAAATCGTTAAAGCTCTAACCATTTCAGAAGTAGTTGCCAGTGCTGGTTTACATTTCGGAACTATGACAGTGCCTTCAACTGCAGCAACAGTTATTTTAGCACCAGCAGGTACAGTATCAATTGGAACAGGAACTATTACACTTTTAGCACAGGCTCCAACTGCTCATGCAGCATCTTACAATGTAACAGGTGATAATCTTGCAACTTATACCATCACTTTGCCTTCAGCAAACGTTACCTTAACAAGTGGTGCAAACACAATGACAGTAAATACATTTACTTGCTCATATGGTACAAACGCTAGCACTTTTTCAGCATCTGGAACAGATTCATTTACAGTTGGTGCAAAATTAAACCTCGCCAGTGGTCAAGTAGCCGGAACTTATTCAGGTTCTTTCGACGTTACAGTAGCTTATAACTAAAGACTGTTTTTTGTCTTTAAAAAGGGGAGTTATCTAATTGATTCTCCCTTTTATTTTTTATCAAACAATCGAGCAATACACCGAAACAAATTAAGTTTCAAGTTTCAGCAGAAGATTGAAGTGTTGCATCAAACAAACTAGTCTTTTTAAACACAAACAATTATCACTTGAATTGAATATCGGAGAAGATATTTTTAAAAAATACTTCAGATCTGTTACCGATATAGAGTTCGACCCTTTTCAATTCAAATTTCAATATTTAAAATTTACATGAAAAAAACATTATTCATATTCGTTCTTGTCGGTATGATGATGTTTTTTTCATTTTCTGTTTTAGGACAACCCGGCTTGATTCATACCGCACTATCTGTGAAAGTGGTAAATCCTTTAACGCTTACCGAAAACCAACCCATGCATTTTGGTACCATCACAGTTAGTAGCCAAGCAGGGACTTGTGCGGTTTCAACTGCAGGAGTTCGTTCGAGAACAGGAGGAGTTACACTTCAATCAATTGCTCCTTTTATGACCCTTGCCACTTATACGGTGTCAGGAGAACCATTACGAACGTATGCAATCACTTTGCCCCTAACAATAACTGTATTTAACGGTGCATATAGTATGACGATTGGAACTTTGCTTGCGAAATCTGCTTCTGGTTCTATTTCACATACAGCAACAGGTTCACTTGGTGTTGGGGGATCGGAACAGTTTGTAATAGGAGGAACCTTAAATGTTTCAGGCGGACAAGCACAAGGGCTTTATCAAGGCACATTTAATTTGACGGTAGCATATAACTAAACTGTCTATCTGATATGAAAAATGACAAAATTCTTATTTTAGAGTTTCATCTTCTTTTTAAATAGAAGAAATTAAAACTATGAATAAAAACATATTTAATTTAATGCTTACCTATATAATGGTAAGCATTGTTACAGTGCTTCATGCACAAATTACATTAAGTCCATCTGCCGGATCGAAAGTTGGAAAGGCAATTGCTATTACTCAATCAACTTCATTGCACTTTGGAACCATGTCTGTTCCAACAGGAGCAGTAAACATAGTGCTTTCCACAACCAACGTTAGAACAGCATCAATACCTGCAAATGTAACACTTTTGAGTCAATCGCCATTACGTCAAACTGCAACTTATACGGTGTATGGCGATAACAACAAACATTATTTAATTACTTTACCCACTAATAATGTAGTCACAATTAGCAGTGGGGCGAATCATATACATGTGAATAATTTCCTTCCTTATACCAATTCAATGGGAAATGGACATTTTGATGGTATACTTAATTCGTTAGGGGAAGATACGTTTTCTGTCGGAGCAACATTAGTCTTGTTAAGTGGACAAGCTTCCGGAGTTTATACAGGGACCTTTAATGTAACTGTTGCCTATAATTAATATCTTTTTCGGGATATAAATTTCTCACTTTATAAGGTTTACTTCAAAACTTTGATCCTATTTATTTCCTTTAATTTTATTCCATTTTTGTGGAGATTTTGATTTTCTATCAAGTCTAATATCTGCTTTTTATCATTTTTAAAATTAAGTATGATTTTCGCGTTTTTGAGAGCAAGAATTTCTTTTTTGAGATTAGTGCGAAATCTCCAAAAGAACATGAAAATAAAAAGATTTAAGTATTCCATGTTTTTTCTTACTTCGATATTGAAATTTGCCTGTAGTAGTTATTATGAGTTATTTATTCCCAAAACCTTATGGGAGTATGTTGGTCGAGAATAAGCTTTTTTTATTTTAAAAAAACCAAGTCAAGTATTTTTCAAGAAGAAAACGAAGACTATGACAATGAGGTCATTAATTGCTACGCCTGTATCGGACATATCCTACAAAAAAATCAGACATCCCCTACAGAAATTTCAGCCAATCCCTACACGTTTTTTTTAAATATAGATAGATATTTGCATCGTAATAAATTAATGATGGTTTAAGATGATTATTTGAATTGAAATGAAGAAATCTTTTTTTATATTATTGATAGTTTTGATGGTTATGCCATTTTCAATTTGCGTTATGGCACAATCAGGTTCAAGCATAAATACCAATACTGGCGTCCACATTTTGAAGTCTCTTGAAATTGCAAAGACTTCGGATATGCATTTTGGCACCATGTCAATTCCTACTGCTCCTGTTGATGTTGTTTTAACAATTTCCAACACTCGCAGTGCATCATCCCCAGCTGATATCGATTTGTTAGCTCAGGCACCGTTTTCAAAAAATGCAGCTTATACAATAGCCGGTTCTCCAAATGCAACCTATTCAATTATTCTCCCCCCAAATGGAATGGTAATGCTTCATAGTGGAGGAAATAATATGAATGTAAATAGTTTCTCTTGTTCTTATCCCGGATTAACAGGTGTTCTAAGTGCTGCAGGAACCGATCAGTTTAATGTTGGAGCAACTTTAGAATTAAAAGATGCCCAACCTTATGGCATCTACGAAGGCACATTTGATGTTACAATAGCCTATAACTAGTCCCTGCTTTTGCCTTAATACTTTATTTAAATTGAATTCTTATTTTAGTCTTCTAGATTTGTAATTGGAATGATACTTATTGAGAAAGTTTTACATATGAAAATTATATAAAAAGCCTGCTCCAATTTCAATTCTGTTTCGCGAAAAACAAAATGTATACCTCTTGTATTTGAAATATTAAGATTTGTCATTAAAAACTTCTTTATTGTTGACAGTCAAACATCAATATGAAAAACCAATAATGGTGCAAAGAACAAAAATAAAGATTTTTATTCCAACTTTCAGCCCAAAACGTCTTGAGATATTTATTAATTTATACCTTTGCAAAGTAATCTTTAAAACAAAAATAAAACCATGAGAAAAAAGCTGCTAATATTAATAATTCCATTTATAGGTATATGTTTTCAATCAATAGCCCAGGGCGATTTATTAATAACCCCAACGCGTGTGGTGTTTGAAGGAAACAAGCAAAAAGAAGAACTTAATTTAGTCAATATCGGCAAAGATACTGCCATTTATTCTATATCATTTATTCAGTATAATATGAAGGAAGATGGAAGTTTTGTAACTATCGAAAAGCCTGATTCAGGTCAAATGTTTGCAGATCCTTTTTTGAGAATATTTCCACGAAAAGTAACACTTGCACCTCGTGAACCTCAAGTTATTGCATTGCAATGCCGACGTAAACAAGAGATGCTTCCCGGAGAATATCGTTCACATTTGTATTTTAGAGCAGAGAAAAATATAAAACCCCTTGGGTCGAAAGAAGCTGAAGGCGACACTACTGCCCTAAAGGTTGAACTTATACCAATTTATGGATTAAGCATTCCTATTATTATACGGTCAGGTGTGGTAAATGTAAACAGCACCCTTAGCGATTTAAATATTGAAAACCGACAAGATACTTCAATTTTTCTTAAACTTGCACTAAACCGCACTGGAAATATTTCAGTTTATGGCGATTTTGTTGTTGAATATACACCCGCACAAGGCAAGTCCTACGAAATAGGAAGACTTAAAGGAGTGGGGGTGTATACGAATATAAACAAACGAAATGTCAATATTCGATTGAATAAAACACCAGGAACATCTTTGAAAAATGGTAAGTTAAAAGTACAATATATTAGCAACGAAGAGAATAAAAAGATAAACGTTTATGCTGAGGCGGAACTTGAGATTAAAAATTAAGGTTTATCTATTTCTCTGCTTTGGCAGAACTCCTTAGCTTTAACAGTTCATCTTAAGTAATCGTTTCAAAATACGAATTCTTGATGGCTTGATTTATCAAGTATTGAATTCCATAACCTCTTAAGGACTGGCTCTTTATTTCACTTCAAAAGAGGAAATTAATGCACTTTATGAAAATAAATAGAAGTTTTCTAAGATTACTGTTTTTGGCAATAGTTCTGTTTTGTAGAAGTAGTTTTTCATTTGCACAAAGCGATGCTACGCAAAGAAGACTTTCTTTTACTGTTGTACAAACAATGCATTTTGGTTCTCTTTGCCTGACAGGAACATCTGGTGGAACAGTAAGTATAGGATATAATGGAGTAAGAAGTTCTCATGGAAGCGTAGCTATTTTGTCGACCGGTACATCAGCCAGACCTGCTGAATTTGAAGTGAAACTTTGCCATGGGAAAAACCTTATTATTACCTTTTCGTCAAGCATTCATTTAATTGGAAGCCATGGTGGAGCACTGCAGCTTGAAATAGGACCAACTGATAATGGCACCAATGCGGTTATTCTTTCTCCGAATTCCGATTGCAACGTTATTATACCTCTACATTTAGGAGGGACTCTTCATGTCCCAGGAAGTGCTATTCCTGACACATATTCAGGCAGTTTCTCAATAATATTTAACAATGAATAGGCAATGATAGCCTGCAAATACAACCTAAGGATTGTATCAACATATTTGCATATTTTGCATTTCCGATTAGCATTTATTTTTAAATACCTTTTCCTTATTTTTGTATTGGGCTTTTTATTTATAGGAAAAGTAGATGCACAGGAACCAATTCCAGGTCAGGAAGGAGATACCTCTTTTACTTATGATGTATTTCCAGTTTTTGTTCTAATAGAAGGAGTAGGAAATTTCTATTTAGATGTTTTCTATACTTCAAATGATTTACTGTATGTTAATGTAGAAGATTTATTTAAAACACTCAGTATCCCTTGCTTTGTGGGTCAAAAAGGAGATAGCTTGGGCGGATTTATTGAGAATGAAAGTCGTCCATATATTATAGATTTTAAAGCCAAACAAGTAAAAGTTGGGAGTAAAACAGTAAATACCAAAGAAGGCCTTAAGAAAGATATGGGAGCAATCTATATGGAATCTTCTTTGTTCGCGGAAGCATTTGGCATTACTATGACTTTTAATTATCGAGCCCTAGCTATAATATTAGTATCGAGTTTTGAATTGCCAATCTTAAAACAACAACGTTTAGAAAGGATGCGAAATAATCTTTCTAAATTAAAAGGAGAGGTGGTTGCCGATACGATAATGAAAAGAAACTATCATCTTTTTAAATTTGGAACCTTAGATTGGTCAATAGCATCTAGCCAAACATGGGATGGGTCGACAGATGACCGTTGCAAATTAAGTTTAGGGACGGAATTATTGTTTGGAGAAGCTGATGTCAATTTGGATTATTTTGATAAATATAAATTCGATAATCGACAACTACAATATATCTGGCGCTGGGTCGATAACGATATTAAAATCATTAAACAGGCTCAATTGGGAAAAATAAGCACTCAAATGATTGCTTTTGCTAATGCGCCTATGATAGGAGCCGTTGTTCGAAATGCTCCCACCACCATTCGTAAAGCTTCAGGTTATTATATTATTAATGATCATACTGAGCCCAATTGGACTGTGGAACTATATATGAATAACACATTGGTCGATTACACCAAAGCTGATGCCTCGGGTTTATATATTTTCAAAGTTCCTATTATATATGGATATACTACATTGAAATTAAAGTTTTATGGCTTACTTGGAGAAGAACGAACCGAAGAGCGTACTTTAAATGTCCCTTATACTGTGATGCCTTCAAAAGAATTCGAATATGGATTGTCGGCAGGCTTTTTACAAGATGATAATTCAACACGGTTCGGGAAGTTTGATTTTAATTATGGGGTTAATCGTTTTTTCACCATTGGCGGTGGCTTAGAATATATGTCATCTATTCCTAAGAATCCTTTCATTACATTTTTAAAAGCAAGTATTCAGCCCTTCAGTAAATTAACTCTAAATGGCGAATATGATCATGGGGTAAAGTACCGGGCTTTATTGAATTATTATATTACAAAGAGCATTTCCCTTGAGGTAGACTATATTAAATATGCCAAAGGGCAAGTTGCAACCCGTTTCAATGCACTTGAAGAACGTAAAGCTAAAATATCAGTGCCCTTTCGTATTAGAAAAACTAGTGGCCATATCAAATTAGATTGCTCTCAATTGGTTTATAATGCCTTTCTCTATACCCAAGGCGATGTGTTGATATCCGTTTTTTATCAGCAATTTAGTGCCAATTCATCTACTCAAGTAAATTGGGTAAACGAAATGGTTTCAAATGTAATTACTGATTTATCTCTTTCATACAGATTGGGACGAGGATTTAATATTCGCTCGTCCGCTCAATACAATATCAACGAAA
>CAIXTV010000063.1 GCA_903922465.1 uncultured bacterium
GAACGACCCTCTCCAATTATATGATATGTATTTCTTCCCCCAATCTTCTTTACTTCTTTACCCACTTCCAGGCTGGCTTTACCTGCATTTACCTGGCCTGTTAGTGCAGATTCATAAAATGCTCTGAAAGTAAGCTTTTCGCCTCTTACAAAAGCTTCGTTTTTCATTTTTCTAAAATCCTGAGAGGAACCTTCCAATGTTTGAACCATGAGTCCAATGAACATTATCAACATGAGCTTTTTCATTTCTGTGAGTTTTTGATTTGTTTATCGATTAAACAAATAGTGTTCCAAACTAAATTCAGGATCGGAAAATAAAAGTCAAACTACTGCCATTCAGGCTGTATTATTTATAAAACAATATTAATGATTTTCGATTTGATGATAATGATTTTCTTTGGAGCTTGTCCGTTCAGCCATTTCTGAAGGTCTTCGTTACTTAATAATTGCTTCTCCATTTCGGCAGTTTCCATATCAATAGGGAAGCTTATTTTAGAGCGTAACTTTCCATTGATGGAAACCGGATAAGTGAAAGCGCTTTCTACCAAATATCCTTCATTGAACTCAGGAAAAGTAGCATAACTTATGCTGTTTGTATTGCCCAATAGCGACCACAACTCTTCTGCAATGTGAGGTGCAAAGGGAGAAATGAGAATGCATAATGGTTGAAGAATGGCTCTCTTATTGCATTTTAAATCGATAAGTTCATTAACACAAATCATGAAGGTGCTCACGGCAGTGTTGAAAGAAATGCGTTCGATATCATCCTTGATTTTCTTAATGGTGCGATGCAATACTTTTAATTCGGCATCGGTGGCGGCTTCTTCTGAAACAACAAATTGATTGGTTTCATTATGGTAGAGCTTCCAAAGTTTTCTCATAAAACGAAATACGCCTTCAATTCCGTGGGTGTTCCAGGGTTTATGTTGTTCGAGAGGACCAAGGAACATTTCGTAGAGACGTAAAGTATCGGCGCCATATTTCACTACCAAATCATCAGGATTCTGGACATTATGAAGCGACTTTGACATCTTTTCTACTTCCCATCCACAAATATATTTCCCATTTTCTAATTCAAACTTTGCATCCGAATAATCACTTTGCCAATTGCGGAAAGCGTCTATATCAAGTTCATCATTCGAAACTAAATTTACATCCACATGGATGGCGGTGGTATCCTGTTTATCTATTAAACCTTTCGACACAAAAGTGTTGGTGTTCTTAATTCGATATACGAAGTTCGAACGACCTTGTATCATTCCCTGGTTTATCAACTTCTTAAAAGGTTCGTCTTTTGGAGTCAAGCCTAAATCGAAAAGGAACTTATTCCAGAAACGGGAATAGATAAGATGTCCGGTTGCATGCTCTGCTCCGCCAATATATAAATCCACCTGTTGCCAATAATTCACTGCATCTTTTGAGAAATATTCCTGTTCATTATGTGGATCCATATACCTGAAATAATAGGCACTTGAACCGGCAAATCCCGGCATGGTATTGCATTCTAAAGGATAGCCTTCGTCGGTGTTCCAGTTTTGGGCGCGGGCTAAAGGAGGTTCACCTGAATCGGTAGGCAAATAGGCATCCACATCGGGAAGTTTAAGGGGAAGTTCAGACACATTGAGGGGATAAGGAATGCCTTCTTTGTAGTACATTGGAAAGGGTTCGCCCCAATAGCGTTGGCGACTGAAGATGGCATCGCGCAAACGGAAGTTTATTTTCCTTTTCCCGATTCCCATTTCTTCAGCTTTCTGAATCACCACTCCAATTGCTTTCTCTGCTACCATCCCATTGATAAAATCGGACTGGATACATATCCCAGCTTTCGATTCAAAGGCTTCAATGTTGGGGTCGCCACCTGATATGACTTCTCTTTTGGTCAATCCGAAATGATTGGCGAATGCCCAATCGCGGCTATCGTGAGCGGGAACTGCCATCACTGCACCGGTTCCATATCCAGCCAACACATAATCGCCAATCCAAATCTGAATTTCTTCATTATTGAATGGATTGATGGCATAAGCCCCTGTGAAAACCCCTGAAATCTTCTTCACATCGGCCATACGTTCGCGGTCGGAACGGTTTTTCGAATCAATCACATATTGCTTTACAGCTTCCATTTGTTCGGGGGTGGTAATTTCAAGCACCTCTTCGTGCTCAGGAGCCAAGGTCATATAAGTTACTCCAAAGATGGTGTCGGGACGGGTGGTAAATACTTCTATTTCCTTATTGTTGCCCTCATTGTATCCCTTAACTTTAAACTTAAGAATAACTCCTTCAGATCTGCCAATCCAATTGCGTTGAATTTCTTTAATAGAGTCGGTCCAATCTAAGCCGTCAAGACCATTTAACAACCTGTCGGCATAAGCCGTAATGCGAAGCAACCATTGTTTCATGGTTTTTCTTTCCACAGGATGGCCGCCTCTGACAGATAATCCCTCGCTCACTTCATCATTTGCCAGAACGGTTCCTAATGCAGGGCACCAATTCACCATAGTATTGGCAAGATAGGCTAAACGATAATTCATCAACAAATCCTGTTGTTGTTTTTCATTCAAAGCATTCCATTCTGCAGCAGTGAACACATCCGTTGGATTGCAAGCAGCATTAATGGCAGCATTTCCATGTTGAGAAAATTCATTAATCAATGCTTCTATGGATGCTGCTTTTTGGGTTTTGTTGTTATACCACGATTGGAAAAGTTGGATAAAGGTCCATTGAGTCCATTTGTAATAGGAAGGTTCGCAAGTGCGCACTTCGCGGTCCCAATCGAAGGAAAAACCGAGCTTGTCGAGCTGTTCTCTGTATCTTAAGATGTTCTTTTCAGTAGTAATGGCAGGGTGTTGACCTGTTTGAATAGCGTATTGCTCGGCAGGAAGTCCGTAAGCATCATATCCCATGGGATGCAATACGTTGAAGCCATTTAATCGTTTATAACGAGCATAAATATCGGAAGCAATATATCCCAATGGATGTCCTACATGCAAGCCCGCTCCCGAAGGATAAGGGAACATGTCCAATACATAATATTTGGGTTTAGCGGAATTGTTTTCTGCTTTAAAAACTTTATGTTGGCTCCAATATTGACGCCATTTTGGTTCTATTTCGTTAAAATTATAGTCCATTAATTCTTTGTTTTTCTAATCTTTTAAATTCTCTTCTTTATCCTTGTTGGTTTGTGTATTTCATCGTTTCTTCGCTTAGGTATACCAGCTCAATTCCGGCATGTTTGAAGAATTCTTCTGATTCTTGTCCAGCATGATATTTCTTTTCGCAAACAACTCTTGCAATTCCACAATTGATAATCATCATAGCACAGGTTCGGCATGGAGTCATGCGGCAATATAAGGTGGCTCCCTGTAATGAGATTCCTAGGCGTGCGGCCTGACAAATGGCATTTTGCTCGGCATGTACGGTGCGAACACAATGATTGGTAATGCTTCCATCTTCATGTATCATCTTTTTCATGTGATGACCTGCCTCGTCGCAATGGGGCAAACCTGCAGGTGAACCTACATATCCCGAAACCAACAATTGTCGGTCGCGAGCTACAACGCAGCCGCTTCTTCCACGGTCGCAGGTGGCTCTTTTTGATACGGTGTTGGCTATTTCCATAAAATATTCATCCCACGAAGGACGAATATATGCTTGTGTGTTTTCTTCCATATTCATTTTTTATTTATCGCCGAATTGCATCAGATATGCTTTAATAAATTCATTTAATTCGCCATCCATTATGGCTTGCACGTTAGAAGTTTCGTATTGGGTGCGCACATCTTTCACCATTTTATAAGGATGCATCACGTAGTTGCGGATTTGCGAGCCCCATTCGATGCGCTTCTTGGAAGCTTCTATGGCATTTATCTTTTCGCGCTTACTTCTTAACTCAATTTCGTAGAGCTGCGATTTCAGCATCTTTATTGCTTTTTCTTTGTTCTGAAGTTGGGAACGGGTTTCCTGACATTCGATAACAATGCCGGAGGGATTATGCTTTAGACGAACAGCCGTTTCCACTTTATTTACGTTTTGGCCGCCGGGACCTCCTGAACGAAAGGTGTCCCAAGTGATTTCTGCTGGATTTATATCAATCACAATATTATCATCGATGATAGGATAAGCATATACCGAAGCGAAGGAAGTGTGACGTTTGTTTGCCGAATCGAAAGGCGATAGACGCACCAGGCGATGCACCCCATTTTCGCCCTTAAGATAACCATAAGCATATTCTCCTTCAATTTCGATGGAGACGGATTTAATGCCGGCAACATCGCCATCAATCTGGTCGAGCATCTTCACTTTATAATTATTAAGTTCGCCCCAACGCACATACATTCGCAGCAACATCTCAGCCCAATCCTGACTTTCAGTTCCACCGGCGCCCGAATTAATTTCGAGGATGGCTCCCAAATGGTCTTCTTCGTTTCGTAACATATTACGAAACTCGAGGGCTTCAATCAGGGTGATACAATGCTGATATTCTTTTTCGACTTCTCCTTCGGTGGCATCGCCCGATTCTTGAAAATCGATGAGGATGGACAGTTCTTCGATGGCAAGTATGGCTTGCTCGAAGCTGAGAGTCCAGTTTTTCTTTTCTTTAATGGATTTGAGAACGAGTTCGGCTTTCTTGGGGTCGTCCCAAAAGCCGTCGGTATTGGTAAGTTCTTCTTCTGCTTTTATGAGTTGATTCTTGCCATCAATGTCAAAGGAACCTCCTCAAATCATCTATCCTTTTTTCTAAGGGCTTGATTTGTTCTATGGTAATCATATAGTGTAATTTGCTGCAAAATTACCAAATCTTTTGGATTTTGCATCATAGGGGCTTGGGCTAATAGGCTTTTAGTGGGTTGAGATTTGACAAATTTCAAAAGTTGTCAAATCTAAATCAAATCTATATTATCCAAAATTCAAAGAAAAGAAAGCAACAAAAAAAAAGATTCCATCGTTCGGGGAAGATGGAATCTTAATATAATCAAATGATAAAATCTTTTTAAGGAATAAACTTCATGATAGCGGGCATAAATACTTCATTCGATTCATCTCTACCTCTTTTAACGCCTACGGCTTTAAACCAGCAGCAATCGCCACTTACTAAGCCGCTTTTTACAAATAAATTGCAGTTTGTGCTCATAAAATATCTATAATCATCATCAGAAGGGGGAGTTTTCATTTTTGCAACTAACCAAACTGTTGATACTTCATCTTCTTCTTTAGCATAAAAAAGAGTAACTTCGCCTGCATTATTACTAACTTTAACATAATAATTATCTCCTGTAGAAGATGACCTGCCAGAGGTAGCATGGAAACCTGAAGAATTAATTTTTTCAGCATCCCCTTGTGCAATAAGGGTAACATAATCGGCATCGCTAACCAACTTGCTGCAAAGAGTTTTATGCGCAGCTACTAAAACATCATGCTCGGTTTTGCCACGTTCAACTTCCCAGGCAGTAAAAGCAACGGTATGGTCGTGATTAGCAGTAGCTAAATCCGCTTCGCTAAAAGGCAAATCAGGGAATACTGAATTTCCCGTTAATTTTAAAATTACAATGTTTGTATGATTTTCCAAGTCCAGATGACTAAAACTCAGAAAATCAATTGATGCACGTATCATGATTAATTTTTTTAGTTAATATTATTGTCATGAAATGATGTTTTATTTAATAGAATATTTATTGAATTTAAAATTGATAGGCGGTAAGTGTAAGACTACAACATATTAAAACTCACCTAAAGTTACCTGGAAATGACCTAAAGTTACCTGGAAATGGCTTAAAGTTACCTGGGAATGGCTTAAAGTTACCTGGGAATGCTAAAAAGTTCATTGCTTTACTAAAGCAGGTACTTCTGGACTAAAGCAAGTACTTCTGAACTAAAGCAGGTACTTCTGAACTAAAGCAGGTACTTCTGGACTAAAGCAAGTACTTCTGAACTAAAGCAGGTACTTCTGAACTAAAGCAGGTACTTCTGGACTAAAGCAAGTACTTCTGGACTAAAGCAAGTACTTCTGAACTAAAGCAGGCAATTCTATAGTAAAGTAAGTGCTTCTGGACTAAAGTAAGTAATTCTATGCTAAATCAGGTGTTTTTTCTAAAAACCAATATCTTGAATTCAACCTAAAACTATTAAATACACAACAATTCAAAGAACTTTGTTCTTATTTATGGATATTTCTAAGCCGAAAAAGTAAATCATTTGGTCGAATTTACACAGCCGCCATTTCAATAAACATGAACGGCTGCAAAGTTATAATTTATTTTCTTATAAACAAGAGAAATAAAAAATATTTTTTTGAGTGCTTTTGAAAGGGGTGCAAATATTCAGATTTGTAGATCGGCCCTACTCATCAAAATCAGGCAGCAATTCCCTTATAAGTCCAATTTCGAAACCCTTAGAAATGCAAAATTGTATGGTTTTATGAATACAATATTGTTTATTGGGATGTTTTATTTCCTTTAGTTTTCGTTCGATAAGCAGCTTTAGGGTTTTGCGGTAATCATCTTCATCAATACTTTCTAAAGCTTTTTTTATGCAATACGCATTTAGATTATGTTTCTGAAGTTCGATTTTAATTTTAATCTTTCCCCATTTGTTGATGCGGAATTTTCCGCCTGCAAAAGCCGTGGCATATCGAATTTCGTTCACGAAGTTTTCGGTAATCAGGCGTGCAATAAGTTGTTCAATTTCAGGAGTTGAACAGAGCTTCATGTCATATAATTTATTCCTCACTTCTTGCTGACAACGCTCGCGATAGGCACACCAACTGGCGATTTTATCCCATGCGACTTTTAGATGATTATCAATAAGATTATTTTCGGTCATAAAGTACTCTCTTTTGCTTATTTGTGCCTTTTGTTGAATAGCAATTCACAAAGTTACACAAACTATGCGATATATTAACTCCACTTCAAAATATTTTAATGGCATAAAACTGATTACAAATGTATATTTTTGCAGCAAATTACCGACACACAATTTATGATTCATATTAAAACTTTTACTTTTAACGACTTCGGAGTAAACACCTACATCTTGTCTGACGAAACTTCCGAATGCATCATCATCGACCCTGCCTGCAATAATAAACGCGAAGAAGAAACCCTGCAAGCTTATATTTCTCAAAATAATTTAAAACCTATAAGTTTCGCCAACACCCATTGCCATGTCGACCATATCGCAGGCAATCATTTTACCAAACAAAGTTTTTCTATCAACCTCATCACCCATCCTATGAGCATACATCTCATGAAAGCTGCTACGGAATATGCAGGTGTATTTGGGTTTAGTATGGATAAAGTGATAATGCCCGATGAATATGTAAATCAGGATGATGTTATTCGGTTTGGCAATTCAGAATTGAAGGTGCTTTATGCTCCCGGACATGCCGAAGGAAGTATCTGTTTTTATTCAAATGCAGATAATTTTGTGATTACAGGCGATGTTCTTTTTGATGGAAGTATAGGACGAACCGATTTACCCTCTGGTGATTACGACACACTTATTTCGAGCATACAAAATCAACTTATGGTGCTTCCCGACGACTGTACTGTTTATCCTGGTCATGGTGGAAGTACCACTATTGGGAAAGAAAAAAGAACGAATCCTTTCTTGTAATATGTGTTAGTGCTATTGCGAGGGTTTCCCTTTAAGCAATCTCATTGGGATAATTATCTTTGCAATGACAACATTTTATAATTCGGCGTTTGTTAACAAATTGAGATTCTCGAAAAAGGTCGGGTTCGTCATTGCGAGCGCAACGAAGCAATCTAAAACAAGGGAGATTGCTTCGTCGTTCCTCCTCGCAATGACGCTCTTATTATTGTTTAGTGCGAGCTATCACCTTCTCTTTGTCATAAGCTTTGGTGTGTTGAAGAAATGATGACTTGCATGACGCAAAACATTTACATTATATTAATTACAATAAACCCTTCCTAATTTCCCCTGCATCCAACTGATTCATGCAATTGAAATGAGCTTTTGGGCATTTATCAAAGCCTATCTTACTGCAAGGACGACAAGATAAACCTTTAATTTCGAAAACGCTGGATTGTTGTTTCATGTTTTCGGGCAAATAAGGATACATCCCAAACTCAGGAATGGTATTGCCCCAAACCGAAACAATCTTCTTTTTAAATGCTGCAGCTATATGCATCAAGCCTGTGTCGTTGCTTAATACCGCGCTTGCATTTCTAAGCACTTTAGTCGATTGATGCAAACTAAGCAAACCACAACAATTCACAGCAAGAGGCAAATGTCTGCAAATCTCTTCAGCAATTGCCATATCTTCCTTGCCCCCCAAAATCGCCATAGGCTTATGAATACCTGCTGCCAATTCAATGATCTTATTTGCTGGTAATTGTTTAGTAGCGTGCTTGCTCCCTACAACAATCGCTATATAATCTTCTTTTAAATGATGAAGAATATCTTCAGGTATTGCTTTTGTGTTTTCAGGGATGAAATAATCGAGACCTTGCCCGTCGTTGATAACGCCAAGGTTTTTAACGGCCCCAAAATACCGGTCAACGATATGCACATCAGGCAGCATGCTTATCCATTTAAACCGAACGGCTAAGAATTTTCGAAAATTAAGTTTATTAAACGAACTGAACTGCCTGAAAAGCATGAAGCGCAACTGCAGTGTGCGAAGATTTTTATGTAAATCAATAATATGGGTATACTTTTCAAGGCGCAATAAAGGAATAATTTCGCTGATGTTTTTATCAATAGTATAGATTTTATCGATAAAAGGATTGGCTTCGAGCAGGGTTCCAAAAGACTTTTTAGTAAGGTAATGCAATTCCACATCACCCAATTGTTGCTTTAAACAACGCACAATAGGAGTGGTAAGGATGATGTCACCAATAGAACTAAAGCGGACGATGAGGACTTTTTTCATTTAGATATCAAAAAGAAAGGTCTTGTAATTGTTAGCAAAAATACAATAAGCAACCGATAATCGACTAATTTTGCAGCATGATTTTAATTGATTTCAAATATTTAATGTATATTTGTCTACTCTTTTAAACTATGAACAAAGAAAATACACCTATTGATGTTGATAAAATTATCAAACACTGGATTGATACTTCTGATGAGGATTTTCAAACCATGATGAGTTTGAATGAGTCAAAACCTTATAGTTGAGCATTGTTTTTAGGACATATTTCTACTGAAAAGTTACTGAAAGCATATTAAGTAAATAAGTTTAAAAAGCATGCCCCTTTTACACATAACCTTTATAGGTTAGCGGAACTATGTGAATTGGAATTAACTGATGAATATGCTGACTGGCTTGATGAAATTACTTCTTTTAATCTGAATGCCCGATATGATGATTATAAAAGGGAATTTTATTTGTTATGTACATCAGGTTTTGTTAAAGAATGGATGGAAAACATTAAAACAATAAGAATATGGATAAAAACGATGCTTTAAATCTCGCTCATCGTTATGCAGATGCAGTTAAAGGAAATTATGACCATTGCAGAATTATCCTTTTTGGTTCTTATGCTAAAGGTAATTTTAACGAAGAAAGTGATATAGACATTGCGGTAATTTTTAAAGATTACAGTAATCTTATAGAAATGCAATTGGAACTAATGAGATTAAGGAGAAATATTGATAGCAGAATTGAACCACATCCTTTTAGAGAGCGTGAATTCATACTATCCAACCCTATTGTGAATGAAATTCTTAGTTACGGACACGAAATAAACATTAGCTAAAATCAATTAAGAATCGATATTGCTTGATTTGATTAATTTTGCAAGATGATTTTAATTGATACCCATTCCCATATCTATCTTGATGATTTTAATGACGACAGAGATGCTGTTGTTAAAGAAGCCTTAGCAAATGATGTAAGATATATACTCTTGCCTAATATAGATAGCGAAACTTCAGAAAGTTTACTGCAGCTTGCATCACAATATCCTGATATTTGCCTTCCAATGATGGGATTACATCCTACTTCGGTTAAAGAAAACTTTCATGACGAATTGCTTTTACTTGAAGAAACCCTTAAAAAACAAAAATTCTATGCCATAGGTGAAACAGGAATGGATTTATATTGGGATAATACTTTTATTCATCAACAAGAAGTGGCCTTTCGTAGGCAATTGGATTTATCTCTCGAATATGATTTACCCATTGTTATTCATTGCAGAAAGTCATTCGATGAAATTATTCATGTATTGCAGGATTATAAAAATAAAATGCCCCGTGGAGTTTTTCATTGTTTTCCAGGAGGTCTACAACAGGCAGAAAAAGTAATAGAGATGGGATTTTATCTAGGCATAGGAGGTGTTGTGAGCTATAAAAACTCATCGATGCAAAAACTCATAGCTGATATTGATCTTAAAAATATCATACTCGAAACTGATGCACCCTTCCTCACACCTGTTCCACATCGTGGAAAACGAAACCAGAGTGCCTATATCCTTCATATAGCAGAAACCATTTCCCAATTAAAAGACATTCCTCTTGAGGAGGTTGCTGCACAGACCACTCAAAATGCAATTGAATTATTTAAAATACAAACTCATGCCAAATAGATTCAAGAAATCCATATTAGTGATTTACACCGGTGGCACCATTGGTATGATGAAAGATAAAAGAAGCGGAACATTGCTGCCTTTTAATTTCGACCATCTATATAAACATATCCCCATACTCGAGAATTTCGATTATCAAATTAACCATATTTCTTTCGATCCATTAATTGATTCGTCAGACATGAATCCTTCTTTCTGGGTTGAATTGGCCTGTATCATCGAAAAGAACTATGAGTTATATGATGGTTTCGTAGTACTTCATGGTTCTGATACGATGGCCTACACTGCATCTGTGTTAAGTTTTATGTTGGAAAACCTTAACAAACCAGTAGTCCTGACAGGCTCACAACTTCCGATGGGGGTGGTGAGAACGGACGGAAGAGATAACTTTATCAATTCTATAGAAATTGCTGCAGCTACTGAAGATGACACTCCGATTGTGCCGGAAGTGAGTATTTGTTTTGAGAATAAACTGTATCGTGGCAATCGTACTTCCAAGCACAATGCAGAACACTTCGAGGCATTTGTTTCGGGAAACTATCCAGCCTTAGCTAAAGCCGGAGTGTATATTCGTTATAAGAAAACAGCTATTCTAAATCCCAATTTTAAAAAACTCAAAGTTCATAAGAAATTAGATCAAAGCATAGCCATCTTGAAGCTCTATCCAGGGATTAGTCCTCAAGTGGTTAATGCAATTCTATCAGCAGAAGGTATAAAAGCAGTTATCCTTGAAACCTTTGGTTCGGGAAATGCCCCAACTAATGCCTGGTTTATCGAATCGTTGAAGAATGCAATTGATAATGGCATTATCATTTTTAATGTTACGCAATGTAAGGGGGGCTCAGTTGAAATAGGTAAATATTCAACCAGTATGAAACTCGGTGAAATTGGTGTGATAGGGGGCTATGATATTACAACAGAAGCTGCCGTTGCAAAACTCATGTTCCTATTAGGAAACTATACTGATAAAAACCAAATCATCAAACTCCTTCAAACCCCATTAAGAGGCGAAATGACAATTTGAAATAACAAAAAACAGTGATTGATAAGAGCCTTATAGCTTTATCAAAAGGACCATTTTTGTTCCATTTCTTATAATGTCTACAGGAACCGTTTTGCCTGCTTCCAATTGACGAAGTCTTGCCATATATTCCTCAATATCGGTAATACTCTTCCCATCAATGGCTGTAATGATATCTCCTTTTTCAATCCCACCTTTGTTTGCAGGTCCATCCTTTTTAACCCCCTCAACTAATAATCCTTTAGAGCCAGTAGAGTTTGAAACATCAGGAATAATACCTAAGGTTACTTTTAATGAAGACCTATTACTAGTTGACCCGGTATAAGTAACATTTGCAGGATTATAGGTAATGCTGTTTTGATTGTTGATAATGTCATTCAACAATTCAATAGAAAAGTTCATAACACTTGTGCAACCTGAGTAATTGATTTTAGAAGGATGATCAAGAGGGGTATGATAGTCGAAATGAACTCCTGTTGTTAGGAACATTACAGGAATTTTCTGTCCGAAAAAGGTAGCATGATCTGAAGGGCCATAACCATCAGGTGAATAGCTTACGCTTATGCTGTCGTATTTGGTGTGATTTGGAGTAATCGCTTTAAATTCAAGTGCCGTCTCTGAACCACTCACCGACAAAGAAGGATTATCAGTCTTCAACCTCCCAATCATGTCGAAGTTCATCATGAAAACCATATTTTTTATATCTTTTACCGGGTACTTTACAAAGTATTTCGATCCCAACAGACCTTCTTCTTCAGCACCAAAAGCTACGAATATTAAACTGCGTTTGGGTTTTATTTTCGACTTCATATAAGCATCGGCAAGGGCAATTACACCGCTAGTGCCAGAAGCATTATCATCCGCGCCGTAATGAACAGCCACAGTGTCGGGCATTCTGCTTGAAGAACCTACTCCTCCCATACCCAAATGGTCGTAGTGGCCCCCTAAAACAACATACTGAGTTTTTAAACTTGCATCGGAACCTTCAATCATTCCAACAATATTATAAGTTTTAACTTTAGTCAGAATGAGATCTGCAGTTGCATCAAGTTTTTCAGTTAAGCTAAATGAATGAGGCTTCTTTTGGCTGTTATATTCTTTTTCCAAAAGTTCAATGGTCTGTTCATTCGATTTTAGCATCATATTTGCCACATTTCGGGAAATGTTGATAACCGGAAGTCCAGCATCAGCAAAATTTGGGTCAGAATGTAACTTCATCAATGCATCTGATTTATTCATTGCAATAGAATTTACAAAAACAACTCCCAAAGCACCTTTATCTTTAGCTGTTAATACTTTTTGTCTGTCGGAGCTATAGTTTTGATATTTGCTCTTAGAATTATCCAAATCGGGTTCCCCTCTTAGTATAATAACCCATTTATCTTTCACCAACAGTTTGTCATAATCATCCCATTTTAAACTATCGGTATTAATCTCGAAACCATACCCAACAAACACTGCATTTGATTTGAATGTAGCGTTTTTAGAAAAGGATACAGGGACAAAATCAGTATTCAGGTTAGCTTCAATGCCAGGGTAAGTAAAATCGTTTTTTGGTCCAGCTTTAATGTCGGTGATGATATCGAAACGCTGAAAACCAGAGTCAGCAAGGAGTTTCAATCCTGATTTTATAAACTGTGAGCGAATGTAATTTGCCGCAAGCGAATCGCCTTTGGTCCCAGGGAGCCTTCCCCCCAGTTCTTTTGATGCAAGGTATTCGATGCTCTTTTTAATAAGATTTCCATCAACTTTTTGAGCAATTACACTCAATGAAGTAAACCAAAAACTTAATATTAATAGGCCAATACAGGATGTCTTTTTCATGCGGTTGTTTTGTATTAGGTTTCTAAAAAAGGAATAACTCATTCTGATTAAGTTCATCGCCTGAAGGCAATTCCGAAGGAGGGTCTTTTTTTACTTGTGGTTTAGGAGTTTCAATTATCGGCTCAGGTTTTTCTGCAATAGTTTCTTTGATCTTTTCTATTGCCTTTACTGGGGTGGATGGAACATCTTCATCACCTTCCTTACTAATATCATTGCGCAAATCTTCCAAGAAGCTTCTGATTTTTTTCAAAGAGTTGACAATCTCCACTTGATTGATGGTGTCTCCACTATTTTCTTTAAGCTTTTTGCGTGCACCTTCGAGAGTGAAGCCTCTTTCTCTGACTAAGTGAAAAATCATTCGGATGTTTTCAATGTCTTTTGGACTAAAAAAGCGGTCGCCTTTTTTATTCTTAAAAGGTTTCAGTATGTCGAATTCTTTTTCCCAAAAACGGATGAGGGAAGTATTCACCCCAAACATTTTAGCTACTTCGCCAATACTGTATTGTAATTTTACGGTTTCTCTTTCTTTGTATGGCATGGCATTGTTTTTTTAAAGGTAACGGATTTTCATTTTCTTAAAATTCGAGTCATTGCTTATCACATCTAAAGCCTTCAAATAGGTATCGTCTATTTCGTTTAATATCTGATAAACACTACCCATATCGAAAAGATTACGAACAAACATGGCCTTAATCTGAGTTAAAAGCAATTTATCTGATTTGTCATTGCTTAGATTTTTAGGAGGGATGTTTCCCACAAACTGTCCATTTTCAACATTCAGTTTATCTTGACCTTTAACTTTAGCTTTATTTACTTTGGTGTCGGTCAATACAATGTCAGTTAATACGAGTTCTTTTAGGGAATCTATTCTTTTGACGCCTTGTTTTTCGGCGTATTTTATAAAGTCATTTAAATCGGCCTGATAATTAGCGTTAAACTCCTTAAAGGTTGGGTATTTCGCTTTCATTTCATCGCGTTTGGTTTCGAGCAAATCGAGGACATACTGATTAAGCAAACCTTTACGGTTTACATTATCCAAAAACTCCGAAGCTCCAGTTGTGTCAATAGGAACAAAGATGTCAGGCATGATGCCACCACCACCATAAACAACTCTTTTGTTTGGAGTATAATATTTCAATGAGTCGGGGAATTTAATGCTATCAGAATTAACGAATTCTCCATGTTTGTATCGTTTCATGAAATCATCCATATAATCGTCGGTACCATCAGCATACGATTTCTGAATGCATCTACCAGTTGGTGTATGATATCGTGATGTAGTCAATCTGATAACAGAACCATCGGGTAAATCGAAAGGTTTTTGCACTAAGCCCTTACCAAATGAGCGTCGGCCAATAATGATAGCCCTATCCCAATCCTGCACGGCACCACTTACAATTTCGCTTGCTGAGGCAGAGCCTTCATCAATCAAAACTACTAATTTTCCTTTTTCAAAGCCCCCTTTTGCAGATGAGTTATAACGTTGCAACAGACTGTTGGTTCCTTCGGTATATACGATGAGTTTATCTGTTTCGAGGAATTCATCGGCCAAATCAATGGCTGTTTGAAGATATCCACCTGAATTGCCACGTAAATCAAAGATAAGGGATTTCATGCCTTGAGCTTTCAGTTTCGACATGGCTTCGAAATACTCTTCCATGGTGGTTTGTGCAAATCTATCGAGACGAATATATCCTACTTCGGGAGTTGCCATATAGGCTGCATCAATACTGTTAATAGGAATTTTATCGCGAGTGATGGTGAAGTCGATTAATTCGCTCAAGTTTCCTCTCTTTATGCCAATTGTAACCTTGGTTCCCTTTTTCCCTCTGAGCTTCGACATCACAAAAGTGTTGTTTACCTTGGTGCCGGTTGAGCTTTCCCCATCAATTTTCACTATTTTATCGCCTGCACGAATGCCCAGTTTATCGGAAGGACCTCCAGGTACAGCAGCTATTACCAATATGGTGTCTTTGAAGAGTTGAAACTGTATGCCTACACCATCGAATCCACCCACAAGTGGCTCGTTTGCTTTTTCCATTTCTTCTTTAGAGAAGTAAACAGAGTGTGGATCTAAGTCTTTCATCATTTCTACTATTGCCTTCTCTACAATTTTCCCTTCGTTCACTGTGTCGACATAAGCATAACGTATATAATTGAGTAATGCCGAGAGTTTCAAGTCAGTTTTCTTGGGGTCATTACGTTGTGCATAACTGTTATGAATGAAGCAGCTAGAAACAACAAAAAAGATGATGATGATTTTCTTACTATAATTTATTAAGAATGATTTCATTGTGTGTTTTATTTAAAGAGGAGCAAAATTAGATATAATTATGTTTGAAAACGATAAATTATTTCCTACAAGTATCAAACAGGTGTAGTTTTAACATTATATAACATTAGTGGAGGCTGTAGGCTTTAGACTTTAGGGGAGGTTTCGTTATAAGATATAAGCAGTACTTTCAAGAATAATCCTTGAAAAAGTTTTAAAAAAGAAGAAATCTCCCAAGAGCAAAAGACTTGTTTCATGATATAGGATGTAGTGATATTATTGTTCAAGCCCTGATTAATCAATACAAGATTTTCTATTGATTACTGACGAAAAACGACATTTTTGTTAGGGTTAAGCCTGATAAAACTTACCATTTTAGCTCAGTTTTTTTCAGTTCTTTGGGCAAATTACGCTTTTGCGTAAGGGGAATTATATTAGAAAATTTGATAAATGTGTTTGAACGCTTTGTATTGGTGTAGAATATGATGTGATTAAGCTGAAATAAATCATCGATGTCATCCGGTGAAGAATCGTTGACTTTTTGGGTTTTTTATAGATAAAAAACGCTTGAGTATAAAAATATCTTTTTTTGTATGTATGAATTAATTTATATCTACCTTTACACTCGTAAAATTAAATCCAAGAAAATTTTGAGCAACATTGTACCTCATATTAATCTGCAAGCTCATGAATCAAATTAATGTGACAAACTTTACGTAAGCCCGATTTTTCATTTATATTCCAATGTCTACAGATACTGCTTTAACAGACAAGAGAAAGATGATGAGGTTTCATGAGATGGAAATACATATACTGCAGAGTTTTGGGAGTATGATAAGAAGACGGGGAGTTTTTTATCTGTCTTGCAAAACCCTCATACCCATTTAAACTAAATCTTATCTTGGGTGCTCTTTAGCAGCAGCTCTGTCATGAGACGTTTTTGATTGTTACTCATAACAATATAGAAGCTTGGCTGCTTAGATTTTGTCAATAAATTCAGTAAAAGCACCTTCCAAAATAGTTTAAGCAAAAATATCCCCCTACTTCTGACCTGGGAACTGCGAAGCCACCCCCATAGTCAATCTCAGTTCAAACAAATTAAAATCCATCGAATCAACCCAACCATCTCCATTAAAGTCAGATGAATAAAAACCGGTCGACCCTAATGTCAAATCAGGTTCAAAAGCATTGAAATCTATGGCATCCACCCAACCACCCTGGTCTAAATCGCCAAGATAAAAAGCATATAGGTAAGGTGATACTTGCTTTTGTGCTTCAAAACCATAAGCCTGATTCACATCTGAAGTGAAATTATAATTGACATTTTGAGTGTTAAAAGATATTGGAATTGACGTCCATGTGGCCAAATGATTGCGGTTTCTGACAGCAATATAATAGTTGCCATCGTTTGGACATTCCGTATTAACTGTAGCAATACCCTGAGTCGACAAATATATATTACTCTGATTGAAAATACTGTTATATGGTGCCAAATCATTATACAAATCCACATCTATCTTATCAGCTACACCAATACCCCATTCAGGCATGCCGGTAGTGCCATCCAATGCCTCATTTAAAATGTTGCTGTTATTATTAAACAAACCCTCCAAAAACAATTTAATCGTAAGTATTCGTTTATTAAAATAGGTAACACTCAGTCTATCCTGACTCTCGCAACCACCTAAAGTTTGACTGGCGTAGTATTTATTATTGTTAATTAAATTGGTTGCAGGCACAAGATAATTGCCCCACAATGGCGAATCATACCATTTAACATCACTGCCCGTTGCCACCAAGTTTGCAACTGTAGTGTTTGTGCATAATGACTGAACAGAGTTTCCTGATGGAACAGCAACATTATCTATGCTAACCATTACACTGCCAGGTAGCATGACATTACCTGCTCGACAAGTATAAGTTCCCGCACTTGTTACAAACCATGCCATCGAATGCATATTACCAGTGCCGGAAGCATAATTGGATCCATTTCTTATCAATGTATAATCTGTACTATTATAAGTAGTGTCAATATAAATCATCACCTGAGGTCCATTAGGACAATATGTACCGCCACCAGCCAATACATGTGAAGACCCATGTAGTGATGCAGGAGCATAACCATCGCCACCAGGGAAGGGAGGTGGATTATCCATCCCAAAATAGAAATTATTATTTACCATACTGCCATTCGCATTAATATTAGTCGAAGTAGTGCCAATATAGGCATTTACAATCGTGGGCATGGAAGAATTGGATGAAGTTAAAGAAAAATTCAAACAAGAATAAGCATTGGCAAAGGGTACACTATTGGTAAGTCTAAGCCTCATAACTCTACTTCCACCCTGTGCAGTAGTTTTTATAATGGCACCACTTCCTGCCGGAACAGTTTTAGGAGTAATTTTTATTGTATTTAGACCCACGCCTGATCCAATGATTGATAAATTCGCATTTGTCTGTCTTTGTGCCGTGGGGATATTACTTTGTGTGCCTGAAACAATGGTAGCAGTTGCTGTACCTCCATTAAGGATAGCACTGTTAAAATAAATCCCCAATTGGATATCTGCCAGTTGAAACTGAGTTGGAGTAATATAATTTCCTGTATGTGTAAGATAAATATCAAACTCGAAATGATAAGGATCTGTGGCGTAACCATTCATCAGCTCAAGATTGAAAAATGGCCATGGATTCGTGTTAAACGAAACGATAGAACTGTAGGTTGTATCCTGAGAACTTATTGTATAAGCCCTCACCCAATAATAAGTACCGGAAGCTAAAGTATTAGCTGTAAAAGAAAAACTACCTAAACTGTTTCCTGAAATGATTTTACTGCTTAAAGGGTCTGTTAATATCGGATGTGGATGAGTCGCATAAATAAAGCCATTGGTAATAGTTGGAGTTAAACAACTGGATGAAACAGCACCGCTAAAGCTAGCCCCACTCTGACTAATATTAGTAACCTGACCAATTTGTACAGTTTGAACAGGATGTGGTGCATAAATTACCTTAACAGCTAATCGGTCACTCTCACATCCAAAAGTCTGGCTGCCATAATATATGCTCCCATTTGCTAACTCAAGAGTTTGCGAAAACAAATTTCCTCCGCTAGGTGCATCATACCATTTTATTTCTGCAAAAGGGTAAAGTGTGTGAGTAACCAAATCAGCAATTGCAGAAGGATTACATATTATTTGTAGTGTATCTCCGCCAGGCACTGGAGGTGTGTAGTTTGTCTTTACTAACACATCCATTCTGCTTTGACTTTCACAGCCTCCAATAGTTTGAGTTGCAAAATATGTTTGCCCGTGGTTTAAAACTGTACTTGCCAATAAAGGACTCCCCCCTGTATAGGAAGAATACCATTTAATATCAGACCCCACAACTACCAAATCTGCAATACTTGCTGAACCACAAAATGCCTGTGCATAGTCTCCTGTTGGTGGAGGAATATCAATTAAAGAAACAGTAACAGCCAACCTATTCGTACTTTCACAAAAGCTCAGTGTCTGACTTGCCCAATAAGTCCTTCCATTTACTAACAAATTGGAAGATCCTTCCAAATGAGATGTAGTACTTGAAAGATACCATCTAATGTTCGTACCAACTATTGCTATATCTCCTATTGTCTTGCCTTTACAAAGAGTTTGAGTTGTAGCACCTGTAGGAGCTGGTGGAGGACCATCCGATACAACAGAACTCCCTTCAATAGAATAATGTACTGAAAGACAGGTATAAGTTCCTGATTCTGTAACATACCAGGTTAAAGGACCGCCTGTGCCAATAATTTCAGCACCGTAATTCACTCCATCTTTCTGAAGCTGAAAGCCGCAATCAGTAAATGAAACATCAATACCTACTTCTATGGCTGGTCCATTTGAACAATAAATACCTCCTCCTGTCATTGATGGAAATTGAGGAGGATTAAATACAGTCAAATGTGATGAAAAAGTTCCATGGCTATTTATACCTTTTGGAAATATAGGGTCATAAGCCCCAACACTTGTTTCACAAGAGGGACCATTACCGGTAAAAGAAAAATGAAAATTAGGTTCATCATGATTAAAGTCAGCGCTATTGGTAAGTCTTACCCGCATAATTCTCGAACCCCCTTGTGAAATGGTCTTTATTATCGCACTGTATCCTACACCTGTTCCGGGTTGAAGCGGGGCAACAAATGAAATCCCAATTGTTTTTAATCCTGTAGAAGGTCCAACAATAAAAATATTTGCATTGGTCTGTTGTTGCCATATTGGCAGATCATCCTGTGTTCCGGGAACAATAGTCGCTGTTGCTATACCTCCTTTAAGAAAATCACAATTAAAATATATACCACATTGAATAGTCGCCATTTCAAACTGTATTGGTGAAATATAATTACCTGTGTGCATCAAATAAAGATCAAATTCATATACATTAGCAGAAACAAAAGTATCATTTCGAAGATCTAAATTAAAATATGGCAAGTCATTAGTAGTAAATTTTATTATATCACCATAAATAGTATCTAATAAATTAATTGCAAATGACCTTACCCAATATGTAGTGTTATGATCCATTGTTGGATCTGTCAAAGAAAATAAACCTGAACCACTTCCTGAAGCATATTCTGCAGCAACAGACGAATCGCTAAATATTAAATTATAATGTGTTGAACGTAAAAATCCTCGTGAAATATTAGGATTTAAATTGGAAGCATATAATTCCCCATTAAAATTAGCTCCGGTAGAATGTAGATTGCTTATTGGATTAGTAACAACCCAGTTTTGATTCTCAGCTATAGAAGTTTCGAAACTTGAAATTAATAGGATTACTAATAGCAATAATATATAAATGTGATTTTTCATTTGAATTGTTTATAAAGTTAATAATATGATGTTAGTTAAACGTAATGCAAATTACACTTACTGTTTTTTTAGTCTTAAAAACAATTTCATGCATTTAGCAATTACAAATTGTTTTAAATCGTAATTATAAGGGTTTTAGCTACTATTCCGATTTCAAACGGCGGAAACACTCTGCCCATAAACAGGCATATTCCGACGTGTAATAAGGTGTAACAACATCGTTTCCAGGTTCAGAAGAAAACATCTGAGGTTTAATTGTAGTTGAATACAATTTCTTGCGTATCATTAGAAATATAAAATGCGAAGTAAACAATATGGCATAGAATAACATTATACACTTCCCTGTGATAATAAGAAGAACTTTTAATATTAAAAACTGAAGCATTTGAGATTATTATTAATTTCGGCTGTAAAGATAAGAAAAATACTTGTTACTACGATAGCAAATAAAAAATAATTTTCCAGATTATCACATTAATGGTGTAAAGTTAAAATTTGAAAATATCACTATTTCATCTATTCCCCAGCTAAACGGCAGATTCAACTCGCAAATGCAATATTTCATGCCACTAAAGTAATAAATATTTGAATTGGGGATTTGAAGTTAAGTTTTTTCTTGGTCTTCTGTTTATTTTTTCTTGTCTTCCCTGTATAAACCTATTATTGCAATATTTGAATTCGCTTTTTTTAGGAATGTATTGTCTTATTAATTTATGGGTATCTTCATTTAAACCTCTTTCTCAGTAAGGCTATGGATGAGCAAAACAAAA
>CAIXTV010000064.1 GCA_903922465.1 uncultured bacterium
CTTTTCTGGAGTAAGGATGATGTGTTCCTTTAATTTGCGTCCGCTCACATCACTAATAATAATTTTAGATTGAGAAGCGAGCAAATTGGGTGGACTAAGGGTCAAATGTGTTTTTGCAGGATTGGGATATTATGAAAAAGCAAGGAAATCAAATGCTTGGGCTTTCTATTTGGGCGATTTAGAGAAGGGAGGCTTACACAAAGTGTTGAAAAATAATCTTCTCTTCTTTTTGAAAATTAGAGTATTAGTTGATTTCGAAATAGCATTTTTGTAGTGCTCATTTAGGCTATTAACCCCCTGCTTCTTACACCATTTCTATGCATATAGCAAGGCTGAGGGGATATAATCCTAAAAAAAAGAGGCTGCCTTTATGGGGCAGCCTCTTTTAATTGAAAGAATATGATTAAGGAATATCCCACCAAACTCTGTCGGTTAAAACAGCGCTTGGGCAATTAGGATTATATAATCTTTCGGAAGTAGGATAAGGATAGCGACGAGGAATAGTTGCAATCACACCATTAGCAGCAGGGGTAAGCTGAGGAATACCAGTTCTTCTCCAATCGTTGTAAACTTCAATTTGGAGGAAAAGTGCAATGTATTTCTGAAGCATAATTTTATTCATTGTAATACTTCCTGCAGTTTCATTGGCATAGATGGCTTCCCATGAAGCAACAGCTCCACCGGTAACCTTAGCAATAGATGCTTTCACAGCTTCGTTAAAAGCGGCTGCAGAGCCAGGTTTGTCGGTTAAGAATTTAGCTTCGGCTTCAATGAATTTAATTTCAACATAGCTTATAAAAACTACTGGTGAATTTGCAGAAGTATAATAAGGTCCAGGTAATGAAGCTGAAGGATCAGCCTGACCTGGAGCAGAACCTACTGCACCACCACCTGTTGTGTCGGCAAAGTAAGCTAAACGTGGGTCATTAGATGAAGTTAAGGTGTCAACAAAGAATTTACCCATAACAATATCATAAGGACGTTGTTGAACGAACTGATAAGCAGGGTTGTTTTCGTTTGCAGCAGCACCGAAATAAATTTCGCAATCGCCACCATTAGAAGTCATCGCATTTTGAATTGCTGTAAGAGCATTAGCATAAGCTGTAGTTGTTCCGAGTTGTTTTGATAGATGTAAAGCATAGCGAGCTTTAAAAGCCCATGCTGTTGCAATCCATTTATCGAGATCGCCGCCAAAAATTAAATCGTCGGCACCAGGGCTACGTAAACTAGTTGCAGAGCCAAGTTCAGCAATACCAGCAGTTAAGAGAGCATTAATAGAAGCATATATCTGTTGTTGTGAATCGAAATGTGAATCATTCTTTCCCAGAAATGCTTCTGAGTAAGGAATGTTTCCAAACAAATCAGACATATTGCCTAAGGAATAAGCCATCAAAATTTTGGCAATACCAGAATAATGAGGAGAACCTTCAGCGGTTGCTTTTTGAATAACCTGATATACATCCATCATAGGAGCGGCATACATACCCCATTTCCACACATTATCAATATCACTTTGTGTGAAGTTATAGCGATCGTAGGCCCAAGGTTGATTTCCACCACCTGCATATTGTTGCATCCAAATTAATGCACCATATCCAAGATCGCCACCAACAGCATAACCAATACCGGCTTCGGCTGAAGGAAGGAGGAAATTTACTGTTACATCAGAAGGACTGTTAGGACTAATGTTGATGTCCGGATCAATCCATTTCTTACAAGAAGATGTCATTAAGCTTATCAGTAAAAATATACCGATAAATTTTATAGTTGTGTATCTTTTCATTTTTATATGTTTTAATGTTTATAACAAGTAATAATTATAATTTGACTTTTAAACCTACAATATAAGTCCTTGTCCCAGGCATATTGAAATAATCAAGACCCTGTGCATTGCTGGCTCCATATAAACTGGTTTCAGGATCAACACCTGTATAAGGAGTACTTAACCATAAATTTTTACCTGTAACAAAAATATCGACTCCTTTAAAAATACATTTTCCCAGTATTTTTTTACTAAGGGAATAATATAATGAGACTTCTCTTAGACGAACCCAATTGGCATCTTCAATAAATTGTTCGGTTGGCCCACCAAAACCACCACCAAGGCCTGAATACCAAGCTTGATCTTTCACTGTGATTAAACTGTTGGTTCCGTCAACAACTAAATTACCATTTCCATCGTAATGACCTGTAACACCAGAAATAATTTCACCTTCACCGCGGTTTTCGGTATCGGCATGTGTTCCGAGAGCATACATGATTCCTTTGGTACCATTCCACATTTTGCCACCGGCTTTAATGTCGAAGAGGAAAGAGAAAGAAAGGTTTTTATATTTCAGGCTACTACCAATACCGGCAGTCCAGTCAGGTTGAACAGTTCCTAAGAAGTCTTCTTTATCAGACATTGCAGGGCTACCGTATCCTGGATTAGAAGGATCTGCAAAAATAACGATGTTACCATCGGCATCTTTAACCCATTGAGTTCCGTAAATCGAACCATAAGGTTTTCCAACTACAGCTCTGATTTCAGCACCTGTGAAACCACCTAAACCAACATTGTCAACACCTTCAGCAAGTTTTGTAACTAAATTGTTGTTCTTGGTGAAATTAATATTGACTTCCCAATCCCAAACTTTATTTTTAATTGGAGTGATGTTTAAGGAAATTTCAACCCCTTTGTTTTCCATAGAAGCAGCATTAATATACTGATCAGTATAGCCAGATGAACCAGCCATTGGAGCCCAAACTAAAAGGTCTTCATTTTTATTGTCATAATAAGCGAAATCGAGACCTACTTTATTGTTAAAGAATCTAAGGTCTAAGCCTATTTCAAAAGATTTTAGTTTTTCAGGTTTCAGATTACTGCTTCCTAAGCCATTGTCATGAGTAAAACCGGTTAAACCAAAATAAGGAGAAGAGATACCAGAAGTCCAACCATCACTAAAATAACCTCCCTGATAATAGCTAGAAGTTGCATAGGTTGAAGCATCACTACCAATAACGGCATAAGAAACTCTTAATTTACCAAAAGGCATAATTTTATTATCTTTCAAGAAAGGAAGTTCAGTGAAAACAAAACCTGCACTTGCTGATGGGAAAAAGAATGAATTAGCATCAGCTGGTAAAGTGGTAGACCATTCGTTACGACCAGTTAGGTTTAAAAACACCAAACTTTGATATGAAAAACCTAAATCAGCGTAAATAGCAGCGGTACGTTTTTTAGCCTGATTTTCTCTTGAAATTACAGAACTTGCATTATTCAGGTTATAATAATTATCAACTGATAAATTATCACCTTGCACATATAATTGTTGATGATAGGTTTGAAACATATTATGTCCAAGAGTAATATCGGTTTTGAAATCTTTATTAATGTCTTTCTTAATATTGAAAATCAAATCAGAATTAATGTCTCTATTATAATGTTGATCTTCCATCACTTGTCCTCCTGGCAATGCACCAGAATTTATTGCTGTATAGCCTTTTCTTCTGTCAGAATACCAGTCAGAACCAATTCTATAGGTAACTGAAAGCCAGTTTAGAGGCATATAAGTAGCTTGAATGCTACCAATGATACGATTTACATCATCAGTAAATTTATTTCTATTAACTGACCAATAAGGATTATCATAGATACCAGGGCGATAAGCACGTGGTGTTCCATCGGCAAACATATAGGCTTCTGAATTATTCACTGGATCATCGAAACCATTAGCGTTATCAAATGATGGAGGTGTACGCAATAAACCTAACATAACACCTGATAAGTTAGAACCTTGTTGCAGACGATCGCCACCCGATTTAATATAATTAATAGAACCTGAAGTAATAAATTTCTCAGAGAGCTTAGCTTCACCTGAAACTTTAACTGTGGTTTTATTAAATGTATTATTAGGAACAATACCATCACTTTGCAAATTGGATAATGATAGATAATAAGCAGCATCATTATTTCCACCGGCAACACTTAAAGAATTATTATAAGAAACACCAGTTTTAAAGAAAGTTCCAATATTATCATAAGGTTCAACTTTGCCCTTAGCATTTGGACTGTTGATGCTTACAATTTTTCCGTTTTTGTCAAACATATAATTTGAACCATCCCAAGCACAAGTATCTAAAAGCGGACCCCATGAGTTACGATTGTAAGTTTCAGGACCTTTCCAAACTCCATTGATACCTTGTCCGTATTTATTTTGCATTTCGGGAAGTTTGTTCACGACGTCAAAAGATACAGATGAGCTGAAATTCACACTATATTTACTACCACCAGCCTGAGATGCTGCACCTTTTTTAGTAGTAATCAGAACCACTCCATTTGCAGCACGTAGACCATATAAAGCCGTAGCAGCTCCACCTTTTAATACTGATACATTTTCAATGTCATCAGGATTAAGGTCAATAGCACGATTAGAATAAGCAACTCCTTCAGTTAGGTTGTTAGTACCTGCATCAGGGTTTCCTGAATAGGTTTGTGAATTGTCGATAGGAATTCCATCAACAACAAATAAGGGTTGATTATCCCCTAAGATAGAAGAATTACCACGAATGGTAATTTGAGAAGAACTACCGGCAGCACCAGATGAATTGGTGATTTGAACTCCGGCAACTTTACCCTCAAGTGAGTTGACAACATTAGTGTTTTGTGATTTTTCAATCAAATCACCCTTAATGTTTTGCACCGAATAGCCCAATGCTTTGGTTTCGCGTTTGATGCCAATTGCAGTAACAACAGCACCTTCGATGTCCATAACATCTTTGTCCAATACAACATCAATTGTAAGGGCTTTGTCAATTTTCACTTCTTTTGATTTCATTCCAACAAAAGAATAAACAAGGGTGTTGGCTTTTTCGGGAACTGTAATAGTGTAATCCCCGCTTAAATTAGTAGTAGTACCAATTGTGGTACCTTTCACAAGTACAGTAACTCCCGGTATGGTGCTTCCGTCTTCAGAAGTGGTAACCTTTCCGGTTATTACCTTTTTTTGCGCATACAATACCTGAATACTAGCAAGTAACAGAATTGTAATTAGAAAAGAAATTTTTCTCATAAGCTGTGAGTTTTGGTTAATAATTTGATTTAGCTATGCCCAAATGTACAACTTATTTTCATTGAACGTTAAAAAAACAAAATTTATTTTTTTGAACAGCTAATTGTTAATTAAATTAACTCAGACTGGAAAAATTAATTAGTCTATCTTTTTTTGCATCTTCAATTTCCCTATTGTTTTCTATCACAAATCATTACTAAACGAATCAGAATTGATACTACACCCTAAATAAAAAATGGAAGTTTGAAAAATATTACGCTTACCTCAAAAAAATAATTTCAACTCAAAAAAAAATATAGTTGTACTTTTTGATTTATTGCGAATGAAATTCTTTCTGAATAGTTATATAACCAGGATAATTCAGAGGATAATTGCCTATCATAACAGAAGGTTTTAATTTAAGAGAAATGCGCGAAGGTTTATTGGAGGCATCGACTAAATTTAAGGCCAAGTTTATCAACGAATTAGCCGATTGACTATTTAAAACCTTTTTCAAGTCGACATTTACATGAAGTGGCACTGTTGAGATACCGCCATTTGGAGCCACTTGCACTTTTTGGTTGACTACTCCATTAATTAACTCAGTTTGATCGATTAAGAAAATCCATTCAAATTTATTTAATGCGGCTTGTGAAGAATTTGGATTTTTGACATCTACGTTGACAGTCATGCTCAAGGGAAGTGTTCCTGAAGCAAAAGCAGTGGTCAAATTTATCACGTCCATAGTATTAATCTGATTAAAATTTTGAATTTTCTGCACATTAACGCCAGCTAATGTAATATTATTTACAGAAGATACTCGAAATTGGCATTTGGTAAAATTCACCATTTGTGTCACCTGCTCGCCTACTTTACAGGCACTAAAAGATAAGATAATTGATATAAAGATTGAAATTCTAAGCTTTCTCATTATTTAATTTTTTTGTTGATTTTCAACTACCAAAAACAATACCAAACTTATCTTAAATTACCCCTTGGATGAAATTGTATAATTGCATCTCTTAAAAACGCAGTGTCTAAGTGAGTATATATTTCGGTAGTTGTTATAGATTCGTGGCCTAACATATCCTGAACAGCTCGTAAATCAGCTCCTCCTTCAATTAGATGTGTAGCAAACGAATGACGAAAGGTATGCGGACTAATAGTTTTTCTAATTCCTGCCTTTTCACCCAATTGTTTAATTATCATAAACACCATCACACGACTCATTTTTCGCCCAGATCTATTTAGAAATAAAATATCCTCGTTTCCCTTTACAATAGTTTGATTAGCCCGAATATTTTCCATATAAATATGAATGTTTTTAATCGCAACTCTTCCAATTGGGACTAATCTTTCTTTATCACCTTTGCCAATAATTCTAACATACTCTTCTTTGAAATAAATTTTCGAAATCTCAAGTCCAATAAGTTCAGAAACTCGCAAACCACAACCGTAAAGAGTTTCAATAATTGCTTTATTGCGAACACCTTCTGGCTTACTAAGATCAATAACATTAACAATAGCATCTATTTCCTGAACACTTAATGTGTCTGGCAATTTCCGGGTAAGCCTTGGAGATTCTATTAATTCAGCAGGACTTTTAGTGATAATATCTTCAAATACCAAATATTTAAAAAACGCCTTAACCCCTGATAAAATCCTGGTATGACTTCTCTCATGCAAGCCAACTTCATATAACCATGGAATAAATGCTTCTATATGTTGAATTTTTACCTGAGAAGGAGAAAGGTCAAACTTATTCTCCTCCAGAAAAAATAAAAACTTATTCACATCATGAAGATATGCTTCTATTGTGTTTCTTGACAAAGATTTCTCAAGAAGCAAGAAGCTTTTAAATCCTTTGATATAGGAATCCCAATTCATAATAGGTTTAGCAAAATATCATTTTATTAAAATAACATTTTTTGAACATTAACCCCTTCAACATTCAAGAGTTCATTTTCCAACTTCATACATTCATTTAAATCGCCTGTCAGTTCAAGGAGTATTAAAGAAAACTCATCTTCATCGGTGTCGTGTAAACCCAAACGGGTTTTAACCGAACATCCAAATTTAGTGAGAATCTTCTGAATCTCGACAGTATCTTTTGAAACCTGATTGAAATAAATTCCTAAAATAATTTTACGTTTCATATTTGTTTGGGTTTATCGTTAAAGAATAAAACTCATTTTTTGTATTTCAATCCCGGCTATCGATGACAATTCATTTTCAAAAACCTCCCATTGCCAAACATCTCCTGTAAGCTGGAGAATAATAACTCCACTCCTACTACATACATCTTCTGACACCTCATGAAATCCTAATCTTGATTTAATGATGGATGCATATTTACTTAAAATTTCTTGCACTAAACCGGATTCTTTCACCCTGTCGTTTATTAGTAAGCCTATAATTCTGGTTTCTTTCATAATATTATTGTTTGATTTTGCTAAAAATATAAATCCCGTTGACCTGCTTTTATTCTTGCTATTCTTCCTTTTAATTCTCCCATGTCATAATTCTGTGAAAGATCATTAATATTTGCTTCAACAACCTCATATCCTAATTTTTTTGTGTGTTCAGGAGCATAATCCTCAAGATATTCTACTAACGTAAGAATAGCATTTGGAGAACAAAAACGTTTTATAAACCCAGGGACAGAAAATTCCATGAAATGTTCACCTGTCCTCCCTTTTCGGTAACAAGCAGTACAAAAAGAAGGCAGATAATTGTTCCCTAGCAATTCATCAATAATTTCATTTAATGAACGAGAATCATTAATTTGAAACTGTTCTTTATTAAGGTTTTGATTCTCTGATTTTTTATCGGAATATCCGCCTAATTCAATTTTCGTACCACCATCTATCTGAGAAACACCAAAACGCATAATTTCACTTCTGATTTCTGCTGACTCACGTGCGGTTAAAATCAGTCCTGTATAGGGAACGGCTAAACGAAAAATTGCAACCAACTTAACGAAATCCTCATCACTGACAAAATGTGCTTTGTCTACATTTAACATCGATGCATTTTGAATTCGAGGAAAAGAGATTGTATGTGGTCCAATATTATAACATGCTTCGAGATGATTGGTATGGCGAATAATGCCTAATACTTCATAACGCCAATCGTATAAACCAAAAAGAACTCCTAATCCAACATCATCCACACCTGCTTCCTGCGCACGATCAAAAGCAGTAAGTCTCCAATCAAAATTGCGTTTAGCTCCTCCTAAATGAACCTTTGAATATGTTTCAGGGTGATAAGTTTCCTGAAAAACCTGATAAGTACCTATTCCTGCATCCTTCACAATTCTAAACCCATCAATATCAAGTGGGGCAGCATTTACATTAACACGACGAATTTCCCCATTATCTTTTTTAACTCCATATACCAACTTTACAGAATGTGCAATATATTCAGGAGTATAATCTGGATGCTCACCAAATACCAAAATTAATCTCTTTTGCCCGGTTTCTTCCAAAGAAATAACCTCTTCGATTAACTCCTCATCTGTAAGAGTTTTGCGTATGGTATCTTTATTGGAAGTACGAAAGCCACAATACTGGCAATTGTTGGTACAATTATTCCCAACATACAATGGAGCAAACAAAACAATACGATTTCCGTAAACTTTTTCTTTTAGCTGTCTTGCACCCTCTTTTATCATTTCAACCAAATCAGGATCAGTCGTATTAACCAAAACGGCAGTTTCTGCAAGTGTCAAACGCTGTTTATCCAGTGATTTTGCAACAATTCCTTTAACAAGTTTGGCATCAGAAGGATTATCTCTAATGATGCCCCATATTTCTTCAGGATCAATAAATGGGACCATTCTTTGATCCTTAATTTTAAGTTTTTCTGGATTAAATTTCATTTAGTAGCGCTTTATTTAGATGTGGTAGTTTCGTTTCACAAAAGTAATAATTTATATTTGGCTTGACTGGTTTTTTTCAATATTCTTTACACACAGTATCCATTGTTAATAATAGTAATGATTTTGAAATCTTCATTGCAGCGTGTTCCTCATGACGAATGTCGTAAAATACTTGTCACTTTCCTTTAAATATTAACCGGCCAAAAACTTCATTACATTTCTCCTCCCAAGCTTTCATCAGTTCAGTTTACTCTATATTTTGTAAAAAATTCAGTCATTTATTATTCAAATCATTTGAATTAATTATAAATGACTAATTTTGCCGCAAAAGGTTAATCAAACTAAATGAAAAACAAACTAGACTCAATCGAATCTGTAATAGAAGACTTCCGTAATGGTAAAATGATAATCGTTGTCGACGATGAAGATCGTGAAAACGAAGGTGATTTTATCACTCCTGCCGAAACCATTACTCCTGAAATTATTAACTTCATGGCTAAACATGGAAGGGGATTAATTTGTATTGCCCTAACCGAAGAAAGGTGTGAAGAATTGGAACTTAATTTAATGGTCCCTTTCAACACTTCTTCCCACGAAACACAATTCACAGTTTCTGTCGACTTACTTGGCGATGGCTGTACAACAGGAATTTCTGCAAGCGACCGCTCTAAAACCATTCAAGCACTCGCGAATCCCAAAACTCTTCCAAGCGAACTAGGAAGACCCGGACATATTTTCCCTCTCAAAGCTAAAAAATCAGGTGTCCTCCAACGTACCGGGCATACCGAAGCAGCAATTGACTTAACACGCTTGGCAGGTAAATTCCCTGCTGGTGTATTAGTGGAAATCATGAACGAAGATGGAACTATGGCACGCCTACCAGATTTATATGTCATTGCAGAAAAATTCGGGTTTAAAATTGCCAGCATTGCCGATCTTATAGCTTACCGTATTCGCAATGAAAGCCTAATTTGCAAAGAATCTACCGTAAATCTTCCCACTCAATGGGGCGATTTCAAGTTAACTGCTTATCGTCAAACTGACAATAACCTTCTACACCTTGCACTTACTAAAGGCGAATGGAAACCCGATGAGCCAGTTTTAGTGCGTGTGCATTCTTCATGTGTCACTGGTGATATTTTCGGCTCCTCGAAATGCGATTGCGGCGATCAATTACATGAATCCATGAAATTAATTGACGCCGAAGGCAAAGGAGTCGTTTTATACATGAATCAGGAAGGAAGAGGCATTGGACTGCTAAACAAACTAAAAGCATATCATTTGCAGGAACAAGGTAAAAACACTATTGAAGCAAATGTTGAATTAGGATTTAAAGCTGATGAACGTGATTATGGCATTGGAGCACAAATCCTAAGGGATCTTAATGCTGCTAAAATTAGACTCATAAGCAATAATCCCGTAAAGAAAGCTGGCTTGATGGGTTATGGAATAGAAATCATCGAAAATATCCCACTAATTATCGAACCAAACAAGCATAACTTCAACTATTTAAAAACAAAACAAACCCTCATGGGACATGAGCTAAATATTGAGAAATAAGCACCTTTGCATTAAATTAACATTTTTTACCATTAAAAAACTTGCAGTTTTAATTTATCTCAAAAAAACATACTATCTTTGCGATTGTAAAATCAAATAACAATTAATCACCCACAAATTCAAAAACATGAAAAAAATTACCCTTTTAATGCTTTTTGCTGGCTTGTTTTTAAACCTCAATGCTCAGCAAATACAACCTGTTAAGAAACAAACAGGAGAAAAAATCAACATGGCCCAGATTCAACAAATGAAATCTGCTAAAAACAACGATTTAGGTTGGGTTTTCCCTGCCGACGATGTGTATGCTATTAGCAGCAGCACTGGTGCTACTTATTATTCTAACATATTGTATCCTGATTCAACTGTTGTTACTGTAACAGCAGGAACAGCAGGTGTTAATTACAATTGGTCTATGGCTGTTGGTCAAGTTCTTGACCCTTATTCAGTAGTTTTCGACCCAGCTTTTACTACTCCTTTATTAGCTGCCGGAAAATCTTATTACATCGACTCAGTTTGTATCTTAGGTTGGTATGCTAAACGTCTACCTGCAACCGATACTCTTATTCTTGAGTTCACACACAACCCTGCAGCAACCAACAATTCATTTTATGAAGTTTATATTGCCGGAACACCTGACACAATGTGGTTCGAAGCTCCAAAAACACACGGTGCCGCTAACCAATTTGGTTATTATGCAAAATTAACTGATCCTGCCAAAACCGTTATAAAATATCCTTTAACCCTTGGTGACACTACCATGATGTATGGTAAATATATTACTATCCCTGTTGGTCTTACTATTCCTGCTGATCAAATCACAGGTTTATCTATCAATTATGTTCCTGGCACTGCCAATGTATTTGGTGATACTATTAAAACATACGGAACTGGAGCAATTGAAACTGCACATTTAAGTTCTTTCGCTTTTGGTTGGTATTCAGAAGACGCAAGTCCTGCTCTTGATATTTTTTATGATCCATTCGGTTATAACCTCAGCTATATGACTATGACCAAAACCCGTTACGTACAATGGACTGGTGGCTCAACTGCTTTAATGAACAACATTATGTATCCTTTCACTGATGGCGGATTCGACATTGGCTGGAACATCGAAGAAGTAACTGGCATCAACGAAGTTGCAAACACTGACGTTAAAGTATTCCCAAATCCTTCAACAGGAATTGTAAACATCGAATTAAGCAAAAACACTCCTGCTTCTGCTAACTTCTATAATTTATTAGGCGAAGTTGTTAAATCAGTTAAATTAAACAATACAAAAACTGCTGTTAACTTAAGTGGTAATGCTTCTGGCATCTATATGCTACGCATCGAACAAGGAAACAATGTAATTACCAAAAAAGTAATCCTTAAATAAGTTAGCTTATTTTCATAATTAAAAACCCGGTTCTGCCGGGTTTTTTTTATTTACAAAACACCGCATTTACATTCTAATTTACATGAAAGATAATTCCCTATCAAAAAAAAATCATAAGCATACTTTTATATTTCCCGTAAAAAAGTATTATCTTTGCATACGTAAATCAAATCCATTGGATTATTAACCTTTAAAAAAACCATCAAAATGAAAAAAATTACGCTCTTAGTGCTTTTGGCTGGCTTATTCCTCAGCTTAAATGCACAACAAATCAAATCCACAAACAATCGTTTGGGCGAAAAAATCAGTCCCGATAAATTTCAACAAATCCAAAACCTAAAAACTGCCAAAAACATTGATTTAGGTTGGGTTTATATGACTGACGACATCTATGCTAATGTTTATGCATCCACAGGCGCAGGCGTTGGTTTTAGCCAAAATCTATTTCCCGACTCAACCGTTGTTACCGTTAACACCACCGCAGCTGGAGTTTCTTATGTCTGGAATAACTCAGCCGGACAGGTCATCGACCCTTATTCTGTTGCTTTTGACCCAAATTTATCTGCCCCTCTCATTCAACCTGGCATCCCTTACTATGTCGACTCAGTGGGCATTATTGCTTGGTACGAAAAAAGAAATGCTTCTATCGACACCTTGATTTTCGAGTTTGTTTACAATCAACCTCTCGAAAACAATGCCTTTCATTCTAGCTTTTGGGTAGAAGCCCCCGATTCATTTTTTTACAAATCACCTAAAATGATGGGTAGCGCCAACCAATTCGGATACGAAGCAAAGCTTACCGACCCAGCTAAAGTAGTCATCAAACATGTCTTAACCGACAGCGACACTACCCTTTATTATGGTAAGAATATTGCTATTCCTGTTGGAATTAACGTTCCAGCCAACCAAATCATTGGAGTTAACATCACTTTTGTACCTGGCTATACCTATGTTTTTGGCGACACCATTCACACTTATGGAACCGGCGCTGTTCAAACTTCGCATTTAAACGAATTTCTCGTACCCTTTCAATCCTATGACGTTACCTATGCCAATTGCTACTACGATCCCTTTGGCGCAAATCTTAATTATGGAGTAACAACTTCAAAACGTTATAAAACTACCGCAACTTATTTATATCAATTCTCAGAAGCCGGTTTTGATATAGGTTGGAATATCGAACAATGGACTGGAGTTAAAGAATCTTCAAACTCCGATGTAAAAGTATTCCCTAACCCTTCAACAGGCATCGTGAACATCGAATTACTTAACAGCACTCCTGCTACCGCTAATTTCTACAATTTATTAGGAGAGCAAGTTAAATCAGTTAAATTAAACAACACTAAAACAGCTGTTAATTTAAGTGGTAATGCTTCAGGTATCTATATGCTCCGCATCGAACAAGGGAACAATATAATAACCAAAAAAGTCATTCTTAAATAAGCTTTCTAAACTCAAATAAAAAAAGCCCGGTCAATCCGGGCTTTTTTATTTTCAAGAATTCACTTCCCCTTAGATGAAATAAACAACCTCAAAACAGAACTTACAAGCCATTAAACCCACATCCCGAGTCAACATCCCCTGGGCACACCAAGCTTTATTACAATCATAAATTAATCCTTCATTATGTTTCGGATTTTAACACAATGTTCGCAAAGAGGAATTCCTTCAATATAACTGCTAAACTCTTAGAGAACTTACTGGAAAGCTTAGTGTTAATCTGTTTAATTTAATTCATCCTAACTTTTTCTTAGTAGGAACTTACCTGATAGAAAGGAAAGACAAAACTATATCAACACTAAAGGATGAAACCACAGGGTGTAATTTGGGTTTTCTTTCAAGCACTAAAAATTTCGTCATTTGGATGATGCGGAATAAGTCAGTAATTAAAAAGCACAAGAGCTAAATGATTGAATATGTGGGTTGTATTTAAAGCAAAACGCCTTAGTTTTTACGATATGAGCCTTAAATTTTGAAATATGAGCATGAGTTAGTTTGAAATGAGGTTGAGTTGGGTTGAGTTGTGGTTGAGTTGCTTTGAGATGAGCTTAAAATGGTTTGAGATGGGGTTGAGTTAGTTGTGAATAGGGTTGAGTTGGTTGGCGAAGGGGTTGAGTTGGTTAGAAATGAGGTTGAGTTGGTTAGAAATGCGTTGAGTTGGTTTGAAATGGGGTTAAGTTGGTTTGAAATGGAAATGATATGATATTAGTTGAGGAAGCGACTAGAGTGCCTATAGCTTGGAGTGAGGCTTTTTAGTTGACAATTGACAAGGTGCAACTTTTAACTATCAACAGTCAATTGTCAATTATTATCCGTACACATCATATTCTAATCCGCACATATCGAAAACCCATCCGCCTAAAAAATTCACCCCCCTACCTTATTATAATTTAATAATAGAATATTTGATTTCACAATCGAATAAAATTATATGCCTAATAATGCTACAAAACACCATTAATTTTGAATAAATGAAAAATTCTCCCTGATGAATATTATAACAACTTAAATATCACTCAAACATGAGCTGCTGAAATAAAAACTGCCTCTATTTTGAAACAAAACCCCAAATTAAGCACTCTGACCGAAACTTCATGCTCCGCCCGCTATTCTATTGTTTTACATTGATGCCCTACCTCATTTTTTTATCTTTAAAATCAATATCTTGCGAAATGTTTTCGAACTTTATGGCCCTCATTATAAAAGCATTTAAATAAAATATATATTTGCACTTTCTACCAAATTCATCAAAACTCATACACCCATACTATGAAAAAACTTCTAGCATTTATTTTTATAATGATTTGTTTAGTAAATTTCAGCAATGCATCTGCCCCTCCACTTACCAATAATGTTAGTCTTTTCGCCCAACACCTCGTGGCACCCAACGGCAGTCAGATTATTATTCCTGTGAAAGTAAAAGATTTTCAATCTATTTTATCCCTTCAAGGCTCAATACAGTACGACACCACTATACTCCAATTTGTTGATGTCCAACAATTCGGATTAGCGGGTATGAACTCAGGAAGTTTTGGCCATTCCTTAAATAAAGTAAGCTTTTTATGGTTCGATAACTCCTTAAATGGCATTAGTCTTGCCGATTCAGCCACCGTCTTTGCCATACGATTCAATGTCATTGGCAATCCCGGACAAATTAGCCCCATACTTTTCACCAACACTCCAACAATTATCGAAGCGATTCAAAATGATGCCGGAAATTGGATCACCCTAAACACTACTTTAACCAATGGGTCGCTTACAGTTCAAACCAATCAAGTCGTAGGTTCTTTTAAAATGATGGCCGACACCATCAGTGTTTTACCTAGTTCACAAGTAACAGTTCCCATTAGGGCAAAATACTTTAACCATATCCTTACCCTTCAAGGGACCCTACAATTCGACCCCTCTGTTATGACTTTTAGCAGCATCCAATACGGATTACCAGGAATGAATACCACCAACTTTGGAACCACCCTTGCTTCTGCAGGAAAAATAACCTACATATGGAGCGACCCTGCCTTTGCAGGCTATTCAGCTCCCGATTCATCGGTTCTTTTTTCTGTTTTATTTAATGTAATCGGAAGTCCGGGAAATTTCTCAAACCTTTCCTTCATTGATGTTCCCACCATCCGCGAAGTTGTCGACTCAAGCTACTCTGCTATCGCAGCTGCTTACACCAACGGAAAAGTTAGCGTAATTAACACTTCCACACCCTCAAGTTTAACCTTAAAAATTGATTCTATCAATGCACCATATAATTCTGAAGTTCTCGTTCCAGTCAGGGTTAAAGGATTTAATAACATCCTCACCATGCAAGGCACCATTTCTTTTGACCCAACTAAGGTTGCCTTCATTAAAACCGAACAATTTGGATTAACAGGAATGGATTCATTAAGTTTTGGCTATGCCCAAACCAGCGCAGGAAAACTTAGTTTTTCGTGGAATAGTGTCTCTGGACAAACTATCGCAAACGATTCCGTCATTTTCTCCATCCGTTTCCTCCCCATTGGATTGCCAGGCACCGAAACCCCCCTTACATTCACCAACTCTCCCACTTCCCTCGAATTTTCTGATGGAAATTTCAATATTGTCACTGCCAATTTTATTTCGGGATTGGTTTATATCCTCCCAAACTCTTCTATCGTAACAGGCACTCTTTCCTCAACCAATATATGTGCAGGCTCTAGCCTTAACGTTCCTTACACAGCAATAAATTTGTTCTATCCCGGAAATATTTTCTCGGCTCAACTATCCGATTACAATGGTAATTATGGAAGTTATACAACCATAGGATCCGTCGCCTCCACAACTTCAGGCACTATCTCTGCAACTATTCCTTCAAACATGCCTTACGGAACAAACTATCGAATTAGAGTAATCTCTTCAAATCCTTCAATAATTGGCTCTGATAATGGAGCTGATATCTCTATTTTTCCAAAACCTGGAACTCCAACAACTCCTTCCGGAGCAATTTCTCTTTGCTCTAATCCTGCAAATACAACTTATTGGGTTAATGCCGTCAACGATGCCATCTCCTACTCTTGGACCCTTACACCTTCTAATGCAGGAACTGTTATTGGTAACGACACCTTAATTTCTATCGATTGGAATAACACTTTCGTTGGAAACGCAACTTTAAGTGTTCATTCAATAAATTCTATTTGTGTAGGAGATGAATCTCAAGCATTGGCTATTAATATAATCTCTCCTTCTGTAGGGGGAATAGCCACAGCAATTTCACCTATATGTTCTGGAAACACTACCACCATAAGTGTTGCATCTTACACAGGGAACATTCAATGGCAACAATCCCCTAATGGCTCTTCTTCTTGGATTAATGTTGTTGGCGGAAGTGGTGCAACAAGTTCAACCTACACCACCCCATCTTTATCCACAACTACTTTTTATCGCGCTGTCCTAACAAATGGAATTTGTTCATCAGCCTATTCTGTTATTGACACAGTATTAGTTAACACACCTTCAATAGGAGGAACTGCGATTGCAATTTCTCCAATTTGTTCAGGCAGTGCATCAATAATTAGCTTAAGTGGAAATACTGGATCTATTCAATGGCAACAATCACCAAACGGTTCTTCATTATGGACAAATGTCAGTGGAGGCAGTGGGTCAACAACCTCAAGCTATAGCACACCTTCATTAAGTTCGACTACATATTACCGTGCAGTTGTAACCAACGGCACTTGTGCTTCTTCCTTTTCTGTTATTGATACAGTTATCATAAATGCACCTTCTGTTGGAGGAACAGCAACAGCCCTATCTCCAATTTGTTCGGGAAGCACTTCTACTATTAGCTTAACAGCTTATACAGGAACAATTCAATGGCAACAATCATCGGATGGAATTACTTCATGGGCAAATGTGAGTGGAGGAAGCGGCGCAACTACTGCAACATATTCCACCCCAACACTACCTACTACTACTTTTTATCGTGCCATTGTAACTAATGGAGCTTGCTCTTCTTCAATCTCTATTCTGGATACAGTTGTTGTTAACACACCCTCTGTCGGAGGTATTGCAACTGCCATCTCTCCCATTTGTTCTGGAAACACATCAACAGTTTCTCTTAGCGTTTATACAGGGAGTATTCAATGGCAACAATCACCTAATGGAACTTCTTCATGGATAAATGTTAGTGGAGGAAGTGGTGCAACTTCTAATTCTTATACTACTTCTGTATTATCGTCAACCACTTTTTATAGGGCCATAGTTACCAATGGTGCATGCACTTCAGTATTTTCAATAACAGATACCATAACAGTTCTTCCTACCCCAATAGGTGGAACCGCCACAGCCATTTCACCAGTTTGCTCTGGTTCAACTTCTTCTATTTCATTAACTGCATATTTAGGTAATATTCAATGGCAGCAATCACCAAACGGTTCTTCCTTATGGACTGATGTTACAGGTGGAAGTGGAGCAAATACTGCCATTTATAACACTCCATCAATATTTTCAACAACTTTTTATCGTGCTGTTGTTTCAAACGGAGTTTGCCCATCTGTTTATTCAAGTATTGACACAGTCATTATGAATTCTCCTTCTGTAGGTGGAATCGCCACAGCTATTTCTCCTATTTGTTCTGGAAGTACAACAACAATAACTTTAACTGCTTATACAGGAACAATCCAGTGGCAACAATCTCTTGATGGCCTTACTTCTTGGGCTAATGTTATTGGTGGAAGTGGTGCAACAGGAACTATTTACACTACTCCTGCATTATCAACTACTACTTTTTATCGTGCTATTGTAACAAATGGAGCATGCACCTTTGCAACTTCCGTCTTAGATACTGTTATTGTAAATACTGCCTCAGTTGGGGGAACTGCAACTGCAATTTCACCTATTTGCTCAGGAAATACATCCACCATTACATTGAGTGGAAACTCAGGAACAATTCAATGGCAACAATCACCAAATGGAATTTCTTCGTGGACTAATGTTATTGGAGGAAGTGGTGCTAACAGCATTACTTATTCAACTCCTACTTTATCCTCAACTACTTATTATCGTGCAACAGTTACGAATGGAGTATGTGCTTCTGCTTTTTCTGTGTCAGACACAATTGTTGTTAATGCCCTTTCTGTTGGTGGCACTGCTACTGCTAACTCTCCCATCTGTTCAGGTAGCACATCTACAATAACTTTAAGTGCCAATACTGGAACCATCCAATGGCAACAATCGCCCGATGGCATAAACTCATGGGCAAATGTAACAGGAGGAAGTGGCGCTACTACTTCTATTTATACGACTCCTGCATTATTTACAAGTACTTATTATCGTGCAATAGTAGCTAATGGAGTATGCAGTTCTGCTATATCCGTCATAGATACTGTTGTTGTAAATGCAACATCTGTTGGCGGTGTTGCAACAGCCTTGTCACCTATTTGTTTAGGGAACACTTCAAGCATATCATTAGTTGGAAATACTGGAAATATTCAATGGCAACAATCACCAGACGGAACCACTTCCTGGACAAACGTCAGTGGGGGCAGTGGTTCAACATCTTCAATCTATATTACACCTTCATTAATTAATACAACTTATTATCGTGCTATTGTAACTAATGGCGTTTGCCCTTCAACGAATTCAGCTTTAGATACCGTTACAGTGAATGCACCTTCCCTTGGAGGAATTGCGACTGCCTTGTCTCCCATTTGTTCAGGGAATACATCTACTGTAACATTGGCTGGATATACAGGAACTATTCAATGGCAATCATCAAATGACGGAACTACATCATGGACTAATGTTGTTGGTGGAAACGGATCAACTACTAATACTTATTCTACCCCTCCGCTATTAACCAGCACTTACTATCGAGCCATAGTAACTAATGGTGTATGCCCTTCTGCTACTTCCATTTTAGACACCATAGTGGTTAATTCTCTTTCTGTTGGGGGAATAACTACATCTACTTCCCCTATTTGTTCTGGAAATTCATCTACTGTAACGTTGAGTGCGTACACAGGATCTATTCAATGGCAACAATCTCCAAACGGAACTTCTTCATGGATTAATGTTAGCGGGGGAAGTGGTGCAACTGCAATTACTTATACTACTTCTTCTTTATCTTCTACAACTTTTTACAGGGCGATTGTTACCAATGGCGCATGCATAGGAGTTTATTCTGAAATTGACACCATCATCGTGCTCCCTGTTCCTGTTGGTGGGTTTGCAACAGCAATTTCTCCAGTTTGCATTGGTTCAACTTCAACGGTTACATTATCGGGGTTCACTGGAAATATTCAGTGGCAACAATCCCCCAACGGAAGTACTTTATGGAATGATGTTAGTGGGGGAAGTGGTGCAAATACAACTTCATATACTACTCCTTCTTTATTATCATTAACTTATTATCGTGCATTAGTTTCTAATGGAGTTTGCCCATCTGTTTATTCAAGTATTGATACAGTAATTATTAGCCCCTTGTCAGTTGGTGGGGGAGCTAATGCTGCATCTCCAATTTGTGCTGGGAACACAACTGTTGTCACTTTAAACGGATTTACAGGAAATATTCAATGGCAACAATCACCAGACGGGACTTCTTCTTGGACCAATGTAACAGGTGGCAGTGGCGCAAATAGTGCATCTTACACCACCCCTCCTTTGAATATTACCACATTTTATCAGGCGGTTATAACTAGTGGAGCTTGTGCCAGTGTCATATCTTCCATCGACAATGTTATGGTTCTTTCAGTTCCTATTGGAGGAATTGCAACTTCTAATTCTCCCGTTTGCTCAGGTTCTGTTTCTACAATATCGCTTACAGGATACTCTGGTAATATTCAATGGCAGCAATCTCCTAATGGAACTTCACTTTGGACTGATGTAACAGGGGGGAGTGGAGCAAATACATCCACTTATACAAGTCCAGCTTTGACAACATTGATCTATTATAGAGCAATATTATCCAATGCAGCTTGCTCTGCAAATTCAACTGTTGACACAGTTTTAATTGACGCCCAGTCCCTTGGTGGAATCGCGACTACAATTTCTCCGGTTTGCGAAGGCTTTTCGTCTTCTGTTTCTTTAACTGGCTATACAGGGAATATTCAATGGCAACAATCCCCTGATGGAACATCTTCATGGGTAAATGTTATTGGAGGAAGTGGAGTTACTAATTCCACTTATCAAACTGCCCCACTTAATGTAATCACCTATTATCGTGCGATTGTAACAAATGGAGCATGTTCATCTGCAAATTCCAATTCAGATTCTATAATGGTGAATCCAATTTCTGTTGGAGGAGTTGCAAATGCTGTTTCTCCAATTTGCTCAGGGAACACTTCAACTATTAGCTTAAGTGGATTTTCTGGAACAATTCAATGGCAACAATCGCCAAATAATACTACTTCTTGGACAAATGTTAGTGGAGGAAGTGGAGCTAATAATTCCACCTATACGACCCCCATATTAACAACAACCACATATTTTCGTGCTATAATTACTAGTGGGGTTTGTCCATCTGATTCTTCAATTTCTGACACGCTCTTAGTGAATCCACTTCCTGTGGTAAGTTTTACCATTCCCTTGCAACACGATACTGTTTGCTTTGAAGAACCTGCATTTATTCTAACTGGAGGTAATCCATTAAACGGAACCTATTCGGGGACTGGGGTTAGTAGTGGTAGTTTTGACCCTGCCATAGCAGGAATAGGAACTCATATTCTTACTTACGCCTATACTAATCCTGCAACTACTTGTTCTGCTTCTGCCACGCAAACAATTGAAGAAATTTCTTGTATTGGGATAAAAGAAATTGAAAAATCACAAATTTCAATCTATCCTAATCCTTTTGAAGATGAATTCTTTTTCAATATTAGTTCATCAAAAAATGTTGAAGTTGAATTATTTAATTCGATTGGAAAATTGATTAAGAGCCTGACCCTTTTCGATAACTTGTCAGAAAACTATTGTATTAAAATGTGTTCCTATTCACAAGGATTTTATTACTTGAAATTTCATTTTAAAGACGAGGTTAAAACATACAAGATCCTTAAAATAAAGTAGAGAACTAACCAGATATGATGTTGAATATAGAATCAAAAACCTTAAATTAAAAATAAATACAATTATCGCTTGAACCGAATCTTGCTCCTATTTTCACTTGTATTTGTTATTAAATTAGAGCATAAATAAATTTTCACCATTGATACTGTTAAAAACATTTTTATGGTTATTATTGTGAGATTTTATACTACATTCTAAAAGTATAATTACCTTTGCATCAAATTTTCGTGCTTAACTTAAACTCAGAAAATGAAAAGACTTTTGAGAATTGCTTTTATGATTATTGTCACTTCCACTCTTAACTTGGCTTTTGCAGAGAACACTACTACTTCTGCTGGCAGAGATAATCTTGGTGACTCTGATGGAATTACTTCCATTAATGAAGACTCAACTATTTTGCTTATGCCTGCATCAGACTATGGTATAAAAAAACTTACCTGAAAATATTAAAAAGACTATCATTTTAATGTCCGTATTCATATGGGCATTTTTTTTACGACATGTATAACAATAAATTTTGATCATAAATAATCAGTTGAATGAATCTTGTTTTTCAAAAAGTAGGTATAATTGGAAGTGGTAAAATGGGCACAGACCTGTTCTATTATTTAAATTTATTTGATTTAGACTTAATTTGGGTTTGCCATCCATCTGAAAATCCCGAAGAATTAAAAGCCTATTTTATTAAAAAGATTAAAAGGCAGCTGAAATTTGATTTAATTTCGTCTTCCTCCTATGAGAAAAGAATAAATTCAACCATAATAACTTCCGACCTTAACTCACTTTCAAATTGTGAATTAATTATTGAGGCCATTTGGGAAAATACAATTTCAAAAATAGCCTTATTTGAACGATTAAATCTTGTTACTAACTCACAAACTATAATTGCATCAAATTCCTCTTCTATACTTCCTTCTATTTTAAATGAAAAATATAAGTTCCCGGAAAAACTGGTAGGCTTGCATTTTTTCTATCCTATTGGGATGAGAAACATAGTTGAAATTATTCAGGGAGAAAAAAAAGACCCCCAAATTAACAGTAAAATGCAAGCTTTTTGTTTTCAAATAAAACGTGATTCAATTTTATTAGAACAGAAAAACGCTTTCATGTTAAATAAAATAGCACTTGAAATTCAGAATGAAGCATTTAAGATTCAACAAGAAAATGATTTATCATATTATGAACTTGATGCTATATTAAAAACCGTTTTCCCCATTGGGGTTTTTGATTTTTTCGACAGTGTAGGCATTGATGTAATGCATTCATCTATAGAACAATATTCTCATCAATTAAAAACAGAAAAATACACTGATTTACTTGCATTATTGAAAAAACATATAAATGACGGAAATCTGGGTCAAAAAACAAATAAAGGGTTTTATCAATACCCGATAGACAATAATGTGAATACCCCTTATGAAAATGTTGAATTAGAAAAAACAATTACAAACCGAATAATAAGTTCATATATTTGTGCATCTAGTTATTACATTGAAAATTACCCAATAAAAAAAGACGAATTAAATAAGGCACTCAAAGAATATTTCGGGATGGAAAAGGGTCCTTTTGATATGATAAATATAATATAAAGTAAAATGGATAGAAAAGTTGTGATAACAGGAATGGGGATGATAACTTCCCTAGGATTAAATTTAGAAACCAACTGGGAGAATTTAAAAAAAGGGGAAAGTGGAGTTCGTCCAATAAATTTATTTGATGCCACAAGCTTACAAACTCAAATTGCAGCGCAAGTTCCTGATGAATTCATCGAATATTCTGAGAAATATGTAACCAAAAGAGTTTCAAAGCAAATGACACGGGTGACAAAAATGTGCTATGTTGCTGCAAAAGATGCTATCAAACATAGTGGAATCGATTTCGACACAATGGATAAAACCAGATGTGGGGTCATCTTAGGTGTAGTCAGCACTGCAAATACTTCTGCTGAGAAAGGGACTACTCCTCAAAACAAAGTTATTAAAAGCATGAGCAATGCTATGTCGGCATGGATTTCTCTTGAGTTCGAATTGCTGGGAGCAAATTACACAGTAACATCAGCCTGTGCATCTTCAGCCTATGCAATGGCCTTAGGTCATGACATGATATCTACTGGGAAAGCTGATGTTGTTATTGTTGGAGGTGCTGACTCAATTGTTAACTTCGAAGAAATTGAGGGGTTTAATGAACTTTATGCCCTTTCCACCGAAAACAGCCTCCCTGAAAAAGCAAGCAAACCATTTTCATTAAATAGAGATGGATTTGTAATCGGAGAAGGGGCTGGAATTATTATCCTCGAATCAGAAACATCTGCAAAAAATCGAAATGCTGTTATCTATGCAGAAATGCTTAATTATGCTCTCACAAGCGAAGGCTATAACATTATGGCACCGAAAAAAGATGGGGAAGGAATTGCTTTTGCAATAGAATCCGCTCTTAAAAACGCAGGCATTAAACCCTCTGACGTCGATTACATAAACGCACATGGGACCTCCACCATGTTAAATGACAAGTATGAAACCATGGCTATAAAAAAAGTTTTTGGGGACTTAGCCTATCAAATTCCAATTTCATCTTCAAAGTCTATGATTGGACATACCATTGGTGCAGCAGGAGTTATTGAGTCAATTATTACAGTCCAGAGCATAGTTAATGAATTAGTTACGCCGACTATAAATTTAGATATTCCTGACCCAGAGCTTGACCTAAATTATGTTCCCAATGTTGCTCGTCCTCACAAAATTAATTATGCACTTTCCAATTCATTTGCTTTTGGAGGGCACAATGCAGTTATCGTTCTTAAAAAATATTAGATTTTTTGTACCTTTGCCAACTAATTAAAATTTGTTATGGCTAAAATTACTGAAAATACAAGAAGCGAAGTGTCAGAAGTTGTTTACAACTTCTTTATGGAAGAGTGTGATGTAGATGCTTCAGAAATCAATGACAACACTAATATTATCCGTGATATTGATGGTGATTCTCTAATGTTTCTAGAACTAATTGAAATATTTAAAAAGAAGTACACCTTAAATATAGATTTAAAAACCATCGGAAAATTTGTGGTTAAAAACCCTGTTGAAACTATAGGGCAACTCATTGATACCACAATGCTAATTATAGTTCACGAAAACAATATAACTGAACTGTAATCTAATTTATTCAGTTTATGCATGTTTTGGGATGTGGTATTGATTTATTAGAAACGAAAAAAATAATCAAATACATAAACGATAATCAATTTAGTTTCCCCTGCAAAGAAGATGTTTTTACTGATTATGAATTAGAAAAAGAAGACTCATTAGATGCTTCTCTTTATTTCCCTTTAGCGTTTTCCTGTAAAGAAGCAACATTTAAAGCTTTTGGAGTTAGCTGGATGACTAACAATGTCCTATGGACTGATGTTGAGTTAAGATTATACGATGCCCATAAATGTAAAGTGAAACTTTTAGGGGGCTTACAAAAACTTTCTTCTAAATTGGGTGTTGATAGTATTGAAATAGAATATCATTTCCCATATGAAGGTTTGTTGTTTTTAAAACTCATTTTACTTTCAAAATAAATTTACCCTTGAATTCAGAACTTGCATTTATCTTCCCTCCCTTTGTCAATGAATATATTGGGAACGAAAAAGACATAATTCGTTCTTTTGGCTTTAATATTGACAAACTATTAGAGAGGTCTGAGGATATTACTTCTTTAAAACTTTCAGGTTTTGATGAGGAAACAAATAATTTCATTGGCGAAGAACTACCCTCACAATACTTAGCATATATTTTCAGTTGTGCTGTTTCTGATTTTCTTTCAACCTTAAAAATAAAACCCGCATTAGTAAGCGGTTATAGCATGGGGATTTATGCTGCCTTATATCATTCAAAGGCCATATCATTTAAAACAGGATTTGACTTAATACGCACTGCATTTCAAATAATCAATAATCATACCTTGGGTAATTCATTCTCAATGGCAACTATTGTTGGTTTTACCGAAAATGATATCACCCAGCTCATTGGGAACAATAATAATATCGAAATTATTAATCGAAACAATCAACATACCTTTGTTATCTCTGGTCTAAAACCAATTGTAAGCCAAGTGGTTCAAAAAGCAACTGAAGAAGGTGCATTATATTGTCGGATACTAAAAGTAAACAGTCCATACCATTCTAAATTCATGCATAAAGCTGCCGAAGAATTCAGTGATTATGTTAAAGGAATAGACATTCAAATGCCGATTGTACCGATTGTTTCCTTATTAAACCAACAATTCATCACTAAACCTGAAACAATTGCCAAGGAATTAGCAGATAATATTCATCATCGAATGAACTGGCAAGCAACCATTGAAAAAATGAATCAATCGGGCATTAAACTGTTCTTAGAGTGCGGTGCCGGTGAAAGTTTGAGTAAAATCGGCAAGTTTATTGAAGGTGATTTTAAAACAATCCACCTTGGAAAGCTCACAAAATATTTGTCAAAACATTCTCTTTAATTTATATTCTTGCAATTTTATTTGTGTATACAAAGATGATTTCATTTCTTTGTATTCGAATTTAAAACAATAACTATGTGCAATGACATTAAACCTGAATTTATAGAAAAAGCCAAATTGCTTTGGCCTGAATTGGATTGGATAAAAAACCTCCAATTACGTGAACAAACAACTAACACCTGGGCCCTTGCTCTCGAAAGAAGTGTATTAAGCCCGAATGATTTAAACACTATTCCCTTCACTTTGCTATGTGGGCCTGATTTAAAAGTTTCTTTTATGGACCATAAAAGAGCTGTGGTACATATTGCTTGGGATTGTGGAACCAAAATGAATACTTTTTTCAAAGAAGATTTGCCTGTTAACATGGATGTTTTAATTGCAGGTGCAATTTTAGCAGACGTAGGTAAACTATTAGAATATGAATTAAAAGATGGAAAATCCGTACAAGGTAAATACGGAAAATATCTTCGTCATCCCTTCTCGGGGGTTTCATTAGCAGAGCAATGCGGAGTGCCTGCTGAAGTCTGTCATATCATTGCCACCCATGCAGGTGAAGGCGATATGGTTAAACGAACCACAGAAGCTTTTGTTGTTCATCATGCGGACTTTATGACATTTGAGCCATTTAAAGATAGATTGAAATAGAATTATTTATTTTGCGACTTGGTGGTTTGGTGATTTAAGGGTTAACTATATTTATTGATAAATCGATTAATATGACAAGTGAAATATTAAGGCAAAGAACTAAAAAACATGCAATTGACATCATTAAATTAGTTAACATATTTCCTCGAAATACTGCCGGATTTGTTATCGGGAATCAACTGTGCAAGCCAGGAACATCAATTGCGGCCAACTATAGAGCAGCAACCAGAGCTAGATCAGACGCTGAGTTCTACTCCAAGATTTGTATTTGTGTTGAAGAAGCAGACGAAACTGTTTTTTAGTTAGAAATCTTAGAAGGTGCGGAACTAATCAAAAAGGAAAATATTGAAGCCATCCTAAAAGAAACAACTGAAGTCCTATCAATCTTAGCCTCGTCTAAAAAAACACTTAATCAAAAGCAAAAAAGTAAATCCTAAATCATTAAATCGCAATATCACTAAATCACCAAATAAAAAACAAATGAATATAATAGAAAAAATCCTAGCTAATCATTCTCAACAGAAAACTGTTAAACCTGAAGAAATCATCGATGTTGTTATCGACACCCGTGCAGCCAGAGACTTTGGAGGGGCTAATGTAGTAAATAATCTTATCGACAATGGGTTTAGCGTGCATGATGCTTCTAAAACCATTTTCACTTTCGATTGCAACCCTGGGGGTTCTGATCAGAAATATGCGGCAAATCAACACTATTGCCGTCAATATGCCCGCGAAAACGACATTACAGTTTTCGATGTAGATGCAGGAGTAGGAACACACATTGCTATTGATAAAGGCATGGTATGGCCCGGAAGCACTTTTGTTTCCACAGATTCTCATGCTAACATAATGGGTGCTTTAGGTTCTTTTGGACAAGGCATGGGCGATCAGGACATTGCCGCTGCTTGGGCTAAGGGCTCTGTTTGGTTTAAAGTCCCCGAATCAGTTAAAATTATTTTAAAAGGGAAACGCCCTGAAAAAGTAAGCGCAAAAGACATCGCATTAAATCTATTAGGTATATTTGGCGCGAATAAACTACTGGGTTGTTCGGTTGAAATCTATGGCGAAGATGTTGACCACTTTACACTTGATGAACGTATCACTATTTCATCAATGGGTACTGAGATGGGAGCCATCATTATTTTATTTTCACCTTCTGCAGAGATTATGCAGTTTTGTGAGGAAAAAACAGGCCGAAAATTAGATCCCATTATGGCAGATGCTGATGCCCTTTACAAAGAAACTCACGAGATAGATTTTACTACTTTCGTTCCTATGGTGGCAATGCCTGGACATCCTCATGACGACACTTCAGTGGTTAAAGTTAAAGGCACTAAAATCGATTCTGGTTTTATTGGGAGTTGCACAAATGGTCGCATTGCTGATTTAAGAGTTGCGGCTTCTATATTAAAAGGAAAGAAAGTGGCTCCGGGAGTGGTTTTAAAGATAGTCCCTTCTACCGATGCTATTTGGAATCAGGCATTGGATGAAGGTTTAATTAAGATATTTAAAGATGCAGGAGCATTGGTTTCGAATGCTGGTTGTGCAGGTTGTGCAGCCGGACAAGTTGGTCAGAATGGACCTGAAGAAGTTACTATTAGCACTGGAAATCGTAACTTCTCGGGCAAACAAGGTAAGGGCTTAGTGTATTTAGCATCTCCTGCTATTGTGGCTGCTTCTGCCATTGCCGGAAGCATTACTACTCCTGACGATTTGCCTGATCATCCAGCATTGTTTGAGAAAAAAGGCATATTGAAACCACTAGCTTCCTCCGCAAAACAACATAGCGAAGAAAAGAAAACGGTGGTTGAAGGCAGGGTTTGGATTATTAAACAAGATGATATTGATACCGATATGATCTTCCATAATCGTTACCTCACTATCACCGATATCAAAGAGATGGGACAATATACTTTCGATAATTTAAAAGGTTATCAGGACTTTGCAAAGAAAGCTTTACCTAATGATATTGTAATTACTTCTAAAAACTTTGGCGCAGGAAGTTCGCGTCAACAAGCGGTGGATTGTTTTATTTCATTAGGGATATCTTGTATTCTTGCCGAATCGTATGGTGCAATATACGAACGCAATGCCATCAATGCAGCATTGCCTATTTTAACCTATACGCCAGAAGTATTAGATGAAATAGGGTTAGAAAGTGGAGATACAATCCGAGTTAACTTTTTAACAGGCGAGTTCACTAATCTTAAGAATAATAAAACAGCATCAATACATAAATTCTACGATGCGCAGTACCAGATTTATAAGAATGGTGGTTTGTTAGGATAATTTTAAAAAGTCGGCAGTCTTCAGTCGGCAATTAGCAAATGTGCATTCAGAATGTTTGTACTTTTGCAGACTGAGGACTGCTGACTTTTTATCTATTCTATTGCTGTCAAATTCATATAGTCTCCTTCTTCGAAACCGGCAGAAACATATAATTTAGTTTTTCCTGTCAGAAATAATTCTTTTTTGAGTCGGTTTGTTCTTATGATATCATCAAAGGTTAAGGCTATATAGGCAAGTGGCAGCATCCAATCGAGGAAAGTATAATCCTCTACATCCTTATGCAGTAGTTGATCCATTTGGCTTAATACATCCACCAAACCATAATTATGTTCAGGTTCGTAAGTAGGTTCTTCTGCCCATTCAATCGTTTTTTCGTCATACTTATCGGAACCTTGCAAATAAATGGCATAATACTCCCTTTCGTTTTCTTCATCGAAGAGTTTGCTGATGCCTATCCAAATGGCAATGGTGCGTTTCGAAATGGGAGATGCAGAAACTATTTGTTCAATCCAGCGAATAATATCAGATTGTTCACCTTCAACATTTAACTTACGAATCTCTGACCAATAGTCTTTGGGCTTTTGTTGTTCGTGGAAATCGATGATGAGCTTCCATGCTTCTGCAATGGGAAGTTTTGCATTAAATACCTCTTCGAAGTTTTGCCATGAGGCATCGTGTGAAAATTCCATATTGTTGAGTTTAATATTGTTGATATATAAATTTATGTCGTTTAAGATTTTTATTTAATCAGCTGCAGCTTTTTAATTTCAATCGTTTCTTTTGTTTTTATCTGAACGAAATAAATGCCTTGCTTAAGTATGCGTGTGTCAAGGCTTATTGAGCCGTTCGATTTAGTAAGCATCGGACGAATTTCTTTCCCCATAATATCAAAAAGACTTATTTCTGCATTATTGATTAAAGTTGCATCCATACTTTTCAGCTTAACAAATTCGTTGCAAGGATTAGGATAGAGCTGAATGTTTGAAGGTTTTGCATCAGTAGATATGCCCGATTGTACCACAAGGGTTCCGCCTTCGTCAATGAAATTCTGAGAGAAGGATTGGTAATACATATTGGCAATTTCGGCACTATGCACTATGACGGTATTCTCATCATTCTTGGTATCGGCAGAGGCCGACCAGTTATGAGATCCAGTAAGTACAAGAGGATCAGAATAAGCAGCGGCAGGGTCAACAATGAGCATTTTGTTATGATAGAGCCCTGTAATATTATCTTTAATCAGGTTAGTTCCCATCACAGGAGTGAGGGAAGCATAAGGAGGATATGATGAGCTTGTTGGATCGATGATACCGGCGACATAAATCCCGTTTTGTATTCTGTTGATGATGGAATCGGCATCAGCCGCTACGGTGAACGAATATATACCAAAATACATATCCACATTAGCACTGCCAATAGCTTTTTGAAGTTTTGCGTTGGTTCCATCTGTTGGACTAAAATACACTTCCACAGCTATGCCTCCTACATTGAAGGAATGAGGTGTGTTATTTGTTTTGAATGAACCAAATTTAGAATTCAACAAATTAGGCGCTAGGTCGGTGCCCCCCCACATTTCGTTAAACTCAGTGGTATAGGCTAAAGCAACATCTTTATCTTGAATTATTAAGACATTATTTGCATCGGTAACAATTTGTGTCGTTGTCCAATTGGTAGAACCTGTCCAAACGGTGGGTTCGCTGGTATCAGAAGAGTTTGCATCGACTACCATAAATTTATTGTGCATAATGCCATAATCAATCGAAGTTGGGCTTGGCAGCTTTTTAATGTTGGTATCGAGCAAGGGGATTGATGGGTTTGAACTGCTTCCATCGTAAATCCAACGCACTGCAACACCACGTGAATAGGCACTATTGATAGCAGCCGAAATGCTGCTGATGCCCGTTGATTCGTTGAAACTGTACACCGCAATATCGAGGGTGTATTTTGCTCTGTTGATATAGGCTATTAAAGTATCGTCGACTAGACTGTTCAGATATATTGCGCTTGCACCTAAGGAAACGGCATTGTTAACGGGACGGGTAAAATAAGCTTTAATCTTTGGGGTTTGAGCCCACGAAAGGAAACTAAAAAGAGAAACGCAAATGAACAGGCTTATTTTTCTCATGTCTTAATATTAATGTAAAATAATTTAGCTGGTAAAAGTAGGCATTTTTAAGATAGGAGAGACTTTAAGGCTGAAGACTATTAGACTGAAGGCTGAAGGAAAGGAAAAGATCCAAGGAGGAGTTTAGACTTTTAGCTTTTTGGAATTTATTTGATTAGGAAAACCTACCAGGTTTTGGAAACCTCATAGGTTTTGGTTCTAATTACATCAGTAGGGAATTGATAGGGAAATATAGCCTAGTAGACTTCTTGGAAGAAGACCCAAGACCCAAATTTCAAACATTCAATTGCAACCAACGATTTGTATGCCCCGACAATATTGCCAACCGTTGGGACAACCGTAGGGGCGACCCTCGCGGTCGCCCTATTTGCGGTCGCCCTATTTGCGGTCGCCCTATTTGCGGTCGCCCTATTTGCGGTCGCCCTATTTGCGGTCGCCCTATTTGCGGTCGCCCTAAATCGTTTTGCGGGTTTTCATTTTGGGTATCATGGGCGGGGGTGAACCCCGCCCATACGGGTTGGTCGTTATCATCATGGGCGGGGGCGAACCCCGTCCCTATGGGTTGGTCGTTATCATCATGGGCGGGGGCGAACCCCGCCCCTACGGGTTGGTCGTTATCATCATGGGC
>CAIXTV010000065.1 GCA_903922465.1 uncultured bacterium
GAATTGAAAGTGATTGTAATTGATGCCTCCTACCCATGCTTTGACGAAACCTGTTTGGGGTTCAATGGACATCAGCCCGGCTTGCAGGAACATTTTGTAATAAATTATTGAGTCCCATGGGCTCATGAGGGTGTCTTTTTCCCCTTTCCATGAGAATACTCTCATGCGCTGAGGGGTGTGGAAGTTGCGCATAATGTCTTCTTCCGAAAGACTTTCTCTTTTAAGCTCGGCGTAACGAGGGGAATTCTTTACCGAGCGCATCATGAGATTGTCGACTTCGAGTTTCGAGAGGTTGTAGAAAGGTGCGTTTTTCACGCCTTTCCAATGCTTGAAAAACTCAGGCTGAAGTTCGTTAGCTAAATGTTCCTTGACGGCTTCTTCGGCGTAACGCTGTAGGCGGCTATCGATGGTTGTATGTATTTTTAAACCATCTTTATACAGATTATAGTTGGAGCCATCAGGTTTTTGATGAGTTTTACACCATTCAGTCAGTTCGAGCCTTAAAACTTCCCTGAAATAGGTTGCCAAACCCGAACGGTGGTCTTGCAATTGATAATTAGACATATCAATTGGGATTTTGTTGAGGGACTCGTAGGTTTCTTGGGTGATGTATTTGTATTTAACCATCTGATTCAATACAACGGCGCGGCGATTTGCAGCATTTTTAGGGTTTAAAAAGGGGCTGTAATACGTCGGGGCTTTCAGTAATCCGACTAATGTGGCTGATTGTTCGATGGTAAGAGAATCGGGAGTGGAATTAAAGAAAGTTTTGGCGGCCGATTTAATTCCAAAGGAATTGCTTCCGAAGTCAACAGTATTCAAATACATAGCCAAAATTTCTTCTTTGGTGTAGTTGCTTTCGAGTTTGGAAGCTGTAATCCATTCTTTTAGTTTGGTGAAAACGGTTTTGAAGAAGCTGTTTTTTTTATCGCGAGGGAAGAGGTTCTTGGCAAGTTGTTGAGTGATAGTACTTGCACCACCTTTGTTGCCACCCGTAAATACTCCGAAAGTAGCCCTGAAAACGGCTCTTAAATCCACTCCCGAATGATCGAAAAACCTGACATCTTCAGTCGCAACGAGTGCATTGATGATGTTGGGCGACATTTTACTAAAGGGAACATTGGTGCGGTTTTCGATATAATACTTGCCTAAGACGGCTCCATCGGCAGCAATGACTTCGGATGCAAGATTGCTTCTGGGGTTTTCGAGTTCTTCGAAAGAAGGCATAAACCCAAGCCAACCAAGGGAAATGAGGGCAAACAATAGCAACACAAAAGCCCAACAGAAAACATAAAAGATCCAAAATCTTTTAATCCACTTCTTAGAATCTGATTTTACGGCCATATTTTTTTGTGATAAGAAATTAGAATATCATTATTTCATCTTTTCGATGCGTATGCCAATCTCGGAAAGCCCTTTTAGATTGACAACACGCATGGCTTGTTCGAGTTCGAAGGTGTAAGAACCTTTCGTGGGGAACCTAAAACCCTGTCGGAATAGTACTTTGCAAGTCCATAAGCTACCACTAGCTTTCCCCAGCCATTTCCCATCCTGATCGGCAAGGAAGCATTCGAGGGTATCGCGTGCAATTTTTCCATCAGGGAAATGGGTGTTCATGAAAAAGTAAATATTACTATAAGGATAATCGGAAGTGTTTCGCATGACAACAAAAAAATTGTTTAAAGCGAGAGTGTCGTCAATGTTAACCTTATACTTAAGTAGTTCGGCACGGTTCCACTCCTGATTTTGAAGCGTAATGCTTTCATCGAAAACTCGTCTCGAATCGCAACTTTGGAATACAAAAAATAAGATGAAAACTAAAAGCCCAAATTTCAAAACGTTTAGGGTTTTTGTTAGAATTACAGGTAAGAGTTTCATGAATATGCCGTTATTGGAGGATTACTCATACTTTTTTAGGTTCTCAATATCTGTTTCATAAGACTCAAAAACATTTTTCTTTTCTGTTATCTGTGCAAAATCTTCGAGTTTTTCTATCACTTTTTTGTCGCGGTTAGCTTGTATGATTTCTTTCACTTTATCGAGCGGAATGGCAAGCATATTAAAAGGGTCGGCAACATAAGAGTACCACATAAGCTTCTGGAAAATGTCGGTTTTTTGATGAAAAGCATCACCGGCGCGGGTTTTGAGCTTGATGTCGGTTGAAGGGAATTCTTTGAGTGCATCAACATAGGTTTCTTGCTCGTAGTTGAGGCAACATTTTAGTTTGCTGCATTGTCCTGCGAGTTTCTGAGGATTTAAAGAAAGTTGTTGCACGCGTGCGGCATGAGTAGATACGGTCTTAAAGTCGTTAAGCCAGGTAGAACAACACAGTTCGCGGCCACAAGAACCAATCCCACCAACTCTTCCTGCTTCCTGACGGACACCGATCTGTTTCATTTCGACTCTTACGCCAAATTCATCGGCCAAAATTCTTATTAATTCTCTAAAATCGACCCTTTCGTCGGCGGAATAATAAAAGGTAGCTTTTAATCCATCACCTTGAAATTCAATATCATTAAATTTCATTTTGAGTTTAAGGTCTAAAGATATTTTACGAGATCGTTGTAAGGCGCTTTCTTCTTTTTGTACGGAAGCAACCCATTTTTCTATGTCGTTAAGGCGGGCTTTGCGGTATAATTTCTTTATTTCAAGTGAATCGGAGCGGATGTTTTTCTTTTTCATCTGCAGTTTGACTATTTCTCCGGTTAAATCCACTATCCCCAAATCGTGTCCAGGGTTTGATTCAACGGCCACTAAATCGCCTCTCACCACGGTTACGTTGGGGGGCAAGCGGTAAAAGTCTTTATGACTATTTTTTAGCCTAACTTCAACGCAATCGAAAGGGGCGTTGTCGTCTATTTCGGGGATATTATCTAACCAATCGTAGGCATTGAGTTTGCTGCATCCGTGTCTGAGAGTAGAATCGCTTCTGAGAATTGCTTTGGGGACCTGGCAGCAGCCTCTGGTCATAAAGGGGTTATCTTCTAATTCGTTTTCTTCTGTTTCCATTTCTATTATTTTCAACTGACAAAGGTAAAAAAAATATGATTATGGGGACGAAATTCAGGAAATAGTTAATCGGGGGTAGATTCAACTCTCAAATGCAATATTTCATTACCATTATCAAAAACATTTTAATACGGTGAATATGTGTATATTATCTCACTATAAAACTTATTAACAATCACAAAAAAACATTTCCGAACAACATAAGCTGGCTCTTAATGAAACTTACAATTCAGCCAGCATACCTGATAATTATAATTCAATGTCATTTATTAAGCTACAATTTTAAATGGAATCACATAGGCACATTAGGTACATAGAACTTCACATAGAAGAGCTACAAATAAAACCTATGTAACCCATGTTTCTATGACCCTAGGTGCAAAAAGAAAACAAGATTAAAAGACATTAATATCTAATTATCCATTTTGAAAATATTGCATTCATTATGTACTACACTGTTTTTGTCCCGACATTTATCGTCGGGATTGGGGTTAATTTGATTTCATTTATAAAGTAAAACTATCCTTATGAATGTCGGACATCTTCTAAAATCAAAAATCATAAATCCTTGTTCTTAAATCTTTTTTTAGGTGTTTTCCTGCAAACGCTAACTAAGTAATCCTATTCCATCGTCCCAAA
>CAIXTV010000066.1 GCA_903922465.1 uncultured bacterium
GATCATCATTTATTAGATTCGCTCGATGGGAATGCATATAAATTATGGAGTGAACTTCAAACAGATAATGTTGGATTAGAAGAAAAGCTTTATGAGGGATTACATCAAGATTTTAAAGAGGCGTATAAACTATTGAACGATTTTGATTATACAGAAAGCTATGCCGAAATGATTAAAAATGTTGCAACTATATGGGTTAATACCTGGGCTTTAGGAGAAAGTAAATTAACACAACCTGAATTAGATGCTCTAGATGAAATTAGTAAAAAAAGCCCTTCTTTTGGTCGAGATGCAGTTGCATCTGCTTGTGTAATGTTAGGAAATGATTTACCGGAAAGCCAGGAAGGTCAAAATATTTTGCCGCAACTCAACAAACTACAAGGTTCTTTTGGCAATATTTATCCAAATCCAACAAATGAAACAGCAACATTACAATATTATTTACCTAATGGCACTGCAGAATTGAGAATTATTGATTTAACAGGAAGACTTATTAGTAACTATAATTTATTTTCGAATGAAATATTATTTACCTTTGATGTAAGGAACTTAAGCGAGGGGGTTTATTTTATTAATGTAACCCAAAATGGAAATATATTATTTAGTAGTAAATTTGCAGTTATTAAAAAACCGTAAGCAACTTTTGGATTATATAATTTGTTTTATAACAAAAAGAAAATGGAAACAGAAATGCGATATATAAAAATGTTAGTCTTCATTTTCTTTTTGTTATTCAACAATACCCTTTTTTCTCAAACTAATGTTGTTCCAAATCCAAGTTTTGAAATTATTAATGAATGTCCAACAAGTATGGGTCAAATAAATTTAGCCTTTCCTTGGTTTGCTCCTGCTACATCTTCTGATTATTATAATAGTTGTTTTTATTCTCCATTTCCAATACCTTGCGGTGGTGCAAGTGTACCTAATAATAATGCAGGTTATCAAGAAGCAAGAACAGGTCAGGCATATGCAGGAATTGGTTTTTGCGAATTAGGCTGGCCTAATGGAGGATACAGAGAATATATTGAAGTAAAATTATTAGACACTTTAAAAACTGGAAAGATTTATTGTGTTGAATTTTGGGTTTCACTTTCTCGTGGTTGTGGGTATCCTCTACCAATTGGAATAGATGCTATCGGAGCTTATTTTTCAAAAGATACGTTAAAATATTCGGATGGAGATACAATTCAGGTTTTTAATGTAATTCCTCAAGTACAAAATCCTGAATGGAATATTATTACTGACACTACAAATTGGGTAAAAATTTCAGGATGGTTTGTTGCACAAGGTGGAGAAGATTATATGACTATTGGGAATTTTAAAACAGATGCAAATACGCATACTTTGGTTGCTTATACTAATACACCGGGTTCAAATGGCGATATTGCATATTATTATATTGATGATGTTTCTGTGGTTGAATGTGATACTGCAAATCCTTTACCTATTGTGTACCCTATTGTTATTTATCCAAACCCTGCAGAAGATGAGTTTGCAATTGAATCGAAAGGGAACACAGAACTCATAACTTTTGATATATTTAATGATATTGGGCAAATTGTTTATAAGGGGAGTATGGTGGATAAAGTAGTAATTCAAACCACTAATTTTGCTAAAGGA
>CAIXTV010000067.1 GCA_903922465.1 uncultured bacterium
GACCCTTAAAGATGTATTTGAACTATTCGGATATCAACCTATCGAAACCCCTTCTATGGAAAACCTTTCAACCCTCTTGGGAAAGTATGGCGACGAAGGCGATAAGCTGGTTTTCCGCATTCTCAATTCGGGCGATTTCCTCAATCAGGCAAGCGACGAACAAAAACAAACTACGCATTCACTGCTCCCTCTCATTACCGAAAAGGGTTTGCGCTACGACCTCACCGTCCCCTTTGCCCGTTTCGTGGTGCAGCATCGCGATAAGCTGATGTTCCCTTTTAAAAGATATCAGATACAACCCGTTTGGCGTGCCGACCGACCTCAGAAAGGCCGTTACCGTGAGTTTTTTCAGTGTGATGTGGATGTAATTGGCAGCAATTCATTGCTCAACGAAGTTGAATTGATACGCATTATTGCTGAAGTTTTCCAACGCCTGAATATACAGGTGAAAATCCATCTGAACAACAGAAAAATATTAGCCGGCATAGCCGACGTGCTTGATTTATCTGACCGCCTAACCGACATTACCGTTGCCATTGATAAGCTTGACAAAATGGGCATAGCCAAAGTGAACGAGGAATTACTTACTAAAGGCATTCCTGCCGAAGCTGTTGAAAGATTGCAACCTCTGTTTGTTGTGAATGCCTCACATCAGGAAACCATCAACAGCATTTCCGGCATTATTGCAAGCTCCGAAATCGGAATGAAGGGCGTGGAAGAAATGAAATCAGTGCTCGAATACCTATCTGAATTGACTTCGACCGAACAAATTGTTTTCGATTTATCTTTAGCTCGCGGGTTGAACTATTATACCGGCACCATTTTCGAAGTGAGGGCTGCCGATGTGCAAATTGGTAGTATTTGTGGAGGTGGCAGATACGATAACCTTACCGGAATTTTCGGTTTACCCGATGTGTCGGGTGTTGGAATTTCGTTTGGCGCCGACAGGATTTATGATGTAATGAACGAATTGGATGTCTTTCCCGAACAACAAGACGCTTCCTCGAAAGTGCTGCTGGTTAATTTTGGCGGAAAAGAAGAAAGATATGCCCTGAAACTCCTCGAAACTTTCCGCAACAAAGCAATAGCTTCCGAATTATATCCCGATAATGCCAAAATAGGAAAACAATTTGCCTATGCCGACAACAAACAAATACAGTTTGTGATTATAGCCGGCAGCAACGAAATTGAAAACGGAAGTCTTTCGGTTAAAAACATGAAAACAGGAGAGCAATACACTGCCGCTGTCGATGAATGTATTGATAAGATTGTCTCCGCTTTAGCTGTATAGGAAAACACCATATCACAGCTCGATTCGCTTGCTTCATTAAGATGTGGGGCGATTTTGCAATTATTCAGCAATGCATAAATCTTCTTTTACTCTTGACTCTTGGCTTCCATCTTTTGTGATATGTACATATCTGCAATCTTGTAATTTGTTTTCTTTAATTTGCTGATATTCGTCCTAGGGCTTAAAACTGCTTCATAGACCTAAAGATACTAATTTTCTGAAATTAAAAATTTATTACTACTTTTGCCACGTACAACAAGCGGTAATAGCTCAGTCGGTAGAGCGTCAGCTTCCCAAGCTGAAGGTCGTGGGTTCGAGACCCATTTACCGCTCTTAAAAAAAGACTCAAATTCAAAGCTCCAAACTTCAAATTCAAAGAATCGTGGAGCTTTTTTTCTTGGAAATGGGACTTGAAATTTGGATCTTGGAATTTATTATTGAAACATGAATTATCTGTTGGCTGAAAACCTCAGCAAATCGTTTGGCGACAAACAACTGTTTAGCAATCTTACTTTTGGTATCGAAAAAGGGAATAAAATTGCCCTTATCTCCAAAAACGGAGCAGGTAAGACCAGTTTGCTCGAAATATTGGCAGGAACAGAAGAAGCTGACGAGGGAAAGGTAATTCTGCGAAATGGTATTCATATTGCCTATTTGCGTCAGGAGCCTTCTTTCCCCGAAAACGCAACGGTTTTCGATGCCCTGTTTCAGTCGTCCGATGCCATGGTAAGTGCCGTGAGGGATTATGAAAAAGCCATGCTGCATCACTATTTAGCCGATTCGCCACAGCAACAACGCTTATTGGACGAAGCCACCCAGCAAATGGACCGCCTCCAGGCCTGGGACTACGAAAGCCGCATGAAAGAAATCCTCGGCAAGCTTCAGATTACAAATATCGAACAAAATGTTTCGGAATTATCGGGTGGTCAGCGCAAAAAACTTGCCATGGCAAGCGTATTGATTCAGCAAGCCGATATCCTGCTGCTCGATGAGCCCACCAACCATTTGGATATTGTGATGATAGAGTGGTTGGAAGATTTCCTTTCTTCGAGCAATCTTTCCATACTGGTAGTTACCCACGATAGATACTTCCTCGATAATGTCTGCGACACCGTGCTCGAACTCGACAATGGCGAAATATACCGCTATCAGGGAAACTATACGTATTTTGTTGAGAAGAAAGCCGAACGATTAGAGCTTCAGGATGTAGAACAACAAAAAATGAAAAGCCTTTACGAAAAGGAACTCGATTGGATACGTCGCATGCCCAAAGCCCGCACCACCAAATCTAAAGCCCGCATTTCTTCCTTCGATCATATAAAAGAAGCCGCCTCCAAGCGTGTTGAAAAGGATTTGCCTTCCCTAAAAGTGGAATATAACCGCATTGGGGGCAAGATTATGGAAATACATAACCTCCATAAAAAGTTTGATAAACTGAATATTGTTGACGATTTCACCTATACATTCAAACGCGGCGAACGCATTGGTATTGTTGGACGAAACGGGACTGGTAAGTCTACTTTATTGCATTTGCTTGAGGGGAAATTAAAACCAGATGCAGGCCGCATTGTCATTGGTCAAACGGTAGTGATGGGGCATTATTCGCAGGGCGGATTGCAGGCATCGCCCGACAAACGTGTGATTGATATTGTGAAAGATGTTGCCGAAGTCATCCGCATGGAAAACAAATCGGAAATCAGTGCATCTCAGTTTCTCCGTCAGTTTGGGTTTAACTATCAAATGCAAATGAATTATTTTGGGAATCTGTCGGGAGGCGAAAAGAGAAGGCTTTTTCTTCTGCTCACCCTCATGAAAAACCCCAATTTCCTCATGCTTGATGAACCTGCAAACGACCTCGACATATACACCCTCAATATATTAGAAGAATTTCTGCTGGATTATAAAGGTTGCCTTGTGATTGTTTCGCACGATAGGTTTTTTATGGATAAGCTCGTCGACCATTTGTTTATTTTCGAAGGAGAAGGCAAGATAAAAGACTTCTATGGTAATTACACCCAATATCGTGCGCATTCCGATAAACTGCTTGCCGAAGCACGCAAAAAAGCCAAGCTATTATCCGACGATAAACCCAAACAAAAGTCAGAAGGTCAGAAAAAGCTGAAACCTACTTTTAAACAAGTGAAAGAGTTCGAAACGCTCGAAAAAGAAATCAATGATTTAGAGAGCGAAAAAGAAGAAATCGGCACAAAGATGTCGAACAGCACCTATAACAATCAGGAACTAATCACCGCCTCCAAACGCCTTACAGAAATCATCGGGTTAATAGAAGAAAAGTCGATGATGTGGCTCGAATTGGGTGAAATAATGGAATAGGCGTTTAGGTGTTTAGATGTTTTGGATTTTGGAACTTGAGATTTTACAACTGAGGTTTTTTGTTTCTCACCAAAGAGGCAAACACGCCTAAGGTGCAAAGAACAGCGAAAAGAATAAACGCAACATGTACACTTTGCATAAACATTTCGCGGTTGGCTGAAATGTTTTTTGTTTCTCCAATATAAAGATGAATTATTAGCGTTGCAATTCCCATGCTCATCATTTGACCAATCAGCCTCATGGTGCTTACCGTTGCCGAAGCGATTCCTAGGTAACGTTTTTCAACAGCACTCATAATTGAATTGGTATTGGGGGATGAAAAGATGCCAAAACCCATTCCCAATATCACAAGGCTGCCGATGATATATATATTACTTGTCCTTTCATCAATAAAGACCAATAAAAATAAGCCAACAACAATAATACTCATTCCAAGTGAGGATAAAATATTAGAACTGTATTTATCAGATAACCTGCCCGAAAACGAAGCAAAGATCGTCATTAATATAGGCTGAGTTACCAATATCATCCCAGCGTCTCTAGGAGGGAAGCCTTTCACATATTGCAGATATAAACTTAGTAAGAAACTAATAGCAAAGGTTGCTGCATAATTAATTAAGGCTGCTAGGTTGGCAAAAGCAAAGACTTTATTGTTCTTAAAAAGATGAATATTCAGCACAGGATATTTAGTGTGAAGCTCAAACCACACAAACCAAATCATTCCTAATATACCAATGGCCGTAAATATAATGGCAAAAGTGTCGGGCAGTTTGGTAAAGCCAAACATGAGAATACTCATGAATATCATATATATAGCAGAGCCCTTTATGTCGAATTTCTCTCCTTTTGCATCTGACCAGTCTGTCTTTAAATACAACAGGGTGATGAAAATCACCAAAACACTTACGGGAATCGTTATATAAAACAAACTTCTCCAGCCTAGATATTGAGTAAGTATTCCTCCTAACACAGGTGCAGCAGACAAACCTAAGTACACAGCCGAAACAACTATTCCTATAGCTTTTCCTCTTTCTTGTGGAGGAAATGCTGAAGTAATCATGGCCATTCCTGTGCCAAACATCATAGCGCCTCCAACGCCTTGAATTACCCTTGCGAACAATAGCATGGGGGTTGAAACAGAAACAGCACATAGGGCAGAAGCTGCAGTTAATATGATGTTCCCATATAAAAATATCCGTTTTCGTCCTACCATATCAGCAATTTTACCCATAGGGACGAGGAATACTGCCGAAGCTAAGAGAAAAGACATTCCTACCCAACTCATGGTGATGGCATCCATTTGAAAAGCCTCAGCAATTTTAGGTAGCGCAATATTAACAGCTGCACCTAGAAAAGGATTAATAAAAGAGGTTAATATTACTACCAGAAGCAGTATGTTTTTGTTATAACTTTGTTGCTGTGTATGCATTTGATTATATTAATAAAATAGGTTTAATAATTCCCAGGATTTGAAAGTTTTTCTGCTTCCTTAGCATCAAAAATCTTTGCAACGGGGTAAATGTTGAGTTTTTCATCCCACCAAAGAGAACGGGCATAGAACCAATTCAGGATTTCTTCAGGGTTTTTTGAAAAGGTTGTGTCACTTTGTTTTTTATTTTCGAATTCTACTTTTAAAGCAGGGTTTTGTTGCAGCATTTCGCGGGCTAATTTTTCCATCACATACGATTCGGCATATTCTTTTTGCTGAAAAATAGTATTAAAGAAACCCCATTTAAGATAGGAATCGGGTGCATCAGGTTCAAGTATGTGGGCAGCAACTAAGGCCGCAGGCTGGTTCATACTCACAACCACTGAACCGGCTGGAAAGCTATGTACTGCTTCACTATTATCATATTTAAAACTATTGATCCGCTCCCTACCTTCATAAGGACTCTTTGCCCACTTAATCTCCTTCAACAAACTCATCTTAACCTTAATCTTAACCTCTTTCGTCAGCGTGTGAGTTTGAATGCCATGAAGTTTAACCTTATTAATCACCTCTATCCATTCAGGAGGAATAATATAGGCTTCTGGTAGGGAAACACATTCGTCAGCCAATTGCTGATTGAAATAGGGGATTTTAAAAGTAGTAGGTTTGTTGCTATAGGTAAACCACAATCCACCCGAAAGGTCACTCTGTTTGCTCTCATATTCGAAGCCAAGAAAGTCAATCATCACACTGTCTTTGCCTGGGATGTAACTTACAGGATATTTTGTTTTGCGAAAAGCAGAACTCATAACTATAGAATCGGATGAAGCAATTGCTGCTTTCAATGCTTTGATGTTGGCGTTAATAATAAGTAAGGACTGGTTAAGCATCTGATAAGTCGCATTCACACGGGACTTATAATCCTTTAGCATGTGGGTTTCGATAAGCAGACAGGGACGATTGTGAAGCGCCACATAGCCATTGCAAAGCATAGGAGGCGAAACCCAACTCTCCAATCCACTTCGGGGATCGTGCCATTCGCGGAAAGATATGTAAGGGATGATGGGCAATGCCAACTGATTCATGTTTTTCTCCAGAAGAGGCAAATAGGTTTTATTCATCCAATCAGTTACAGGTGCAGGAATATTACCCTGGTTTTCGATTCCATAGGTAAGGGTATACTGATAATCGGCCCCATCTGTAACATGACAATCAATCACCATGCAAGGTTTATAGGTGTTGAACATCTTCAGCCAGCTTTGCATTTCGGGTGCATCTGCTTTCATAAAATCGCGATTCAGATTATAGTTCTGTGCCGTAGTTCTCCAACCTGCTTCTATAGGACCATTTTGATTAATCCGATTATAAGGGCCAAAACGTTCGTGGCCGTCAACATTTAAAATAGGAATAAATAAGATATTCACCTTGTCGATAAGAGATTGTAGCTTTTTATTGACGGCTATATCTCTTATTAGCATCAGTCCAGCGTCTTTTCCATCGGGTTCGCCGGCGTGAATACATGCCTGAATGAGAACGTAAGGTTTTTCTGTTTTATCGTTTGTTTTTTTTATTATCAATAAAGGCAATCCTCTCCCCTGAGGGCTGTTGCCAAAATAGCTAAACTGAACAGAAGGAGAGGCTTTAGAGAGTTTTTTGCAATAGGAAACCACTTCATCATAAGAAGCTGTTTCCTTGAAATCAGATTTCTCATAATAAGTAGTGAGATCCTGTGCTTTTAGGTTTACACTACTAATGAAAAACAATAATCCTATTATCCCCAAAACTCCTTTCTTCATAAATTTCTTTTATTTTTTACCCTGATTGGCTACGGCGTCCATCAGTTTCTTTATTTCTTCCGCATCACCAAGAAAATAATCGGCTTGCAATTGCATGTTTTCATCGAATTCAAAAACATAAGGAATGCCTGTGGGGAGATTTAAACTAATAATGTCTGCATCACCGATGTTTTTTATGTGTTTGATGATGCCCCTAAGGCTATTTCCATGTGCTGCTACCAACACTTGTTTGTTTTTCTTCAAGGTGGGCACCATTTCCTCTTCCCAATAAGGTACGATTCGGTTCACGGTATCTTTTAATGATTCGGTTGCGGGCTGTGCGCCTGCTTCTGTGATATTGCTATACTTAACATCATTTTTAGGATTCGTAGGGTCGTTATCTGTTAACGGAGGAGGTGGAACATCATAACTGCGTCTCCAAAGCAATACTTGTTGTTCGCCATGTTTTTCTACCATTTCTGTTTTATTTAAGCCTTGTAGATTACCGTAATGTTTTTCGTTCAAACGCCAGGTTTTCAAAACGGGAATCCACATCAAATCCATTTCTTCCAAAATAGAATTTAATGTATGAATGGCTCTTTTTAAGTAGGAAGTGTAGGCTACTTTAAAGAAAAATCCTTCTTTTTTGAGGAGAATGCCGGCATCTTTAGCTTCTTGCCGACCTTTATCGGATAAATCTACATCTGTCCAACCGGTAAAGCGGTTTTCTTTGTTCCACTGGCTCTCGCCGTGTCTTATCAATACTATTTTATACATGAGGTTAATTTGTTTATTGTATGTTTTTACTAAATATTCTAATTTACTGTTTTTAACTTTAAGTACTCCAAACTTTAGCTCACTTTAAGTACTTTCTTATGTTGCTTAATGAAATAAATCATCAAACCCACGCCTGTGAGGATGAAGGGTATGCTTAGCCATTGTCCCATATCGAGCATCATATCTTTTTCGAAATTCTCTTGTGTGTCTTTAATGAATTCTATTAAAAACCTAAATGAGAAAAGAAGTATTAAAAAGGTTGAGAAGATTATGCCTCTGATGGGTTTTCCTTTGGCTTTTATATAATACCATAATAAAAGAACAAAAATAATTAGGCAGGCAATGGCTTCGTATATTTGGGTTGGATGGCGAGGAATGTTATCATCTCTGATAAATTGAAATGCCCAGGGAAGGTCGGTGGCCTTGCCATATATTTCTGAATTAATCAGGTTTCCTATTCTAATAAACATTCCGGTGAGGGCTGTTACAATTACAATTCGGTCGAGGACCCAGAAATAGTCAATCTTATAACGTCGGGAAAACAAGTAACAGGCCAATAGTATGCCTAATGCGCCCCCATGACTGGCCAAACCTCCTTGCCATATATATAATATTTTGATAGGTTCGTGCCAATAAAGTTGAGGTTCATAAAACAAAACATGTCCTAATCGTGCTCCTATTACGGTTCCAACTACCAAATAAACCGTTAGATTATCAACCAAACGGACATCCATTTTTTCGTATTTTAAGAAACGGCTGACGATGATGAAGCTAACATAAAAGCCTAAGGCAAATAAAACTCCATACCATCTGATGGCAAAGCTGCCAAATCTTATTAATTCGGGATTTGCATCCCATACAATGTATCCTGTCATAGTGTTTGTTGTTTTTTCTTTTCCCTTTTATAGGCAAGCCAAAGGAAGGTGAATCCGAGTAAAATAAATGGAATGCTTAGTATTTGTCCCATATTGATGAATAATTCGTGTTCGAAATCGACCTGCACATCTTTGACAAATTCAATGAAAAAGCGGGCGGTGAATAAGGAGATGATAAACCAGGCGGAAAAGAATCCTTCTTTGATGTTGCCTTTCTTTATGAAATATAATAGAAGTAGGGTGAGGAAGATAATGAAATAGGCGAGTGCTTCATATATTTGAGTGGGATGTCGCGCAAGGGTTTCGCCGGCTCTAACATATATGAAACCCCAGGGTAGTTGGGTGGGTTTGCCATAAATCTCTGAGTTCATTAGGTTGCCTAATCTGACAAAACAGGCTACTAAAGCAATGACAATGACTGCTCTGTCGAACACCCACCATACCGAACGTTTGAATTGTTTTGAATAGATGATGGAACCTGCAAGCAATCCGATTGCACCCCCATGGCTGGCTAAACCGCCCTTCCATACTTGCACCAACTCAAAGAGATGATCTTTGTAATAGCCCCATTCGTAGAAGAGACAATGGCCGAGGCGTGCGCCAATGACTGTGCCTAAAATAAGGTAGAGTGATAATAGGTCTTGTTCCTTTTGAGGAATGTTTTCGCGCGATAATATTTTTCCAAGTATGAGATAGCCTAACAAAAAAGAAACGGCGAACAACATTCCATACCAACGAATTGCATGGCTTCCGATACTAAATATCTCGGGGCTTGCATTCCAGACTATAGAAATAATTGTCATGTGATATTTTTTACAAAACTACCTAAAATCATCATTCGTGGGCTTATGAATAGAAAAATCTTCTTTAATACTGAATAATGACGAAGATACAAGGCGCAAATTTCACGTTCAAACTTCCTTGAAATCTTCTTTTTTTTTCCTTCAAACAAGATTAAACTCATTTATTCGTTCAATATTTATAATTTTGTGCTTGCATCTCAAGATAAAACTTTGAAAAAATTAGTGCGTAACTTACATCTTCTGCTTTTTGTATTCGTCCTTTGGGGACAAATGCTATTGTGCACTGTGAATGCTTATTCGCAGGATAAGAAAGCTAAGTTGCAGCAAACGAAAAAGCAGATTGAGAAGGAAATTGAGTATACCACCAAATTGCTTGCTGATACTAAGAAAAACAAGCAGGCTTCGTTAAATCAGATTAACATTCTTAAAAATCAGATTAAAAAGCGTGAAGAACTTATAGTGAACATCAATAGCGAGTTGGATGAACTTGAAGGAGAAATTAACACCCATCAGCAAGAAATTGAGCATTTGGGAGTTCAGCTTAAGGATCTTAAAGCTGAATATGCCCGCATGATTTATTATGCTTACACTAACCGCAATTCGTATGACAGGATGTTGTTTGTTTTTGCTTCTAAGGATTTCAATCAGGCATATAAGCGTTTAAAGTACTTTAAACAATATTCGTCTTATCTTAAGAAACAGGCCGACCTCATTCAGAATACCCAGCAAAAAATTAACCAGAACATCAGTTCGCTGGAGGTTGAAAAACAGGATAAGGTGAGCCTTGTGACCAAGCAGGTGAATGAAAAAACCAAGCTTACCAAAGAACAGGAAGAACATAAGACCACGATTTCGAAACTCAAACAAAAAGAAAAGGAGTTGCTGGAAACCTTACGAGAAAAGGAAGCTGTGTCGCGTAAGTTGCAAAAATCGATAGAGAATATGATTGCTGAGGAAATTAGGAAGGCGGCCGAAAAAGCCGCTGCTATCGCGGCCGCTAAAGCAATTAAGAAGTTGCCCAAAAAGACTACTGTTGTTGTCAATCCCCCGCCCAATGCGACGGTTAATAAAAAGGCTGAGAGTGCTCCTCCTCCAACTAAAATTGAACTATCGCCAGCGGAACTTGTGCTTGACAATTCGTTCACTAATAATAAAGGTAAACTGCCTTGGCCTACTGAAAAGGGTTTTATTTCCAGTACTTTTGGTGAACATCCTCATCCGGTGTTGAAGGGTATTAAAACAAAGAATAATGGTATTGATATTCTCACCGAAAAGGGGGCCATTGCTCGTGCTGTGTTTAATGGCGTGGTTACTGGTATTATTTCGCTGCCAAACTCACAAAAAGCTATCATCATTAGGCATGGTAGCTACCTAAGTGTGTATTCAAATATTGAAAGTGCTTATGTGAAAAGTGGCGATAACATAAAAACCAAACAATCGTTGGGCAGTATACATTTCGAAGCGGATGATTCAAAAACTGAGCTTCATTTCGAAATCTGGAATAATAAAATAATTCTGAATCCTTCGAGTTGGCTGTTGCCACATTAATAGGCTGGAAAGAGGGCTAAGCTGATGGGAAGGGTAAGATCCAAGACCCAAGCTCCAAGCTCCAAGACCCAAGGGGTGCGACTTGTTTGGAATTATCCTGTTTTTAAGGGTTGTTTGACTAAAGTTAGTAAGATTGATGGGAAGGATAAGACCAAAGGTTTAAGTCCTAAGTTTTAAGAAGCATGAAATCAGGTGATTTGGATAGATGTTATTGGTTTTTCAAGACGTTTTTTTATTACATACCGCGGCAATTTTATTACACTCCGCAACATTAACAGCACATCCGGCAAGAGTTTTATTACATACCGCAACTTTAACAGTACATCCGGCAAGATATTCATTACACTCCGCGACTTTAACAGTACATCCGGCAAGAGTTTTATTACACTCCGCGACTTTAACAGTACATCCGGCAAGATTATAATTACACTCCGCGACTTTAATAGAATACTCCGCGACTTTAATAGAACATACCGCGGCATTTTCATTACGCTCCGCGACATTAATGGAACATACCGCGGCATTTTCATTACGCTCCGCGACATTAATGGAACATCGAGAATGTTTTTTATTACACCCGGCGATATCAATGGAACATCGGGAGTGATGTATAATATATTGGGTTTGGTAAATAAGACTTCGGGGCGATTTTTTTTTTATTAGGAAAACTGAAACAGTTGTTGGGAGAGTTTGATAAAGGTGGCTGCCTATATTTTCATGTATATTTATGATAATTATTGAGTAAGGAATTCATTAACGGCCAAATATGGTCTTATTGGCAAATGATGAGTATTGGGTTTAAAATTAATGTTTCTAATGATGCATAATTCGAGGTGCTTCTTAGTCGATCTTTTCATTTTTTGAAAAAAAAAATCTTCATCATTATTAGGAAAAGGGAAAAATTGTATATTTGTCATGTAAATTGAATAGTATGAAACACACTAAAAGCCTTTTCCTCAAAACAAGAGAGGATCTGGGATATAAGGGTCCCATTAAAAGATTTGATCAAAAAAAATATCAAGCCAAACTAATTGATGGATATATTGTTCAGGGCGAAATTGTTTTTGGTTCGCGCTATAATGATGTGGTCGCTTATGAGTTTGACCAAAACGGAAAAGTTAAAGAAGAAGAACAACATATAATAGATAGCTCATATACTTTAAATTCATATAATGAAAAGGGAGAGAAATTTGATAGTAAATTATTTTTTCAAGATGGATCTCAGAATACATATTCCACTTATGAATATGACGAAAATAGTAATATGATCGGGTTTATTCATTACGATAGCAATAATCAACCTACTTCAAGGGCTGATTATATTTATAATAAAAAGGGATTTTTGGTGAAATATATTCATTTTGATAAAGATAATAAACTTACCCAAACGATTAATTATATAAATGATGAGAACGGAAACCAGCTTGATCAGAAGAACTACAAGACCGATGGCACCCTTTCTTATTGGTGTGTTAATAAATATAATGATAAGGGGCATTCCCTCGAATCTATAACAATGAATCCGGATGGTAGTGTTCAAAAGACGCTTAAATATAACTTTATATATGATGATGATGGGCATGTCATTGGGAGCAATGGGCAATTATATCGTGATGATCCTGAACCCGAACACACAGATTATGAGTTCGATGGTTTTGGCAATTGGACCTGCCGAGTTATATTTCACCACAAATTACCTGTATTTATATATCTGAGAGAAATTAGCTATCATTCAGATAATGTTGAGGAAATTATTCAGTCCGATACGCCTAAAAAAATAGCTTATACCATCAAAAAATCAGATAAAAACAAAGCAACAACCCAAAATATGGAAAACACTCCTCCTGCCACTAATCCCAAACTCGAATATCAGGAGTTGGAAGAATCTCAGGCTAAATGGCTTGCCGAAGCATGCACAGTTGAGCTATTTCCAGTGGTGCGCTATTATGCCATACAGAATAACGAAATGCCTTCAGCCACAGTTTATCGTGGACACGACATCGAAGTAACTGCACTATTAACAGAACTTCAACAAGAAATGGGGGCAAAGATAATTCATTCATATAGCCAGCAATATCTCAATTGGGGCGAAGAGAATCTGAATAGCGTGGTGCTGCGTTTCCCCAATAAAAGATATCTCGTACTCATAAGCGGCATATATTCACAAAACGAATCGGTCTACCTAGTTCCCGAATTTTTTGATAAATATCACGAAGGCTGGGAAAGCTCATTAGATATAGGGCATCTTACATTGTACCATCCAACGGATGATTCAGACTTTCGTAGCACAGCCTTCGAAGAAGAACTTGAAAGTTATATCAACCTCTGCTCTCTCGAAAAAGTGCCCGATTTACCCGAAATACAAATGGTTGAAGTTGATGGCTCGGGCGAATATCAGTTGAAAACCTATCCCGTGAACGACAATTTTCTTATTAAAAACCTCGACATACATTATGGCTATGGTTTCGAAACCTTTCATAATAAACTTATGGATAGATTTAAACACGAAACCAAAGGACTGGTTTTGTTCCATGGCGAACCGGGCACCGGAAAAACCTACTACATCCGCCACCTGCTGCGCCACATGGCACAAAACAATAAAGTAGTTATCTACATACCCCCTAATATGGTGGAACGATTGGTCGATCCGGCATTTTTCACCTTTCTTTCCAGCGAATTATCCGATTATTCCACAGAAGGAAAATTTTGCGTCTTACTGGTAGAAGATGCCGAGCCTCTGCTGGCTTCACGACAAAATGAAGGCAGAGTAATAGGAGTGTCCAATTTGCTAAACCTTACCGACGGACTGTTAAACGATATGATGAAACTCCAAATCATTTGCACCTTCAACGTTAAAATACAAGAACTCGACGCAGCTCTCCTCCGCCCGGGCCGTCTGATTGCCCGAAAAGAATTTAAAGCCATGTCGATGATCGATGCCAACCGCCTGGCACAACAACTGGGCATTAAACATCATTTCACTGCCCCCGTCAGCATCGCCGAAGTGTATGCTCTTCAAAAAGACAAAAACACACTGACCCATACGTCCATTGAAGAAGAAGATTTCTGATAAGTTTTAGTTATTCAAACAAAAATTATTAAGTTTATTAGAACGAAAAATATGAGAAATACGAATAATCAAAAAGGCAAAAACATTGACGAATACAAACTAAAGGGAAAGCTTAAACGATTAGAGGAAAATGTTTACGATGCAGCCTTGAAAGGTGGCTATATTCTGAAGAAAGAGAAGAATGAAGATATGGGTTTTGATTATAATACCATCCTCTTTTTTGATGAAAATGGAAATAAAAGAGAAGAAACATTTGGACACCTACATCAATTTCAATTGAAACATATTTTTGACGAAAATGGAGTTGAAACAGAGCAGCATTCAATTGAAAAAGATATTTTAAAAAGTATTGTTTATTTTGAATATAATGAATCAGGCAAAAAGTCTAAATTTACACACTTTGATATTGAAAAGAATTCAGTTTCTTCAATTTCTTATTGGCAGTACGATGAAAACCAAAACCTGATAAAAATAATATATAATGATGGCGATGATAATCTGACTCAAACAAACGAATTTATTTATGATGCCAATGGACACAAAATCGAACAAAAATATACTAATGCTGATGGAAGCATAACATATTGGGCTTTATTTACTCCTGATACACATGGAAATGCAATTGAAACCAAGAAATTAAATCCTGATGGGTCTGTAAAAGAAATTGAAACCAAAACATATTATTATAATTCAGAGGGGAAAATAATAGGCATCAACAACAAAAGTTTTAATACCAAAGATAACAATTTTTTTATCGAACAAGAATTCGATCATCATGGAAATTGGATTTTAGGAATTATGTATGAAAAAAAAATCCCTAAGAGTCTATCATATAGGAATATAATATATTATGACGAGCCCGACAATGCTTCAAATAATGTCATTGAGGAAACAATTAAAATCCCATACCGCAAAGATAAAATTGAGGAAGAAATTGGGAAAGACCCTTCCAAAGCTAGTAGATTCAATTATCAGAAAGCACTAATAGCACATCCCGAAACCCCAAATGCTGAATGGCTGGCTATGGGAGGGAGCTCTGGAGATTACCCTGTAATTCGACATTATGCTTTGCTAAACAAGGATATACCCTCAGCGAAACGAATTTTCGATCAAAACGTTGACGTGATTAAGCTATTGGGCGAATTGAAAGAAAATATGGAAGCGGAGATCCTATGCACCTACGATTCCTTTTATCTGAATCTACAAGAAAATGAGCTACATGATTATGTTTTAGCATTTGCAAACGAATATTATTTTTTGCAAATTAAAAACATACAAGTGCTTTCCGACAAAGAATATAATATTGAGGAATATTTTTTTGATATGTACCCACCCAGACGAAAAGGGTATGTATATATCGGCGACATTATACTATACTATCCAAGCGAGTTTTCAGGTAAAAGAGACGAGGACTTTGAAAGCGATTTGGAATATTATTTAGATCAATGCAATTTAGAAGAAAAACCCGAGCAACCCTATATTGAAATAGTGCAGGTGGATACAAATAATCAGTTTACTCTGAATTCTTATCCAGTTGTAAACGATTTTAGTATCAACGATTTGGATTTAAACTATGGCAAAGGATTTGAAGCTTTTCATGATAAACTGATTCAGCGGTTTAAAAGCGAAACTAAAGGATTAATACTTCTCTATGGCGACGCTGGGACTGGAAAAACCTATTACATACGTCACCTTTTACGCCATATGACAGAAAACGACAAGGTTGTAATTTATATGCCTCCCAATATGGTAGATCAACTGCTCAATCCAAACTTCATAACCTTCCTCTCCAACAGCATTTCACAGCTTGCACGAAACGGAAATTCCTGTGTTTTATTAGTGGAAGATGCCGAACCCTTGCTCGTTTCGCGCGAACATTACTTGCGTTCAATGGGCATTTCCAATCTGTTGAATCTCACCGATGGTCTGTTAAATGATGTGTTGAATATACAAATCATCTGCACCTTCAATGTGAAAATACACGAACTCGATAAAGCCCTCCTCCGCCCGGGGCGACTGATTGCACACAAAGAATTTAAAGCCCTCTCTGCTCTGAATGCCAACCGCCTGGCCCAACAATTGGGCATCAAACATCGCTATAGTGTTCCGGTAAATATTTCAGATGTTTATGCCCTCCTCGAAGGGAAAGAAATCTTAACTCATGATACATTGGATGGCGAGGACGTATAACAAAGTTTTAAGACTTCTTAATGAGGCTTCCATCCAATTAAAAAAACAAGCTTACCAAAGAACAGCAAGAGCAAAAGTCTACCATTTCGAAACTCAACAATGAAAAGGTGTTTACAAGTTCAAAATGATTAATCCCAAAAATGAAAGATAAATGTGTAAATTTGCATTGAAAACGGTCAACCGTATTTAGGCATGGACACATTGTCCATTGTCAACTGTCCATTGTCAACTAAAAAGCCTAACTCCAAGCTATAGGCACTCTAGTCACTTCCTCAACTAATATCATATCATTTCCATCTAGAACAATCTTAACCCCATCCAGAACAATCTCAACCTCATCCAGAATAATCTCAACCTCATCCAGAACAATCTCAACCTCATCCAAAACCAACTCAACCCCATTTGCAACTAACTCAACCCCATTTGCAACTAACTCATGCTCATATTACAAAATCTAAGCCATATTCCACTAATTACAAGACAAATAATCAATCACTTAACCCTTTTTCGCCCAATTAATACATCAACTCAAACCAATCTAACTAAGAACTAATTCTGCCGAAAATAATTCTATCATATTTATGTTGAAAAAAAATATTACCTAAAGTTTTTCTCATTTCTAATTACTCATTTTAGATTTTCCCAACTAGCTTATTATGAAGCATTCTTTCTTGCTTCGCGTCGTGCCGATATTGGCGTACATCACACCGGGCTAAATGCTTCAGTAACTCTTAATGGCGCCGCTGTTGCAGGAGGAATCGTAAGCGTTGGCGAAAAAACTTCAGTTTCTAACACCGAAGGAATTTGCGATCCAATTATTGTACGTTCAGGCTTAAAAGAAATCACTTGTGAACTTTCCGGACAAACTAAAAAACAATCAACCACCGTTTCATCCGTGGTCACATGGACGATATGACATTCGAATTCTAAACAAAATTGTCTTTACCCCAAATATCAATTCCCGCATTCTGTCCCTGCGGGTTTTTTTTATCCCTTTAGTTCTTGAAACCTGCCAGGTTTAACCTTCTATTCTAGTTCTTTCTTCCCTTTGAATTTGGAATTTGGATCTTCCACTTCTTCCTACAGCCTAAGGTCTATAGCCTAATAGCCAACTTGCATTTTCTTCCAAAGTCTCTTACTCAACATCCGCGATTGTTCCAACACAGCCCCTTCATCAATGCGGGTGAGCACTTTATCTTTCAACACCATTTCTCCTTTGGAAACAACATGGCGGACATGTGCGGCATTCAAGCCAAACACAAAATGCCCTAAGAAATTATCCTGACCAAAAGCCGTGGGGGTATCATAATCCAACACCACCAGATTATTGGCACTATGGCCATTGAACCCGTTCGTTTTCAAATATCGGTCGGCATTGCGGAAACGCTGATAGACGCTTTCGTAATTGATATTATCGAATCTTTGTCCAACAAAAAAAGCGGCTTTGGCACTGCGGAGCATATCGCTGTGCATGCCGTCGGTGCCCACCATTATATTTGAACCAAGTCCTGCACCATTGAAGTAACCCACATTGTTGTTGAGATTGCTTTCGGTGTTTTGCACCACCCAACAGGGGCTGTTTCGGATGAGCTCTTTTTCAGCATCATTCAAGTGCAGGCAATGCCCCAGTATGGTCTTTTCGAAATCCAACATGCCATGTTGTTGCAGGCGTTCCACTATACGTTTGTGGTAATGTTCCACACAATGCTCCTGATCGCTTTCAGCTTCTGCCACATGAATATGGATGCCACTTTTATATTCCTTTGCAAGACTTACTGCCTTTTGCAGCGTATCATACGAAACCGTAAAAGAAGCATGCAAACCCACCAATCCTTGACGGGAACTGAGGTATTGAGCCGTTTCATCAAGCCCTTGTTGCGCTTTCTCCAATCCGCCACGATCGGTAATTTCATAGCAAAGCAAATGCGAAGCCCCCACTTGCTCAAATGCACGGGCAATAATATCGAGCGAACCTTTAATATAATTGGGCGAAGCATGATGGTCAATCACGAAGGTGACCCCGTTTTTAATACAAGCCATAGCGGTAGTGAGGGCACTGGCTTCAATCATTTCGACATCGAGACAAGTATCCAGGGTCCACCAAACATATTGCAATATTTCATTAAAGTTCTTTGGAATCACTTTGGGCGCGCCCATGCCCCTAGCCAATGCCGAATACACATGATGATGCCCGCAAACAAAAGATTGGGTAACGTATTTCCCTTTGCAATCGATAATATTAAGGTTCGAAACATCATCAGGCAATTGGTTGAGCAATTCGATTTTCCCTTCTAATCCTTCATGAACCAGAATATGCTTTGAGCTAAATTCAAGCGTTTCGGGATGAATATAGGTGCCATTGGTGAGTAGTATAGCCATAGTTTACACTTTCTTTTTCATAGGTAAATGATATCGTCTCTTTCCATCAAAATCGCAAAGAGCATTCGCTACAGCCGCAGCTGTTGGCACCAGTCCGATTTCGCCTAAACCCTTTGCCCCATAAGGACCAACAGGGTCTTCCACTTCGACACCCAACACCACAATATTGGGAGTTTCTTTTGCCTTTAATATGCCAAGGTCGCGCATCTTGTAGGATAGCACATGACCATCTTTCATGGGTAAATCTTCGGTAAGAGCATAGCCCAAGCCCATGTGTACCGCTCCTTCAATCTGCCCTTCGAACATCACAGGATTCATGATTTTCCCTGCATCGTGGGCAGCATAAACCGTCTCAATTTCGCCTGCGTCATCCAAAACCACCAACTGTGCGGCATAGCCATACGAATAATGGGTAATCACTTCTTTAACATCTGCCCCGGGTTTGGTGGTCCAGTCGCAGGTATAATTTCCTTTATAGGTGTTTCCTGCTAATTCCTCTAGCTTATGATGTTCAAGGTCTTTCTTTATTTGTTTTGATGCATCAATTATAGCAAGCCCCAATAAGGCAGTTGCTCTTGATGAAGTAGTCATACCTGTTGGAATAGCAGCATTGGTATCCACATAAACATCCACAATTTCGGGAGCAATCCCTGTTTCATGATGCAGGGTTTGAATTGCCATATTGTGTATCCCCTGACCCATTTCTGTCCAACCATGATGCAGTTCCACTTTCGTTTCTGAAATGATTTTGATGATAACATCACTATCATCGAGCATTCCATTTCCCACACCAGAGTTTTTAATACCACAGGCAAGTCCTTTAAAACGGGCTGCATCGTAATATGGTTTTAGTTTTTTCAGACAAGCTTTTATGCCCACTCCCGACTTTAATAATTGTCCTGTGGAGGTCTTTTTGCCATTATCCAGCGCATTGTCATAACGAATTTGCCAACGGTCGAAACCACCCATTTTGCAAAGTTCATCAATGCAACTTTCCAAAGCAAAAGCCGCCTGATTTGCCCCGAAACCCCGCATAGCTCCGCTGGGAATATTATTGGTATAAACTGTTTTGGCTTCAAGGTTTACGGTGGGGAAATAGTAACCACCAGTGGCATGTCCGGCAACTCGCTCCATCACTTTTGTACCCACAGAAGCATAAGCTCCACTATCGCCAACCGCCATCACCTTTGCCGCGGTGAACATTCCTTTAGAATCGCAACCAATGGCAATATCCATAAAAACAGGATGGCGTTTGGGATGCATTCGGATGGAATCCTCACGTGAAAGTACCACCTTGACGGGTTTCTGTAAAAGATAAGCAAACAAAGCAGCATGCCCTTGAACAGTCATATCCTCTTTCCCACCAAAACCGCCCCCGGTTGGAACTAAAGTTACATGCACTTTCTCTTCGGGAAGCCTAAGGATTTTGGCAACTTGCTTTCTGTCGACATATATTCCCTGCCCGTTTGTATAGAGATGAATTCCATCTTTTTCGGGAAGAGCAATGGCTGCTTCTGTTTCAAGAAAAGCATGTTCGATGCGCTGGGTAGTATAAAACCCTTTTGCCACATAAGCCGACTCTTTCAATATCTTTTCCGCATCACCATCACGATATACCTTGCAGTTTTCAAGCAGATTTGCATGATGGGGATGCACCTGAGGTGAATCTTCTTTCATGGCATCAAAAGGGTCGGTTACCGGAGTTAGTACCTCATAATCTACTTTGATAAGTTTGGTCGCTTTTCGGGCAATTTCTTCTGTATCGGCAACTACGCCTGCAATTACATCTCCAATATATCGTGTAATTTCACCTTCACCTATCATCAGAGGCCAATCCTGATAAATCAATCCAATCATCTTATCACCAGGAACATCCTTATCGGTAAATATTCTTTGAACACCCTCAAGTTTCAGTGCTTCTGTGGTATCTATTCTAATCACTTTTGCTCGTGGATGCGCACTGAAAAGCAATGCCCCATGAGCCATCCCATCAAAAGTCATATCGTTTACAAACTTTCTTTCTCCAATGGCAGTTTGATAAGCTTGATACTTTGGATAAGAGGTGCCCACATCTCCTGTGTTGGGAGTATATTCCACCAGTTTATTTTCATGCAGACTTTTTGCGGCAAGCTCGATGGCTTCAATGATTTTTATATATCCGGTGCAACGACAAAGGTTTAGGGTTAATGCTTGTTTTATTTCTTCTTTTGTTGGAAGTGGATTTTTCTGAAGCAATACTTTGGTTCGCATTAGGAAGCCGGGAGTACAAAATCCGCATTGTACGGCTCCTTTTTCAACATAAGCTTTGGCAAGAATATCCTTAATCGGCTGAGGAACCCCTTCCATTGTGATAACCTCTGACCCTTGCAGTTTTTTCATCAAAGTTACACAGGATAATTTGGCTTCTCCGTTAATCTCCACCATACAAGCCCCACATGCCGATTGAGCAGAACATCCGTCTTTTACCGAAGTAATGCCTTGTTGAAGGCGCAGAAAGTTTAGTAAGGATATTTCTTCATTGCCTTTATATTCTACGTTTTTCCCGTTGAGATTAAACTGTATCATGGAATATTGATTTGAGGATAAAATTAAAGAATATATTATTGCTGAAACGGAATTACCTCAAATACTTTTATCCTTCAGAAACTCCATAAGACTTTCCATATTAGGTTTCACTGCTTGTGGAATGGAAATGATTTTCTGAACTGAATTGAGGTCTTTCAATCCACTTCCGGTAAGCAGAACCACCACCTTTTCTTTATCATTAAATAAGCCTTTTTCTTTATACTGTAGCATTCCGGCAAAAGCAGCGGCAGCAGCAGGTTCTGAGAAGATGCCTGTGTTTTGGCTTAATAAAGCAGAAGCCTTGAGGATATCTTCATCACTTACAATACATGATTCACCTGAATAGGTTGAGAGAAATTGTTTTGCCATGAAGAAGTTTCGGGGAATATCCACGGAAATAGAATCGGCTATGGTATTTGAAGGGATAGATTCAAAGACCGAAGTTTTCAGGTTATGAACAATATTACAACTTCCCTTGGCTTGTACGGCAACAATCACCGGCATTTTCTCAATAATCCCAATGCGAAGCAAATCTTCAAAGCCTTTATAAACGCCTGATATAATTACTCCATCTCCCACCGGAACAAATATTTTATCTGGAATTTGTTGTTGCAATTGATCATACAATTCAAAAGAAACGGTTTTCTTTCCTTCAATAGTTAATGGATTAAACGCAGTGTTTCTGTTATACCATCCGAAATCCTTTGAGGCTTCTATACTTAAATCGAATGCCATATCGTAATTTCCATCAACAGGAACAAGGGTTGCTCCGTACATTACTATCTGTGTAAGCTTTGCCTTGGGAGCCGATGCAGGAGCAAAGATGATGGCTTTCTGTTTTTGCGATGCACAAATACCTGCCAAAGAAGAACCAGCATTACCAGTAGAGGCTGCCACCAGTGTGTTGATATTATGCTCCTTTGCATAAGCAGAAACTATAGAAGATGCCCTGTCTTTAAAAGAAAAAGTAGGGTTTTGTGAATCGTCTTTCAAATACAATTGAAATCCTAAAGCATCCTCGTTTAATTGGTCAACTTTATAGAGAGGAGTTTCTCCTACCTTAAGAAAGCTAAAACTTTCCTTATGATTGATAGGTAAAACATCGAAGAATAAGTTCGCTTTTAATTGTTCAAAAGAAAACTTTTGAAGACTTTCGTAATCATATATAGTTTTAAGTACTCCAAGCGGAGGTTGATTAGGTAATTGATTACTGCTGCATTCGGGACAGAGATATACTATTTCTTCGGCAGGAATTTGTTTTCCACAATCAACACATTCATATATATACTTAGCCTTCATTTTTTTCGAGTATGATTATAATGATTTAAGAACGCCGGTGGCTTCGTTAAATTCGTTAATCATTTCGTCCCATTTGTTGGCTTGTTGCAGCATGTTGTCCCAAATGGTACGGTCGTACCAGAGTTGATTCAGGTCGTCGATTTCCTTTGCCTGTTGTTCAACCCAAGTAAAATATTTAAGATTATGAATGGCTTTACGATCGTAATAATTCAGTTCTTTCAGATGGTCGGTTCCTTGTCCCAACAAACATTTTTCCATGTCTTTTACTGCCTGAGTCGAATTGTAAGCACCTTTTTCAAGGGTTAATTCTTCCAAACGGGATTGGTACATTTCTGCAGAATCGGTGGCAAGGGTAAGAATGATATCGTCATTTGTCATTTCGTAATATTTAGCTGCTTTAATGGCTGAAAGCATATTGGAAATGCCCGAAATACCAAGCAATCCCAGAGAATCAACAAAGCTTGCATCAAGTCCTAATGAGCGAAGATAGTTTTTACCATCGGCTTCGTTGAACAAACGGAAGATGCGCATACAATCTTCATCGTCAATGGCGGTTATCATATCGGTGTTTTTAGCATTATGCACCCAAGGGACATGCTTGTCGCCAATACCTTCGATACGATGTCCCCCAAAACCATTGTTCAAAAGCGTTGGACATTGAAGGGCTTCGGAGGCCACAATTTTCATCTGAGGGAATTGTTTTTTCAGATAATCGCCAGCCCCAATCGTTCCGGCAGAACCTGTTGCCGAAACATAAGCAGCCAGTTTTCCATTGGCAGATTTCAATTTGTTGAACACTTCCTCTGCTGCAGGGGCGGTAACATTGTAATGCCAGCAAGGATTCCCGAATTCATCAAACTGGTTAAAAATGACACAATCGGGACGGTTGCGGCGAATATCCCAACAAGCATCGTAAATTTCCTTTACATTCGATTCACAGCCGGGGGTGGCAATCACTTCGGCACCAATTTCTTTTAACCATGAAAAACGTTCCTTACTCATCTCTTCGGGGAGGATAGCCACAGCCGTAACCCCCATCAAATAAGAATCGAATGCGCCGCCACGGCAATAATTACCTGTGCTGGGCCAAACAGCTTTATGGTAAGTAGGATCGAACTCCCCTGTGAGAATGCGAGGGGCAAGGCAACCATAGGCAGCACCCACTTTATGTGCTCCGGTAGGGAAATATTTCCCAACAAGCAACACAATTCTTGCTTTCACTCCGGTGATTTCAGAAGGGATTTCGATGTAATTCACATTGCCATATAAGCCACCCTTGGCTATAGGTTCGTTTTTCCAGGTAATGCGAAACAGGTTGGCAGGATGTTTATCCCAAAGACCAATTGTTTTCAGGGTAGCTTTAATTTTATCGGGAACGAGTTCGGGATTGCGCATTTGAGCAAAAGTAGGCAACACTATTTTCCTCTCACGGAAGCGATCGACAGCTTTTTTCAGTACGTCAGGATTTACAACTTTGTCGGATATAGTTATCATGGTATAAATTTCAGTTCTTTAATGAGAGAACAAAAGTACTTAATTCCTGTGTCATCACAATATAAATTAAGCTCCATTCTTCATATTTCTGTCACTTGCTATTTAACGACCATCAACAGTCATAAAACGACTGTCACTTCTCATTTAACGACCATCAACAGTCATAAAACGACTGTCACTTCTCATTTAACGACCGTCAACAGTCATAAAACGACTGTCACTTCTCATTTAACGACCGTCAACAGCTATAAAACGACTGTCACTTCTCATTTAACGACCGTCAACAGTCATAAAACGACTGTCACTTCACATTTAATGACCATCAACAGTAATAAAACGAATGTTAACTGAAAAGTATTTTCAAAAAAAGGTATTTTCAATTTTGCCTTATCTTCATAATTGTTGAAGATTAAAAAACTAGCCCCTGTCAAGGGTGTGATTTTTGCATCTAAATATCTGAAATACCTATCTTGAATAAGTAATCATTACATCTTTTGGATGTATGCTTAATACTGGATAAGGTGAACGATTTACCAATTGTTGTGCATAGGTGCCTAAAATGAAACTATAGGTGCTTTTTTCCTGTTCGGTCATTATTGAAATTAAATTAGCATCCATTTTTTCGCAATGTTTAATAATGTCTTCGGTTGCATTTTCAGATCTGATAATTTCAACCTGATGTTTAATATTCTTTGCATAAAGGGATTTTTCAACCTGATCAACATAAACTTCTGTTCTTTTAGCTAAAGCTTTAATTTTTGATGTAATAACTCCAAGAATAAAAATTTCAGCATGATAATGTTTGGCTAATTCGAGAGTGAAAGGTACTTTTTGACGTGTTTGATCAGAGCTATCGATAGGGAGCACTATGCCTTTGAGGGGTTTCTTGACATTGACTCCTCCTCTGATGGTTACAGTAGGACAATGCGATGAAGCAATTATTCTATTGGCATTACTTCCAATAAATATTTCTTCAAAGCCTGAGGAACCGTGGGTTCCGGTTACAATTAAAAATGCATTTTTTTCTTTTGCTTCTGAAACGACTTCTTTATAAACTTTCCCTTCTCTGATTTTATAGGATAATTTATTAGTAGTAAGTTTAGGTTGGTACTTTTTAATAAGTTCTTCGAAACGATGATTTACAATGTCTTCTATTTTCTCACCTTTATCTTTAATCAATTCGCTTCTGCTGTTATTGCTTTTAACCCAAAGCAATTCAATGTCATGTTTTGTTTTGGCAGCCATGTCAAGCGCATGTTCAAATGCATTTATCGAGCATTCTGAGAAGTCAATGGGAACAATAATTTCTTCCATAAATTTAGTTTTAAAATTATACGTTATTACTATAAAAAGGTTGCTTTAAATTTGATTTTATTTCAGTGTGTAAATGTATATGTTTTTTTGTTTGCATCACTATTTTGGAAGAAATATTTCTGGTAATACAAACTTCTTTTCGTAACTTTTTAGGCCTTTTAACAAATACAGCAATATTTTGTCGGCTGACTGTTGATTTCTTTTCACAAGAATGGTGTCAATTGCTATAACAGAATCAAAGACTAATCCTTCTAATATTGAAGGTGAACGTGCGTCATGGTCTGACACCAGAAAATAAGCATCATCCCCTAAGTGAATTCCACCTCTAGCGCGGTTTATCCATGCATATTTGTGAATTTTATCGAGGTTTCCAATCAGAATCATTTTCTTATTTGTTTTTCTTGCAATATAATAATCCTGATTAGCTCCTGGAAACCAACGCCATGAAAGTATTAATGCATCGGGTCGTACTCTTTTTTGCTCTACTAATATATTATTAATCAGAATAAATTTTTCGCCTGCTTGCTTCCATCCAAAGATATCAAGGGTGAAGTCTTTTTCGGTTATTTTCAAGAGTTGAAAAAATCCTGTCTTAACTTCAATCAAGCCAATTGATATAACTATTAGAATGAACAATAATCCATATTTGATTACTTTAGGCATTAATATGTTATTAATCCTTTTTTTTTCCGCCAGAAATGCTGCCGGGATAAACAATAAACTTAAATATCCTGGAATGGACCAATGTGGCAAAGTAGTTCGAAATAAAGAGAAAAAAAGCATTAATCCGATAATTGGCAATCCGGTCAGTAATAAAAATGCAGCAATTTGTTTGTCGATAAAATTATTTTTTCTGATTAACAAAAAGATTGATGCCCAAATAAGTACAAACACAAAAGGATTTAAATAAGCCATCTGTCCTAAAATTTCGGCACCTATATGGTTAAAAGTTATTCCTTTTTCAAAAAAGTTTACCCTGTTACCTTGAAAGTCGAAGCTGACAAAATTGTATTGGAAATTCCAGATTATTACGGGTAAAAAGATGAATATTGAAATAATAGCCCCTAACCATACATTGAATTTCGTTAATATTTTTCTTTTGTACAGTAGGAGGTAAACAAATACACCTATCCAAATAAAAATTCCATTATATTTTGATAGTATAGCTAGGCCAGCAGAAATACCTATCCAGATTAAAGCTTGATTCTTATTTTCCGAACTTTGATTTGCCTTAATAAAACTAAGGAAAATATAAATACTGATTAGCCAAAACAAAATCAAAGAACCATCGGGCAATATAAATACGCCTACAATTATGCTAAAATAGATGGATGCTACGTAAAGAAAAGAAGCATATAGACCTGTTAGGGGATTTTTTATAAGACACCCCAGTTTATAGACTAATAAAATGTTTATTGTTCCGAAAACAACTGAAGATAAACGCAGAAAAAACTCGTTATCGAAAAGCAAATTAAATGAAAAGAGTTGCATCATCCATCCGACCATTGGTGGGTGATCGAAATGGCTTAAATCGGGATATAATGCATATGTCCAATAGTAGGCTTCATCGTTTCCTAGTTCGAGGGTGTTTGCCAAGAAGGCCCTGATTATAAGGGATATTATAATCAGTGAATACAAATATTTTTTTATTCTACGATTTTCTTGTACCATATCAGACATAAGCTGTTATTTAAATTCAAACGAAATAATAGAAAATATATTATTACATTAGGTCGAAATACAAGATTATGCTTCATTAATCAAGATTTATCAATAATTTTGTCACAAAAAGAATTATGAACATATCTCATATTGAACATATAGGAATTGCCGTTAGTAATCTGAGCGAAAGCATACAATACTACGAAAACATCTTAGGTCTTAAATGCTATTCTGTTGAAGAAGTTAAGGATCAAAAAGTGAAGACAGCGTTTTTTATGGTAGGACAAACCAAAATAGAGCTGTTAGAATCAACTGACACTGAAGGGCCGATTGGGAAATTTATTGAGAAAAAGGGAGAAGGAGTTCATCATATTGCTTTTGCAGTATCCAACATCGAAGAATCTTTAATGGAAGTGGAAAGCAATGGGGTTCTGTTGATTGATAAGACTCCTCGAAAAGGAGCCGAAGGACTGAGTATTGCCTTTTTGCATCCTAAATCAACTAAGGGCGTGCTTACCGAATTATGCGAAAATAAAAATATTGATTTGAAAGGATAATTAAATGAATCTATTGTTCAATTCGAAAAACCTAAAGAAACTTAGCTCTAAACCGAGTGTCATCTTCTTTGTTTTGCTTTGCTTAAGTATGATTCCTTTATCCTTGTTTGCCGGCAATGTCGCACCATCTATTGGAGGCATTCGAATGGAATTCATTTTATTTGGGCTTACTTTGCTGGGTGTTGCTTTGTTTCACAATCAAACCTTTTGGGTTGCCATCATTGGTTTGGCATCTATTCTATTATATAAATTGATTTTTATTTCGGCTTATCCTTTTGCTGAACATTTCTTTGGCACGAATCCTATTGTTGCGCAGTTAAGCGACCCCAGTTTGCGGCAGGGTGAGTGGGGCATTCTTATAAACCTTCTGGGTTTATTGCTTGGCTTTGCTCTTCTTGCTAAAATATTCGAACAGTCGGGGGTTCCCAATGTATTGCCAAAGTATCTGCCCAACGATTGGAAGGGACCTTTGTTGCTGCTTGTTTTCGTATTTGTTATTTCATCTTTTCTCGATAATATTGCTGCAGCCATGATAGGGGGCACCATTGCCCTAGTGGTGTTTAAAAACAAAGTTCACATCGGATATATTGCTGCCATAGTTGCAGCAAGCAATGCGGGTGGAGCGGGAAGTATAGTAGGCGACACCACCACTACCATGATGTGGATAGACGGAGTTTCTGCTTTCAATGTTTTGCATGGTTTTGTGGCTTCGGGTGTAGCTTTGTTTATCGTGGCATGGTTTGCCGCTCATCAGCAAGATAAATATCATCGCATTACGGCCAATGCCAAACGTGGCGCCAAAGTCGATTGGATCCGCTTGCTGATTGTGGTGATGATGCTGATTGGTGCTATTGTTTCAAATGTATATTACGACATGCCTGCTCTTGGAGTTTGGGTGGCCATTTTGATAGGGGCCACTATGCGCGAAATGCCTTGGCGCGAAGTTGTTGCTTCTTTTAAAGGAACCGTTTTTCTTTTGTGTTTGGTAACGGCCGCATCTCTAATGCCTGTTGAAACATTGCCCAATGCTTCGTGGATGACGGCCTTTATACTGGGTTTTGTTTCGGCCGTTTTCGACAATATTCCGCTTACCAAGCTTTGCCTCGATCAGGGTCATTTCGATTGGGGAATGCTTGCCTATTCGGTTGGTTTTGGGGGTTCAATGATATGGTTTGGGTCGTCGGCCGGGGTTGCCATCACCAATACTTTTCCTGAAGCTCGCAATGTGATGCTTTGGATACGCAAGGGATGGTATATTATTTTGGCTTATATCGTTGGATTTTTTGTGCTCTACGCCACCATGGGTTGGGAACCTGCTGATAATAAAGCTCATAAAGAGCCTGCTATCGATTGCCCTGCAAAAGATTGTAAAGTAAAACTCGAAGCTCAAGCACAAATGCTTATTGAAAGCGGTAAAGTGGATAGTTTATTGAAGAAATAATAATATAAGCCCTTAAGTTCTAATAGCAGGTAGCTAATTAAAGCAATAAGAATTTGTGATTTACGAGCATTTGGCGAAGTCCCGAAAAAGGTTTTTATTTGAAAATTCTGTTTTATCAATTTGAAAAGGTCTCAATTAACCAACTTCTTTTGTAAAGTTAGGCTATTGTAGCAACACTCCAATCTAAATTATTACAAATTAGTATTACCGTTCGATTACCTTCTTCTTTATATACAACAACATACTGAAATTCTACTTGGCCAATATCATTTTCAATTACACCGTTTGAACGATAATCACTATCTACTACAACACGAGCAATATCTCTTGCTGTTTTTTCTTCATCACCTCCATGTTCTGCTTCAGTTATCGCATCCCTTAAGGTATCCAAATGGGTCCTCATTGTAGCCACAACAACAACTAGATTAGGGAAGTTTGCATTCTCATCTAAACCTGCAACAGCGTTGTATCCCTTTTGTAAGGCTACAACTTCTGGGAATCTTGAAATATCAACTGCTACTTTATAAATCATAATCGTATTTTTTTTTGATTAAGTAATTTTTTAATTTGGGTTTATTCTTTCATTGCTTTCTTTAAGTCTTATGTGTGTGGTTTTAATTCAAAACATGTCTGCATTAATTCAAAACATGTCTGCATTAATTCAAAACATGTCTGCATTAATTCAAAACATGTCTGCATTAATTCATTTCGTGTCTGCATTGATTCATTGTATGTCTGCATTGATTCATTTTTTGACTGCTTTTTTAAAGTAAAATCTTCAATGAACTAAATTCAATCATTTTTGATAAAATCATCTTATCTTTTTTTTAAAGCCTCCTTTCTTTTACTATTTGAAATCATGTGATAAAAATAATATGAGAAATTTTATTGAAATGAGAATACTTCCCAAATACTTCCAAGCATCTTCTGTAAGCCAACAGCAACAAGGGTTTCAAAAAGTGATTTTTAGTGAAGATTTTTTTAGTAGAAATATTTTAATGTTTTTTAGGCTAAATCATCTTATATTTTGCCTATTCCGCACACATCATAATTTTGGAAATGAATTTGAAAAGAAGTAAGAATAAACTCTAGATTCCTCTGATATTGTTTGGTTGACCCCAACTATTGTTTGGTTGGCCTCAACTATGGCCTGACGACTTGTCCCCGAGCTATTTCTTCCTCTCTATTCTCATAAAGAGCAGGGAAATTCAATTTTGCAATAATGCTTTTAAATATTCAACACTCCAAAGAACATTCTATGTTATTATGATTTTTGAAAGACAAAACTTTGAATTAAAATCAGCCCACTTAGTAACCATGATAACTTTAATTACGATATGAATTATAATTTGGAACAGACTTACATGTTTATTTCATATTAATCACAAAAAAAAATGAGAATTATTTTTTTCGAATCGATATTTTGCCTGATTTCATTGTGATTTTGGCAGCTTATTTTAATTGAGAATTATTTTTTCTCATCGAATTATACTTAAAAAACAAAGTAAGTTCAAGCCTGTCTACGCAAAATAAGTTTTAAATTAAAGCATAGAATTTTAGATATGAAATTCTATCTATCCCTTATGCCATGAGGCTTTGGCCAATTCATGCCTTTGTAGGGAAAAGAAAAAGAAAAAATATTTCTGTGAATTGATTATGATAATTAGAAACATAAGCAGTATATTTGCCGAATAATTGAATATTGGATTTATAAATCACAATCATATAATCTATTAACTAAATAAAAAAGAGGGAAAATGAAAAAGAGAATCATAATTATCGGCGCAGCCGGAAGAGATTTCCACAATTTCAACACCTATTTCAGAGGTAAATCTGAGTACAATGTAGTTGCCTTTACAGCAGCTCAAATTCCAGACATCGACGGCAGAAAATATCCAAAAGAATTGGCCGGAGAAGACTTATATCCTGATGGAATTCCCATTTATGCTGAATCGGATCTGCCAAAACTCATCGAAGAACAACAAATTGATATATGTGTGTTCGCATACAGCGATGTTCCTTACCCAAGAGTAATGAATGTTTCGGCAATAGTAAACGCAGCGGGAGCTCATTTCATGTTGTTAGGACCAAAAGACACCATGATAAAAAGTGTTAAACCTCTAATTGCAGTAGGCGCCACACGCACCGGTTGCGGTAAGAGTCAGACTTCACGTCGCATCATCGAAATACTAGTTGAAAACGGTTTAAAAGTAGTTGCTATTCGTCACCCAATGCCTTATGGCGATTTAAACGCACAAAAAGTGCAACGTTTTGCAACCGTAGAAGATCTGAAAAAACATAAATGCACCATCGAAGAAATGGAAGAATATGAACCCCACGTAGTATCGGGCCGTAATGTAATTTATGCAGGAGTTGATTATGAAGCTATCCTTAGGGCAGCCGAAAACGATCCTGACGGATGTGATGTAGTTTTATGGGATGGTGGAAATAACGACTTTCCATTCTACAAACCCGATTTAATGGTTGGTGTAGCCGATCCATTACGTCCAGGTGCAGAAGTATCTTATTATCCAGGTGAAGTTGTTGCACGTATTTCAGATGTAATCGTAATCAATAAAATTGATTCAGCTTCATTAGAAAACATTAATCAGGTAAGAGCCAATCTTGCAAAAATCAATCCACGCGCTATCATTATCGATGGAGCTTCACCACTAACCGTTGATAAACCAGAACTCATCCGCGGAAAACGCGTATTGGTTGTTGAAGATGGTCCAACCCTTACCCATGGTGAAATGAAAATTGGTGCAGGAACAGTTGCGGCTCTTAAATTTGGTGCCGCCGAATTAGTTGACCCACGCCCTTATACCGTTGGTAAACTCACCGAAACTTTCGTTAACTATCCTAACATTGGTACATTATTACCAGCAATGGGATATGGCGACCAACAAGTAAGAGACCTCGAGAAAACTATCGAAAACACTCCTTGCGACACCGTGGTTATTGCTACCCCAATCGACTTAAACCGAATCGTGAAAATCAACAAACCTACCGTAATAGTAGGATACGAATTACAAGAAATTGGAAGCCCTAATCTTAATGATGTTCTTTGCGAATTTATCGAAAAGCATCAACTAACTAAAAAAGGCTGCGATTGCTGCAATCATTGATAATTTATTAAATGCGACTTTCGAGTCGCATTTTTTTTTGATTTTTTTTCTGTGTAAACACAATAATAGTATATTTGAACCATAAAAACCATTAACAATTAAAGCACCTTCATGAAAAATAAAAGTTTAGTTTCTATTAGCGATTTCACGAAGGAAGAGTATATCAGAATACTCGACCGGGCTGAAAACTTTGCTATAAATCCCAATCAGCGATTGCTCGAAGGGAAAGTGGTTGCTGTTCTTTTCTTCGAACCATCCACCCGCACCCGCCTGAGCTTCGAAGCAGCCATAAACCGCCTTGGGGGCAGAGTAATCGGATTTACCGATTCGTCGAGCTCCAGTGTTACCAAAGGAGAATCTTTGCGCGACACCATTCTAACCGTAAGCAATTATGCCGATTTAATTGTAATGCGCCACCCTAAAGAAGGCAGCGCCCGCTTTGCCAGCGAAATTTCTTCTGTTCCTATCATCAATGCCGGAGATGGAGCTAATCAGCATCCAACTCAGTGCTTGCTCGATTTGTATTCTATCCGCAAAACACAAGGAACTTTGGATAATCTCAACATCTCCTTTGTTGGTGACTTGAAGTACGGACGCACAGTTCATTCATTAAGCATTGCACTGACTCATTTTAATACTACTTATCACCTAGTTTCTCCTAACGAACTGAAACTCCCTAGCGCTGTAAAGATGCATATTAAAAACAGCAAGCTTATCTATAACCAATACACTGACTTCAGTCAGGCCATTTCAATTTCTGATATCATTTATATGACCCGAATTCAAAAGGAACGCTTTTCCGATCCTATTGAATATGAAAAAGTAAAAGATACTTATGTGCTGAAAGCCGATATGCTTCAGGATATAAAACCAAACCTTAAAGTCTTGCATCCCCTGCCACGTGTTAACGAAATCAGCGAAGATGTTGACAATCTTCCACAGGCATATTATTTTGAACAAGCACTCAATGGCGTTTATGTGAGACAAGCATTACTGGCATCAATCTTAGGTAATTAATATTATGGAAAAAATCAGAAAAGAATTGGTGGTCTCGGCCATCGAAAACGGAACAGTGATTGACCATGTTCCTGCATCGAGTGTTTTTAAAGTGATTCGTATTTTAAACCTCGAAAATGTTAATAATCAAATCTTATTCGGAACCAATCTCGACAGCGAAAAATTAGGCAAGAAAGGTATCGTTAAGATACGCGACAAATATTTCGAACCCGAAGAAGTAAATAAAATAGCATTGGTTGCTCCAAATGCAACCCTAATTATTATTAAAAACTTCGCTGTGGTTGAAAAGAAAACCGTTGAAGTTCCCAATACGGTTGAAAAGTTCGTGAAATGTGTAAATCCCAATTGCATTTCTAATCACGAAAACATTATTACTCAATTTACGGTTATTGATAAAGTGAAAACCAAATTACAATGTCATTACTGTGAAAAAATAACTGAAAAGAAAAACATGGTTTTTATTTAATCTAAACAACATAAACAAATGAAAAAATTATCTATCATCCTTCTGGTATTATTGTTTGCCGCTGTTCAAGCTCAAACTCCTCCCCGCCACGATAAAGCTACCTTCAAAGAATATAAAGCAGGCTATTATCAAAACTCTATTCTCAAAGGAATAGAAGAGTTCGATAAAAAAGAAGAAGCTCCTAAGACTTCAAGGAATTTTAAAATAGATTTCACAGGAATGGATATTCCTACATCAATTGAACCCTTTACCAAGTATTGGCACAACGATCCTGTTTCGCAAGGAAACACTGGAACTTGCTGGTGCTTCTCAAACACTTCTTTTTTCGAATCAGAAATATTCCGTTTAACACAACAGAAAATTAAACTCTCTGAAATCTATACCGTGTATTGGGAATATGTAGAAAAAGCAAAACGTTACGTAACTGAACGCGGCAATTCCACTTTTGAAGAAGGGTCCGAGGGTAATGCTGTAACCCACATTTGGAAGAAATACGGAGTGGTTCCTTTAGAAAGCTATTCGGGTTTATTGGCAGGTCAGACATTCCATAATCATGCTAAGATGTATGAAGAAATGAGCGAATATCTTAAGTCAGTTAAAGCAAGCAATGCTTGGAACGAAGAACTTGTGATTTCGACCATTCAATCAATAATGAACTCTTATTTAGGTGCTCCTCCTAAACAAGTTACTGTAGGTGGGAAAAACTATAGTCCTATCGATTACCTGAATCAAGTGCTGAAGTTTAAGCCAGAAGATTATATAGATGTACTGTCCATCATGCAACAACCTTTTTGGAATAAAGTAGAATACGAAGTTGGCGACAATTGGTGGCATAACAAAAATTATTATAACATCCCACTCGATGACTATATGAAAGTCATAAAGAATGCTATAAAGAATGGCTTAACAATTTGTGTTGGAGGAGATGTTTCAGAAGCCGGCTTCGAATCCTTTGCACAAACAGCAATGATTCCTACTTTTGATATTCCTTCAGCTTATATTGATGATTACGCCCGTCAGTTTCGTTTCAGCAATAAAACCACTACCGATGATCATGGTTTACACATTGTTGGTTATATGGTAAAAGACGGTGTCACCTGGTTTTTGGTAAAAGATTCTGGTGCAGGTTCACGCAATGTTGGTAAAGGCGCTAAGACTTTCGGTTATTATTTCTTTCACGAAGACTATGTGAAGTTGAAAATGATGGATTGCATGGTGCATAAAGACGCTTTTAAGGAATATATCGGCAAGTTTAAAAACTAATATTGAACTGCTGTAGTCAGCAGAAAAACTGCCACAGATTCACAGACTATCATCTGCTGATTCTGTGGCAATCTTTTATTTCAAACATAAAGAAATCTAAAAACGAATGAAATTCGAACAACATCTCATTGACCTGACTATCGAAGCCATACAATCCCTTTTCGGAGTAGAGATTGAGGCAAACCTAGTAAGTATTCAAAAAACAAACCTTATCTATCGTGCCGAAGGCGATTTCACTATTGTGGTATTTCCCTTTACCCGTATTTTAAAGAAATCGCCCGAAGAAACTGCAGATTTACTTGGCAATTATCTTACAAGTCATAGCGAAATCATTGAATCATATGGAGTGGTTAAAGGATTTTTAAATCTTCGCATCCAAAGTAATTTTTGGGTCGAAACAATACAGCAGGGTGCTACAGAAACCTCCTTACCTGTTGATAAACGGGAAAAGATACTGATAGAGTTTTCATCGCCCAACACCAACAAACCATTGCACTTAGGACATATCCGTAATAATCTTTTGGGTTGGTCGGTGTCGGAGATATTAAAGGCAAACGGACATGATGTGGTAAGGGTAAATTTGGTGAACGACCGTGGCATTCACATCTGCAAGTCGATGCTGGCATGGCAAAAATGGGGAAATGGGGAAACGCCTGAAAGTTCGGGCTTAAAAGGGGATCATTTAGCCGGTAAATATTATGTTTTGTTTGATCAATATTATAAAGAAGAAATAAAATCATTGATTACCTCAGGTTTGTCTGAAGAAGAAGCCAAGCAGCAAGCACCTTTGATGCAACATGCCCGCGAAATGTTGAAAAAATGGGAAGATAATGATGCCGAAGTTATGCAACTTTGGAACACAATGAATGGGTGGGTGTATGAAGGGTTCGATGTTACCTATAAGCAAATGGGTATTTCTTTCGATAAGATATATTATGAATCGCAGACCTGGCAAAAAGGGAAATCTTTGGTTGAGGATGCTTTGAAAAACGGTAATTGTTATCAGAAAGACGACCAATCGGTTTGGGTCGATTTGAGAGCGGAAGGGCTCGACGAAAAGATTCTGCTGCGTTCGGATGGCACTTCGGTTTATATGACACAGGATTTGGGCACGGCTTACATTCGTCACAACGAACATCAACCCAAACAAATGATCTATGTGGTGGGAAACGAGCAAAACTATCATTTCGATGTGCTGAAGTTGGTGTTGCAAAAGAAGTTTGGATTTCAGTGGGCTGAGTCTATCTTTCATCTTTCGTATGGCATGGTGGAATTGCCCGAAGGGAAAATGAAATCGAGAGAAGGAACGGTGGTGGATGCCGATGATTTAATGGAAGTAATGATACAAACCGCTCAAACTACCACTGAAGAATTGGGCAAAACCCTGAACTTCGACCTGGATGAACAAACTCAGTTGTATAGGGTATTGGCAATGGGTGCTTTGAAATATTTTATACTGAAGGTGGACCCGGTGAAGAATATGGTTTTCAATCCGGCAGAATCTATTGATTTTAATGGAAATACCGGACCTTTTATTCAATATACTCATGCAAGGATTTGTTCCTTAATAAATAAAGTGGGTCAATTAGAAAATGCATCAACTATGTTTTCTGCCGACACAACTCTTTCGCAAAAAGAACGTCAGCTCATTCAATTGCTTTACGAATATCCTTCAGTGGTGCAAGAAGCAGGAAACCATATGAGTCCGGCCTTGATTGCTAATTATGTTTTCGACCTAGCAAAAGAGTATAATCAGTTTTATCACGAAAGTCCTGTTTTAAAAGAAACCGATGCAGATATTCGTCAGTTGAGGCTTGTGATTAGTAGCCGGACTGCGCTTGTAATTAAAAATGCAATGCATTTGTTGGGGATTGAGGTTCCTGAAAGAATGTAAATATGGCAGAAGACTTTTTGCTTAAAGGAAGTTGTTCAATAATATAATTTAAAAAGCGGCTAACATTAGTGTTGTATTCTGGGACAAAACCTTTGTCAATCAGTTTACGATTTATGCCAACATAGGCCATTAAGTCATAAAACCTTCTTTGTAATGTTGAATAATGCGAAAATTTCATTACTGAATTTGAAATTTCCTCTCATTAAGAGAAAAGAGAGGAAGAAACAGCTCAGGGACAATACGTCAGGCAATGGTTGGGGACAACCAAACAATAGTTGGGGATAACCAAACAATATTAGAAGAATCTATAGAATAATTGGGGCTAACTTAACAATAGCAGAGGAATCCCGACCTCAGAAAGGAATCCCGACAATACAAAAGAACACTATCCCATAAAGTTTTTAAACTAAAACTTTGATTTTTCAACCGTTCTCGTTGGTTTTTGAATATTGAAATTTAAGAAATGGAATTTATAAGTCTTATCTTTGCAAAACCAAAATAAACAAAACCCATGTCCTCTTTAATCATCAAGAATGCTCGTATCATAAACGATACGGAAGAATTGTCATCGGATATACTCATTGAAGATGGGATTATCACCAAAATGGAAAAGAACATCATGCTTTGTTGCAACGATGAAAGTATTGATGCAAGTAATTATCTTGTCTTCGCAGGAGGCATTGACCCACATGTACACCTTCAATTGCCCACCCCTGCAGGTGCTTCGTCCGACGATTTTATTAGTGGCAGCAAAGCTGCAATAGCTGGTGGCACAACCTATTTTATAGATTTTGTTACGCCCCGCAAAGGAGAATCTTTGAAAAAAGCCCTCCAATATCGTTTAAAAGAAGCAGAAAATAGCCTACTCGATTTCAACTTACATATTGGCATTTCCTGGTTCGATGATAATATTATTGAAGAGATGAAGTGGTGTGTAAATGTAGCAGGCATAAAGTCATTTAAAGTATATCTTGCCTATAAAGGCAGCATTGGTTTGGAACTTTCGGAATTGGAGCAAGTAATGCGAAAGGCGGCTTTTCTGGGCGCCATAGTATTGGTTCATTGTGAAGAAGGTGACGAAATTTTGAATCTTCAGCAAGCCTTTATTAAAGATGGCAAAACGCAACCCCGATATCATGCTTTGTCGCGACCAGCTGTAACTGAAGCCGAATCGGTGCGAAAAGTATTGGATTTAGTTAGAAAAACACATTGCAAAACATATATTGTGCATACTTCAACAGCAGCATCCGTTGAGCATATTCGTCAGGCAAAAAAAGAAGGCTTACCTGTGTTTTGTGAAACCTGTCCGCAATATCTTTTGTTAGATGATAGCGTGTACGAAAAACCCATACCCGAATCACTCAAATATGTTATCAGTCCGCCCCTACGTAAAAAGGAGGACCAGTTGGCTTTATGGGAAGGCATTGGTGACTTTACAATTGATACGATTGCCACCGACCATTGCCCATTTAATACCGTAGGGCAAAAGGATAAAGGACTGAATAACTTTACCCGCATTCCAAATGGGGCAGGTGGTATCGAGTTTCGTTTGGCTTTATTATATACTTATGGAGTGTTGGGAAAGAGGATAACACTACAGCGGTTTGTTGCTCTTACTTCTTCAAATGCTGCACGAATTTTTGGTTTATTTCCTCAAAAAGGCAGTGTCAGCGTAGGAGCGGATGCCGATTTTGTTTTATGGAATACCAATAGTACATCAATCATTTCTGCTAAACATCAAATACAACAATGCGATGCCAATATTTATGAAGGCTTCGAGCTAAAAGGAAGTCCCTTTTTAGTAGTCCGCAAAGGAATAGTTGAAATACCCTAATGATTTAGGGATTGTTTTATATTCTGAAGCACAAAAGACTTTATCAAACTGCAAAAGTTGTTTTAAGAATAGTACTTTTATCGAAAATTAAATGCTCTAAATTTTCAAGATTAATACAATGAAATCAAATACAACATTTATCGTAACAGGACTTTTACTGTGTTTTTTAATTTCAGGCCAAACATTTGGTCAAAGCCGAAGAAACATTAATCTGCCTGACATACCTGGATATGTCACTCTAAAAGGAGATTTCCATATGCACACTCCATTTTCAGACGGTACTGTTTGGCCCATCGATCGAGTTCTAGAAGCATGGCGTGATGGTTTGGATGTTATTGCAATAACCGATCATCTCGAATATAACCCTAATAAAGCCGATGTGTCAATCAATCTGAACCGACCTTATGAAATAGCAAAACCAGTTGCTGACAAATATGGAATTCTTCTTATTCGGGCAGCTGAAATAACACAAAAAATGCCTCTTGGTCATTTCAATGCATATTTTCTAAAGGATGTGAATGCAATAAAGAAAGATGACTACATCGAAGAATTCCAAGCTGCAGCTAATCAAGGAGCTTATTTTGTATGGAATCATCCCGGATGGCAAGCAGAAATAACCGACACTACGATTTGGGTCAAGCAACATACAGAACTTTACGAAAAAGGCTGGATGAACGGAATAGAAGTATATAATAGCAAGGAGTATTATCCCCTTGTCCTTAGGTGGGCTATTGAAAAGAAGTTGGCAATATTTGGAAACTCAGATAACCACGGACCCATCGATTTTGATTATATTGCTGAAAAAGGGGAAAAGCGACCTTTTACACTCGTGTTTGCAAAAGGAAGAAGTATTGAAGAGATAAGGGAAGCTTTTATCAATCGCCGCACAGCAACTTGTTTCAATAACACATTAGCTGGTACCCACGAGTTTATGCTTTCATTGGTTATGCAATGCATTAAAGTCCAGACAATAAAAATAACTATTAATGAAAAAAACTCAGCCAGCGCTATTTTAAGCAATCCTACAGATTTTCCTTTCGAATTAAGCACAATGAAAAATGATAATTATACTTCTCAGAAAAAGTACAAATTGGAAGCCAACAGTTCCCTTGTCATTAATCTGGAAAGCATAAAAGGTTTACAAACAGGAGAGAATGAACTTACTCTTAAATTTCAGGTAATAAACGTGTTGGTTGATAAAGATAAGCCCTTAGAAATTGAACTTAAACTAAATGCTTTTGCATGGAATAATGTAAAAATTAAAAAGGTAAATGACAAGGAATGGATGGTTGATTGTGGTCTGGTCAGCCCTGATTTAAAGATTTATTACACACTTGATGGTACACTTCCAACACAAAACTCAAATCCATTAAGTCAGAACTTTACAGCTAAAGAATCGATGTTCATAAGATTAGCCTGTTATAAAAACAACATTCGAATAGGTGAAACTTATGAAAATCATTTTTACTTACATACGGCAATGGGTCAAAAAATCAGTTTGAAAAATGATGCTGATATCCGCTATTATTCAGATGGGGCTGCTTCTTTAATTGATGGTCTTAACGGTTCAGATAATTATAATGACGGACATTGGATAGGGTTCGAACAAAAAGATATGGAAGCAATAATTGAATTCGATAAAGCTAAAAACTTTAAAAGTATAGGTGTGAATTTCCTGGAAAACACAAATTCGTGGATTTTCCTTCCTTCATTTGTTGAAGTATTGGTTTCTAAAGATGGTATGAACTACTCCTCAATTGGGAAGACTTCAATTGCCCCAGCAAAAGCCGATAAAAGTCGTGGAATCAGCAAGACAGAAATATATAAACAAACCAAGAATATAAAATACATAAAAATAATCGCTAAAAATATTGGATCTTGCCCAATTTGGCATAGTGGTTACGGTAAGCCTGCTTGGATTTTTGTGGATGAAATTTCGGTAAAGTAAATGGGGAGATTTTTGATATTGAATAAGTAGGTTTAATAATTAATTGTATACTGGACAGTATCAAAAGCATTGCAGAATACTGAATCCGTATGAAGATTCATGTTCCCGAATTTTATTACAGTCCATACAATTTTAGTCCATTGATCTCCGTATGTTTTGCAGGTAGTTGTGGAATGATATGAAGTTCCGGCTCCGGTAATTTGATTATCAGAGCAACACTGGCTGCAAAATAAAGGCGATTGGGTTGTATAATAATATGTAATTCTATCGGTGCTATCATTAGGAGAAACATTATTAACATTTAGGGTTAAAAATCCTTCAGAATAAATATTGAAATTTTGTGTGTAAGAGTTGTCATTTTCAAATAGGGTCGGACTTAAATCCACTGAATTGGAGAAGTAGCCCTGTTTCACCACCGCTACTCTTAAACCAACAGGTTTCCCATCAATACTGGTGGCAAAAGAATAATTCCCACTTCCATCTGTGGTGGTTAATCCAACCTGATTATAGTTAGAATTATAAGTTCCCGAGGTGATCAGACTGGCAGAAAGAACCACCGTTGCATTGGCTACCCCTTGATTTTGATTGGGGGCAAATACGTTGCCCGAAAGAGTCACTTTAAATGTATTGTCTTTTTTACAAGTAGTAAATAAAAAAAGGCATAAGGGAATCCAGCATAAAACGATTAATTTTTTCATGGCTTAATATATTGAAGGAAATTGGTTGGGATTATATTCATGCATCATTTTGTAAACAGCATCAAAAACATCTTCGGCATTAGGATTCGAAAAGTAGTCGCCATCAGTTCCATAAGCTGCCCGATGGGCTTTGCCTGTGAGGGTTTTAGGTGCAGCATCCAAAAAGTCAAACCCGTTTTGTATCTCCAGCACTTGATGCATCATAAAGGCAGTGGCACCGCCGGGCACATCTTCATCGAAAAACATAATTTTATTTGTTTTCTTTAGCGATTCAAGAATACTATGGTTCAAATCAAAAGGCAAGAGGGTTTGAACATCAATCAATTCTGCCGAAATACCGAACTCTTTGAGTTGTGTTAAAGCGTCCTGGGCAATTCTCACGCAAGAGCCATAAGTAACAATAGTAATATCGGTACCTTCTGCAATTATTTCAGGAACTCCAAGCGGAATGCGGAAGTTACCAATATTAAGCGGGAGTTTTTCTCGCAGTCGGTATGCATTCAATGGTTCAATAATTAAAGCAGGATCATCGGAAGCGAGCATGGTATTATAAAAACCTGCTGCCTGCGTCATATTACGAGGAACCAAAACATATACCCCCCTAATAGAATTTATCACCATACTTAATGGGGATCCCGAATGCCAAATGCCTTCGAGGCGATGCCCGCGGGTAGAAATTATCATTGGAGCCATTTGTCCGTTTCGTGTACGATAGCGCAGTGTAGCCAGATCGTCGCTGATTACCTGTAATCCATATAATAAATAATCGAAATACTGAATTTCGGCAATGGGACGGAATCCACGAATGGCTAAACCCAGGGCTTGTCCAATAATGGTTGCTTCGCGAATGCCGGTATCAAAAATGCGGTTTTCGCTATATTTCTTTTGCAAACCTTCCATGGTTTGATTTACTCCTCCAATTAAACCCACATCTTCTCCAAAAGCAACCAATAAAGGATTATCTTCAAATAATTTATCGAAATTCAAATTCAAGACCTCCCGGCCTGTTACTAAAGGCGATTTGTTATCATATAATGGGGGAACCGATGCAATGCGCAGCGCACTTCTTTCTGTTTCGCAATACAGGTGTGAACTGTAGCGGAAAATATCTTCATCAATTTCCTTATTCAACCATAAGGTGACATTTTTCTTTAGAGACTTCTCTGGACTACAAGTATTGCAAATCAAGCGTAGGATTTTCTTTGCAGATGAAACCACATCTTTCCTTACAGGTTCGGCAATAGCATTGAGCTCAGCCATCAGGGTTTCAATTTTTCCGGTTTTCTTACATTTGCACGTACTGATGTTTACCAATTCCTTCAACTCTTCTCTTTTCTTAAGAATGGGGGTGAGATAATGTGACCATGCCGCTTTTTTTGCAGACTTTATGGTTTCTATTGCATTCTTTTCAATTAGTTCAAGTTCATTTTCTTTTGCAATACCATTGGTAAGTATCCAGTTTTTAAAATGCAATAAACAATCATTATTCTTTTCCCATTCCAATAAGTCTGCCGACTTATATCTTTCATGTGAACCGGATGTGGAATGCCCCTGAGGTTGTGTAAGTTCATCTATATGAAACAACACAGGAATATGTTCTTTCCTGCATTTTTCAATTCCTTCGCGATAGGCGTGTATTAAATTAGGATAATCCCATCCTTTGATTTTGTAAATATAAAAGCCCTCACCTTTCTCGTTTATTTCGAAACCCTTAAGTATTTCAGAGATACTTTGTTTTGTGGTTTGGTATTTCTTGGCTACAGAGATTCCCCAACCATCGTCCCACACCGAAATGGCTAAAGGAACTTTCAACACCCCTGCTGCATTAATGGTTTCGAAAAAATGTCCTTCCGAAGTACTGGCATCGCCAATAGTGCCGAAAGCTACTTCATTTCCGTTGATTGAAAAATCAGTTTTAGAAGATAATTCCTTATTATTTTTATATAGTTTTGATGCCAATGCCAGACCTAATAATCTCGGCATTTGTCCGGCCGTAGGCGATATATCAGCGGAAACATTCTTCACCTCCATAGTGTTTTTCCAATTGCCATTTTCATCCAGTATTCTTGTGGCAAAGTGGTTATTCATCATTCGGCCACCATTTGAAGAATTGGAATGTATATCTGTATCGCCATAAAGCAATGCAAAAAAACCTTCCCACGAAAGTAATCCTGCTGCATTCATAAAAGTTTGATCGCGGTAATATCCCGAACGCCAATCGCCCTTTTGAAACACTTTCGACATGACCAATTGAGGGAGTTCCTTCCCGTCACCAAATATTCCGAATTTTGCCTTTCCCGTTAGGACTTCTTTTCTGCCCAATATGCTTGCCTGCCGGCTTTCCCATGCAATTTGGTAATCGGTCAATACTTCTTCCTTTGTGAGTTGAAGCGAAAGTAATGTAGCGTTTTCCGCCATAAAATAGTATTTGTTAAACGTATTTGCGAGTTGCCATACAAAGATAATACATTCACGGAATTTCAGGCAAAATGCCGGTATTTATTTTGTGAAATCTGCTTTCTTTATTTTATTAAGAACGGCTATTTACTCTTTTTGTTTAGTATCGATAAAAATAGTTACAGGTCCATCATTGATGAGTTTCACCTGCATCATGGCTCCGAATTCCCCTGTTTTAACAGATAAACCACTGCTCACTTTCATTTGTTTAATAAAGGATTCATACAATGGGATCGCAATGTCGGGTTTTGCCGAACGAATGTAGGAGGGGCGGTTGCCTTTCTTTGTAGAGGCATGTAAGGTAAACTGACTAACTACCAATATTTCACCCTTAACATCTCTAACCGATACATTCATCACCCCTTCAGCATCATTAAAAATCCTGAGTTGTGATATCTTGGCACAAAGCCATTCAATATCTTCAAAAGTATCGGCTTCTTCAATTCCCAACAACACAAGCAAGCCCTTTCCTATTGAAGCTGTTAGTTGCTCATGAATACTAACAGATGCTTCCGAAACCCTTTGAATAATGGCTCTCATTTTTCAATCCCATTCGTTTTCGTTAAAGTACTCATCTTTCATAATTCCAATATAATTTGAATAGCGCGAAACACTTATTTCACCACTTTTCAATGCTTCTTTCACAGCACAGCGGGGCTCATGCTGATGAGTGCAGTTATAATACTGACATTTTGAAAGCAATTCTTTCATTTCGGGGAAATACAAAGCCACTTCTTCCTTCAGAAAATCAATTAACCCGAACTCTTTTATGCCGGGAGTATCGATGATAAAACCCCCGTTGGCTATTTCGTGCATCTCGGCAAAAGTAGTAGTGTGTATGCCTTTTTTGTGATAGGCAGAAATATTCTCCACCTTGAGTTGAAACTTGGGGTCAATGGCATTTATCAAACTTGATTTCCCCACCCCTGAGTGACCCGAAAACAAATTTATTTTCCCCTTCAGTTCTTCACATAATTCCTCAATATCCTCAGGGTCGAAAGAAGAAATGATTTTACCCGGGTAGCCGATTCCTTCATACATTGCCAGAAGTTCTCTTGCAGAGGTGAATTGTTCTTCAGTAAGCAGGTCTTTTTTATTAATTAGAATAGTTGCAGGAATATGATATGCCTCGGCAGTAACCAAAAAGCGGTCGATAAAACCGCTTGAAGTGCGGGGTTGGGCAATGGTGGCTATTAAATACGCTTTATCAATATTTGCTGCCAACACATGGGTGCTTTTGGAAAGATTGGTGGCTTTCCGGATGATATAATTGAAGCGTTCCTTAATTTCGCTAATCTGACCCACCCCATCAGGCATAATGGTGAATTCAACCCTGTCGCCCACAGCAATGGGGTTGGTGGCTTTAATTCCTTGTATTTTAAACTTTCCCTTCAGGCGGCATTCTAACTTTGTACCATCAGCGTTTCTGACAGTATAGCTGCTCCCCATTGATTTGATGACTAAGCCTTCCAAACAGTTATCTTTAAACAATTTGATAATGTTTTCGAATAGGAGAAATAATCTCCCACGAACATTTTAAGCCTTCAGGAAAAGTTACAAAATCTCCTTCTTTAATAACAAAAATTCCTTTAGCGGTTTTGATTTTTGCTTCTCCGCTCAAAATTAAACATTGTTCTTCTTCGTCATATAATTCCATAAAATGGGATTTCCCCTTTTTCCAAATGGGCCACTGACGGATGTTTCGCTTTAGAATTTCTTCTTCGCTAAGCTTTTCAATTAGGATTGATGGCATATTTTATTTGTTTGGGGTATATATATATAAATAACGCACAAGAAAGCATCTTTATAAACTGAGGTTTGAAAACCTGAAATTAAAAAGTAAAAAGAAACCTTTTATTTTTAATTCATTTAAGGCAAAAGTTCTATTTTTAACAAGGACAATCATGAAGATTATATTTTACTGTTAATCAGCGGATTTGTGCTAAGAAGCAACTCAAAAGCTTTAGTTTTAACAGCAATCTTAAGTCCTTCAAGGTAATTTACATTATGCATATCTGTCCCAGCAAGGTCATAAAACCTGAGTTTTACCAATTGTTCTGCCATTTTTCTTACTACGGTATCGTAATAACCACCCAAAGAATTAATGTTAAGTTGAAGTAGCACTCCCCTGTCTTTAAGTTCTTCAAATTTTTTAATTTGATTAAACCAATATGAATATCGTTCAGGATGCGCAAGAATTACTTTATAACCTTCTAGTTGAAGGTTGAATATCACAGTAGTAAGGTTGGGATAAGGCATAAAATATGATAGTTCAACAAGTATATATTTATCACCAAAATATAATAATTCATGGTTTTCTAATTTTTCTTCAAACCCCTCATCTATAAGGTATTCGGCGGCAGCTTCTATTTCAATGTCAATATTGGCAAGTTTAAGGGCAATTTTCAACTCGTCCAAGCCTTTTTTGATAATTTGAGGGGTGTTTTTAAAAAATTCAGCTTGAATATGAGGGGTGGTAATAAGTTTTTGATATCCCATTTCCTTCATTGCTCTTATTAGGCTCAACGACTCTTCAATGGATTTCACACCATCATCAATTCCTGGGATAAAGTGTGAGTGCATATCCATTTTAAGAAGCGAGAGATCAATCGGGGTTTCAGGCTTTGAAGAAAATAATTTGTTGAAAAATCCCATTGGGTTTATCTTTTTATATATTGCTGTTCATAGTAGGATTGATATGCACCAGAGGTAACATTGTCAAGCCAAGGTTCATTGTTCAAATACCATTCAACAGTTAAGTTGAGTCCTTGTTCAAATTGGAGGGAAGGCTCCCAGTTTAATTCGGTTTTAATTTTACTTGCATCAATAGCATAACGCATATCATGTCCAGCACGATCTTTTACAAAAGTAATAAGTGATTCGGATGTACCATCTTTTCTGTTCAAATGCTTATCCATTAATTTACATAAAAGCATAATCAAATCGATGTTTTTCCATTCGTTGTTTCCCCCAATATTGTAAGTTTCTCCAGTAATTCCTTTATGAAAGATTAGATCTATTGCCTTAGCGTGATCAACAACATAGAGCCAGTCCCGTATATTTTCGCCTTTTCCATATACAGGAACAGCTTTCATATTCTTGATATTATGAATAGCCAATGGTATCAGTTTTTCTGGAAACTGATAAGAACCATAGTTGTTAGAACAATTTGAAAGAACAACAGGTAGCTTATATGTGTGATAAAATGCTCGTACCAAATGATCTGCGCTGGCTTTTGATGCAGAATAAGGGCTACGAGGTGAGTATGCGGTTGATTCAGTAAAGAAACCTTCATTTCCTAAAGAGCCATACACTTCATCCGTTGAAATAAAATATAGAAGCTTATTTTCAAAATCTTCTTTCCATTGTTTGCGAGCAGCATTCAATAAATTTACAGTCCCAATGATATTTGTAAAAATAAATTCATTAGGATTACTTATTGAGCGGTCAACATGTGATTCGGCGGCTAAATGGATGATTCCATCAAAACGATATTTTTCAAATAGACACTCAATATATGCCTCGTCAACGATATCGCCTTTTTCGAAAACATAATTTGGAGAATCTTCAATATCTGTGATATTTAAAAGATTTCCAGCATAAGTAAGCTTATCCAAGTTCACGATTAAGTAATCTGGATATTTTTGAACAAATAGGCGAACGACATGGGAGCCAATAAAACCGGCGCCTCCTGTAATTAAAATTGTTTTTTTCATAAATTAATCAATTGGATAATAGACTTTTGTTAGCCATTTATTGGTGTCAGGTTCGGTTTTAGGGTCTGTAATATATACTTCCCAAGGAGAACCAGTAACTTTTCTTTTTTGTTTAGCAACCCATTTATCAATTGCTTCGTGTGCAATGCCTGACCTTTCGTATGCACCGTAATAGTCAGCAACTACAACTTTGCCCCCTTTTAATTCATGGCACTTCACTTTCCCTGTTAATAAAATTCGTTTATCAATAGGAATAGCTGCTTCAAACACCACTTTCTCTGGCGAATAATTTAGGTAAATAGCAAATGGAGGGTTCGAAATCTTACATTTATTTTTCTCTGCAACAGCCATAATTCCAGCATATAACCCATTGAATTTCTCACCCAATTCTTTATCACTACATGAGTCTGAAATACCAAGATAATAGTAGGAAGTAAAGGTTGTTTCTTCTATTTTAAGCTTTGGCAAAGACTCGCATAAGCTTTTTAATTTGGAGAGTCCTTTATCATAGTCATTACCAATAAATTTATCCATAAATAAGCCAAAATACTTTGCAATAGGGTTAAAACCCAAATCAAGCTTCATCCACCAGCTAACGTTTACATTTGTGTCGTTTTGGGTAAAGTTGAACCCCGCTTTGGCATTATTTTTATCTCCGAAATTGATATTCATTTCAATTATATCGAATGGCTTCGATTCAGTAATTTCTAACCCTCCATTACCAACCTTACTATTCTTACTTTCCCAATGATAAGAAGCCCCTTTACCTGAAGCAATTTCGTTGAAACTTAGTTTCATCGAAGTATCAATCTTAAACCAAGGTGACCACTTACCCCAATTTGATAAAGTATTAATTTGTTCGAAAATGGCTTCTTTTGAAGAAACGATTGTTATTTTACGTACAACATAAACTTGTGAAGGAAGAAAGAAAGAAACGACAACCAACAATACTAAAAAAATGGCTAATCCTATAAAAATCCTCTTAATTGATTTCATGATTTTTTTCTTTAAAATATTTTGCTAATTTACAAAATATTTTGTTTGGGAATCTTTTTCTCTTTTCTCAAAGGAAATAAAAACACCCAATAATCATTGGTAGTTATTATAAACTCCAATAGGTGTGGTTTTTAATTTTGCCCCTATAAATTCCTTTAACATCAACAATAATAGCTTTTTCTGATGTTATTGTTGAGAAGTAATTCTCGTCTAATTCTAAGTATGGTTGATGATTAACGGCAATAATAACGGCATCATAATCTTTTCCGATATTTTCAATCAATTCAAATCCATACTCGTGTTTAAGTTCTTTTGAGGAAGCATAAGGATCAACAACTTCAACATGAATGCCATAGGATTTTAATTCGCTGATTACGTCTGCAACCCTTGAATTGCGAATATCGCTGACATCTTCTTTAAAGGTAGCACCCATCACCAATACTTTTGCATTTAAAACATTCAAGCCAGCTGAAATAATTTTCTTTACGGTTTGCTTTGCAACATAAAACCCCATAGAGTCGTTTACAAAACGTCCTGAATTGATAATTTGCGCATGATAACGGAATTCTTTAGCTTTATAAGTTAGATAATAAGGATCTACGCCAATGCAATGGCCACCAACAAGACCTGGAAAGAATTTAAGGAAATTCCATTTGGTGCCTGCTGCTTCGAGAACCTCATAGGTGTTAATTCCCATTCGGTTGAAGATAATTGAAAGTTCGTTCATCAAAGCTATGTTGACATCGCGTTGTGTGTTTTCGATTATCTTAGCAGATTCAGCTACTTTAATAGAGGAAGCACGATGCACGCCCGCTTTTACTACCAATTCATATACTTTTGCTACTATGTCCAATGATTCATCGTCACAACCGGAAACTACTTTGGTTATGGTAGTAATTGTATGTTCCTTATCGCCTGGGTTTATTCTTTCAGGAGAGAAGCCAACTTTAAAATCTTTAACGAATTTTAAACCTGAAAGTTCTTCAAGGATGGGGATACAATCTTCTTCGGTACATCCTGGATAAACAGTGCTTTCATACACAACATAGTCTCCTCTTTTTAACACTTTGCCAACGGTGCGGGTTGCAGCAAGTAGTGGGGTGAGATCGGGAAGATTATGATCATCAATAGGAGTTGGAACAGCTACAATATGAAAGGTTGCATCTTTAAGATCTTCAAGCTTGGCTGTAAACAATATATCGCAATTGTCAAATGCTTCTGAGGTCAGTTCTTCGCTTGGGTCAATATGATTTCTCATCATTTCCACACGGTCTTCTTTAATATCAAAACCGACTACTTTGATTTTTTTAGCAAATTCAAGTGCGATGGGTAAGCCAACATATCCTAATCCGATAACTGATAATTTTGTTTGTTTGTTAATGAGTTGTTCGTAGAGATTCATAGTGAATGATTTAAATGGTTTTTAATATTGGATGATAATCGCCAATTAGGCCTATAGGTTCTGCGTTTCTTATTTGAAAAACTGTTTCAATGCTCTTTCGAGCATCTTCCAATCCGTATCCATTACCCGAAAGAATGTGCTGATAACTCAGGGTATGCAAATCAGTAAATCCATCGCTGAATTCAATTTCCTGATTTTCTATTTTAATAGATCTGAAAGTTCGTTGGTTTCTTTGTTTTGCTTCCTCAGGTAGATTATTTGCATCAATTGACAAAAACCATCTAACACGAGCTTTTTTAAGCATCATAAAACCTGCTGCTGATTGAGGTGTAGACAAATGTACTTTACTTTCTTTCATCTCTCCAAATATCCATTCGAGCATGTCGAAGAAATGAACACCAATATTGGTAGCAACTCCACCTGATTTGCTCATATCGCCTTTCCAAGATGTAAAGTACCAACTCCCTCTAGAAGTGATATAGGTTAAATCGATATCAAAAATCTTATCGGCAGGGGCTTTTTCAACTTCTTCTTTCAATTTCATTATTGATGGGTGAAGTCTTAATTGCAAAATGGTAAATATCTGTTTGTTTGATTCCTTCTCAATGGTTTGTAAGGCATCAATATTCCATGGATTTAATACTATCGGTTTTTCACATATAGCATAAGCGTCATTTCTCAAAGCAAGGCGTATGTGGGAATCGTGAAGATAATTGGGCGAACAAATGCTTACGAAGTCAATTTTATATTCACCTTTTCGTCTTAGTTTATCTAAATGACGATCGAAACGTTCAGGTTCGAGGAAAAAAGAAGCTTGTGGAAAATAAGAATCAATAATTCCAATACTATCGAATTTATCAAGTGCAGAAACTAGGTTATTCTTTGTTTCTTTAATCGCTTTCATATGGCGCGGGGCAATATAACCTGCGGCACCTATCAAGGCAAAATTGTATTTATCGTTTATCATTTTTATCCAATTTTTGTTACACAATTATCTTTTAAAAGATATTTTTCTTTGCTTTCGGGACATTCTGCAATGCCCTCTTCCTTGAATTGAAGACGATGACCATATTCGCTCATCCAACCCGACTGACGTGCAGGATTCCCAATCATCAATGCATAGGCAGGGACTTCTTTTGTTATCACTGCTCCGGCTCCGATGAAAGCAAACTCACCTATTTCGTGGCCACAAACTATAGTAGCATTGGCACCAATGCTCACTCCTTTTCTAACTATGGTTTTAGAATATTGGCTTTTGCGATTAACAGCGCTGCGAGGATTGATGACATTGGTGAAAACCATAGATGGTCCCAGAAACACATCATCTTCACATATAACTCCTGTGTATATTGAAACATTGTTCTGTATCTTTACATTACTTCCTAAAATAACTTCGGGTGAAATGACAACATTTTGACCAATATTACAGTTTTCACCAATAACACAATTGCTCATTACATGCGAAAAATGCCATATTTTGGTTCCTTTGCCTATTTTGCATCCTTCGTCGATATAGGATGATTCGTGAGCAAAATATTCTTTTTCCATCATTATTTATTTATGAATTCTAATATTGAGGAGGTGATGTGTTTTAATTGTTCTTCATCCAATTCGGTGTGCATAGGCAATGAAACTACTGTGTTGCTTAGCATTTCGGTGATAGGAAAATCGCCAGCTTTATATCTTGGGTCGAGATAGGCTTTTTGCAAATGCAATGGAACTGGATAATATATCATAGCAGGAATGTCTTTCGTGCCTAAATAATCAATTAGTGCAGCGCGGTCAATACCACTTGTAACCAAAGTATATTGATGAAAAACATGATTGGTATAAGCAGCAGTGACTGGAGTTTTAAGATTTGGACAGTTTGCAAAGGCATTGTTGTAATACGTTGCGGCATTATTACGTGCCGTTGCATATTCGTCGAGGTGTTGTAGTTTTACTTTAAGAACGGCTGCCTGAATGCTGTCTAAGCGTGAATTCACTCCAACTAGGTCGTGATAATAGCGAACAACCATTCCGTGGTTCACTATGATGCGAAGTTGTTTTGCAAGTTCGTCGTCATTAGTAAATATAGCACCTCCATCGCCATAGCATCCTAGGTTTTTTGATGGAAAGAAAGATGTGCAACCTAGTTGTCCGATGGTTCCTGCTTTTTTGCGGCTTCCATCTTTAAATATATAATCGGCTCCGATGGCCTGACAAGTATCTTCAATAACAAAAAGATTATGTTTTTCCGAAATTTCCATGATGCGTTCCATGTTGGCACATTGGCCGAACAAATGAACAGGGACCACGGCTTTTGTTTTTGGTGTGATGGCTCGTTCGAAGGCTTCGGGATCGATATTAAAAGTGCCTTCTTCAACATCAACCAACACTGGTGTTAGTCCAAGCAATGCGATTACTTCGGCGGTTGCTATGAAGGTGAATGAAGTGGTAATTACTTCGTCGCCAGGCTTTAAATTGAGAGCCATCATGGCTACTTGCAATGCATCGGTGCCATTAGCACAAGGAATTACATGCTTTACGCCCAAATATGTTTCTAAGTCTTTTTGGAATTGCTGTACGGCTGGTCCATTAATAAATGCAGTGTTTTCAATAACTTCCTGAATGGCATGATCGACTTCAGTTTTTATTTTTTGGTATTGACTTTTTAGGTCAACCATTTGAATTTTTTTCATCTAAGTAATGTTATAGTAAAATTTAGTTTTTGCAAAGATAGAATTTTCTATTCTACATTTTCAATTTTGATGTAATTCATCAGGCAAATAGTCCTCAGATGACTGTTCTCAGAGAGTAAAAGCGCAATTAGTTTGTCGATTTTAGATATAAAAAAACTTTCCATTTTCCGTTAGCCTAAGAAAAAAGGTGTTTTTAGGCTAAAAGAAAACGGAAAGAGTTAAATTAGACAAGAGTCGATTGACAAATTTTTTGGTATTTCGAACCTATGCTTTTGTGCGGAAAGGAATAGGATTGCAATACGCTCCGATGCCTGTTGGAAAAACACCGGCAACACGAATTAAATATCTAGTATCAACCTTTAAATTAGTAATCTCCATTGCGAGATTTTTGTTCCCAGCTAGAATAACATAAACTGGGTCGTGACCCGAAATGATTTCGGCAACCTGAGCTAAATATGCTCCAGCGCCTTTTTCTTTAGGATATTCAATATTAACGGTACCTGCTTCAACTCCATCTTCAGCTTTGAAAATCCTTGGACCTCTTGGTTTTGGATCTTCATATAATTCGAATTTCATTTCAACAGGTAATGCAGGAAGATTATTTTCATTGGCATAGTTTTCAACACATAAAGCAGTGCCACGATAGTAATCGCGTAGTAGAAAAATTCTATCCTTTAAACGAATTCCGGCAGCCTTGTCGCCACCTTTCCACAAATGGAAATCGATTGTTGAGGAAGCACAAAGATTATTAATCTCTACAACAGTATGGGGATAATTAGTAATTTCGGTGTGACTGGTCATTTCGATAGCCATATTCTGATTACGTTCAATAACAACCAAGGGGTTTCTTGATTTGATGGATGTTTTAACTCTAATGATGATGATCATTAATAATATATTTAGTTTCATTTTATTTGTTTTTAAAGTGATTATATTTTTTTTATTTGCAATTTGTTTTATTAAAGAAAATTGTTTTATGATTTGATTCAGACATTATTTATGTTTAGAACAACATACAAGGAACAACGAGCAACATACAGGGAGCAACGAGCAACATACAGGAAGCAACGAACAATACCTATTGATGCAACGAGCAACATACAGGAAGCAACGTGCAATATGCTGGAAGAAATGATCAACACACAAGGAGCAACGTGCAATACCTATTGATGCAATGTGCAACATAGTGGAAGCAACAATCAACATAGTGGAAGCAAGCTCCCTTGTGTTTGAACGAATATTCTTTGCTTAGAAACGTTGCTTACAAATAAAGGGGAGGAGATTTATCGTGCCGAATGCACAATTCTTTCATATGTATCAGAACAACATCTACCGAATTTCTTACATGCACTATAAAAGGGCAAGTAAAAAAAACATAATAATCGCATCTCAAATATATACTCATGACGAAAGAGTTTTAAATTCTAATTGCAAAGATACATATTTTTTAAATTCCAACAAAATTCAAAAAAAATAATTCTTTTATTTTGTGAATCAAACGATATGTATACTTTTGCAAGTCCAATTTATAATACTTATTTTCATGAAAAAACAATTATCCTGCATTATTATTGCACTGATTATGCAATTATCAGCCGTAGCAACACCAATTAGCGGAACATTTAGCATTCCGGGCGATTATTCAAGTATTTCAGCAGCAATTGCTGATATAAACACAAACGGCATAGGTAGCTGAGGTGCAACTTTCAATGTTGCTGCAGCTTACACCGAATCGGTTGTTGGGTTAACATTATCAACTACCACTACCCTCGACAGCAATCATTTCATAACTTTCCGAAAAGCAGGCGCCGGACTAAACCCCAAAGTTACTGCCTCGGGTAGCATTGCAACAAGCGATGCCGCTATAGCAATAATGGGTTCAAGTTATGTTACTTTTGATGGAATTGATATTGGTGTGACTGGGACAAATGTTGAATATGGCTATTATCTGCAAAACGTTTCGGGAACAAATGGTTCACAAAACAACAACATTAAAAATTGCCAGATTACATTGAATAAAAGCAATAATAACTCTATCGGAATTTATCAAAACGCTTCCATAGCCATTAGCTCATCAACAGGTGCAAATTCTAATAATGTATATCGCAAAATCAATATTGATAATAGTTTTACGGGAATTTGGTTGGTTTCGCAAGCTGCCTTTCCCGATATAAACTGCGTAATTGATTCATGCAAGGTTGGAACCACTGCCAATAGTATAGGTGGCGTTGGAACAGGAGCAACCTGGGGAATCAGATGCGATTATGCAAACACTATCATAATTTCGGCAAATGAAGTTGGAAATATAACTATGACAGGAACTAAAAACATAGGCGGAATCTTTTTAGGCGGATGCACGGGTTTAAGTCAGGTATATAACAATAAGGTTCATGATTTAAAAGTTACTAGCACATCAACGAGTTCTGCTCCGATAGGAATAAGAATTGATGAGCCTTCCGGATACAGCGCAATGCTGTACAATAATATGATTTGGGGCTTTTCACATGGCATCACTTCACCTAATGCAACCCTATTGTTTCGTGCCATTTCAATCAATACTAATGGTTCAACAGGGACAGTGAATGTTTATAATAATACCGCATGGATTGCAAGTGGAGCAAATCCTTCAAGCGCAGTATTTAGTATTGGAAGTGGATTGGCAAATGTTAAGAATAATATATTCTATAATACATCAACAGCAGGAGCAACCTCATTGAGGTATTGCTATTATGCAGCCTCCGGAACTCTGAATACCTCCGATTATAATGAGCTTTATATTCCAACAGGAACTAATAATTATATTGGTAATTATGCTTCTGCTAATAAGACTTTGTTGAGCGATTGGCGCACATCAACCAACATGGATGCCAATTCATTAAATTTGACACTTAATTTCACTTCAGCTTCAAACCCACATTTGGATGTTAATTCGAATTGTAATTTTGATGGAAAAGGGACTTACATTTTAGGGATTACACAGGATATAGACAATGACATTCGCGATTTAACTATGCCCGATATTGGTGCTGATGAATTTCAAGGAGGATGCATCGCTCCTAACGTATTTACGGTAATCGGGGGAGGTAGTTTTTGTGCAGCAGGTTTAGGTGTAATTGTTGGCTTAAACGGTTCTCAAGTTGGTGTTAAATATCAATTATATCGCGATGGTTCCATCGTAGTTGGATCTCCTGTTGGAGGTACAGGAAGCTCCATTTCATTCGGAAATCAAAATATTGCAGGGACCTATACTGTCAAAACAACTTCAGATGGCTGCTATTGTATCGCCACAATGATAGGAAGTGCGCAATTAAACATGGTGCCCATTCCTGATCAACCTTTAGGAAACACCCCACAGGTTTTTATTAACGGTGGCACAATTTCCGACTTACAAGTTACAGGTACTCTCATTCAGTGGTATGATGCAGCAACAGGTGGCAATTTAATTAGCTCTACCGATTCGTTAATCGACGGAAACACATATTATGCCAGTCAAATTGTGGGTGGATGTGAAAGTCAAAACCGTTTGGCCGTGAATGTAATCTTGATTCATATTAAAGTGGTTAATATTCATTTATTCCTAGAGGGTTTATATAATTCAGTAAGTATGCAGATGAATGAAGCCAAGGATGGTAGCAGTGATGAAGTTAAATGGGGATATGGCATAGCCGATAGAATACAAGTGGATCTTTTCGAAGAAAATCCTCCTTATGCGCCAATAGGCGTAAGCATAAGTGGAATTGATTTAACAACAGGAGGTTTAGCAACGTTTCAGGTTTCACCTAGCTGGAGTGGAAATTATTATATTAGAATCAGATCTAGAAATCACTTAGAAACATGGTCAACTATAGCAGTTCCTTTTAGCTCCTCAACTGTTGAGTATAATTTCACTACTGCATCTATGCAGGCTTATGGCCTTAGTTCACAGGTTAAGGTTTCATCAAATCCTGATGTGTATGCCTTTTATCTTGGCGATTTAGATCAGGGAGGATGGGTCGATTCAGAGGATTTTAATTTATTTGAACCCTATTTAACTGCAGGGACTGTAGGATTTGTTATAGCCGATTTTAATGGAAGTGGTTGGGTCGACTCTGATGATTTCAATCTTTTTGAATTAAGATTAACCACAGGGGCTTTTGCGCAATATCCTGGAAAGAAATAGAAGGAATTTATCTCTTAATAAACTTCTGTCTGCCAACTATTAGATTATTATTCATCAGCTGAATAATGTATAAGCCATTGGTCAAATTAGAAACATCAATATTGTTTTTATAATTTCCCGAATAAATTGTTTCACCCAAATTGTTCATAATTTGAATTTTATTAAAAACATCACACGACGTAATGTTTATTTGATTTGATGCAGGATTAGGGTATAGATTTATGTTGGCAGAATTGTTTTCCTTAACATTAGTATTGATTACCGAACCATAAATAAAGATATCATCTATTTTAGAAACCCCTGCAGAAGTAACAATAGTTCCAACAGAGCTAGTGTCGGAAGTCATAAGCCAACGTATTGCCAAAGCACTCTGATTGTTGCAGCCTAAAGGCAGCGAAATGCTATCGACAAAAGCCGTAGTGTAATCGTTTGCAGTGATGATATTACCTCCTGCGATATCTGTCCACGAAATTCCCATATCGATAGTATATTGAAGTTTAAAATCGCGTGGTCCTGCATTTGCTCCACCCGATTGCTGACGCGAAGAAAGATGCAGATTATCATACCCCATTGTATTCACATCTATAATCCAGTACTTTGTTCCGTTACCATTGTCCCACGCTGTGGCTTGTGCCGATTTTGTTGTATACCCGTTTTTCGAAAAGTCGATTACGGTTGTACCCATAGCTTTGATTGTTTTACTTGCATTTTGAGCAATACCCTGATCGGCAATACTGTCAATTGATGTGCCCGTTGGGAAACTCCATCCGGCAATTATACTTTGCGACATGAGTGATTGGCTTGCAGCTAGGGCTGCACCTAAGAAAATAGTTTTTATTAAATTCATTTTGTTATAGTTTAAAAGTTAAATTAATGGTTGTATATCTGCCTGGTGAAATTTGGCCTTTATTATTTATGTAAGGAATATCCAATACGTCAATCATATTAAGGCGGATGAGAAAATTGTGAAACACTTCCTTAAACAGACTTGCATTTAACTGCCAATAACCGTTATTCTTCAGGATGTTTTCATCATCAGCCCAAGTGAAACTGCGATATGAAGCATTAAGTGTGAAATGCACAATTTTGCTGCTGAGTTGCAAGGCGGCATACAATTGATGATTAGGAACATCGGTCAGATGTTTTCCTTTCAGATCGATATCGGTAGAAGTATTGATTTTGTATTTGGTAATGATGGAATTTGTATAGGCATAGTTGCCCGTAAACTTTAGGAATTTACAAATAGGAAAACTAACAGAAATCTCAGCCCCAGCAATGCTTACGTCGCCAATGTTTTCCCTTTTCAGAATAGGTTTCAATTTATCGCCACCAGTAAACACAGAATCGCCTGTGGCGGCAAAATACATAAAATCTTTCCCAAAAGAATAGTATAAGGAGGGTTCTATTTTAATTCTATCTATGCTGATATCTCCACCAATTTCATAATTGTCAATTTTTTCGGGATTAAGAAAAGGATTTGCCAGCTTGAAACCTTTCGATACGTTTCCATTGCGACAGATGTCATCTAAAATTGGAGGACGGAAACCTTTGTTCCAGGCAAGATATGCATTGATTTTTGAACTTATGTTATATTTCAGAGCTACTTTTGGACTTAAAGCACTCCATTCGGCAGGATCTAAGCTATTAGGATAAAGGTTCATGAACTCAGTGTTTGAGCTTGCCTCATCAATGTGGAAATAACCCTTGTGGAAATGTGCATAATCGAAACGTAAGCCAACGTCAATAACAAACTTCTTCTCCCAAAGCGAATGTTCATAATCGCAAAACACTCCTGCCATATCTATTTCTCCCCTATTGTTAATGATATCGCTTGCCGTTTTATAGACATCGCTTCCATCCACACTTCCACTCTTAAAGTCAATGCCCCCAACAAAATTGCCATGTTTCCCAAGTTGAGAGGTTGCGGTAAGCCAAGCTCCCAAATCGTTTCGGGTGGTTTCGGTATTGTATAAAGTATATTTATTTGCATTCTTTACACTCATGCTTTCGGTTTGCCTTGAATAGAGTTCAGATTGAAGGTATATATTCCCTTCTATTTTAATATTTTTAATAGAAGATGTCAGATTCATTCTTGCGAAATGAGTGGCATATTGGCTATAGGTGCCGTCTTTCTCATATATGTGCGTTCCTTCACCTCTTTTGTCATCATAATAGGAATATTCTGCAGTGATGCTTGTTTTGCTATTAAAAGAATAACCTCCTTTAGCGCCTATGCTGTATTCCCAAAGCTTGGTCGCAATATCGGTTGAATCGCGCAAGCTATCGGGGACTATAATATAGCCATCCCCAGCACGATAATGGCTGAACAATTGCCACCAAAAGCCATGCAGTTCTTTAACATGATTCCCTCCTGCAATAAAGTCAATACCTTTAGTTCCATAACTTCCAACATAAACTTTGGTCATTAATTCGAAGGGTTTTTTGGGTTTAGCTGAAATGATATTAACCACACCTGCCATAGCAGAACCTCCATAAATGATGGATGTAGGTCCCTTTGCCACTTCAATGCTTTCGATATTATCATTCATAATGCGGTTCCAGTTGATGCTTCCTCCATCTGCTTTATTAAGAGGGATTCCGTCTTGCAAAATCAATACACGTTGAGCGCTGTTTAATCCTCTCATACTAATGCTGGCATTACGGCTGAAAATCCCCTGACTTCTATCAACTATCACTCCAGGCAATTGACCCAGAAGTTCGTCGGCATACATGGCTGGTTCTGCATCAATAGACTTTGCATCGATAAGATGTATTCGAAGGGGTATATCTTTTATTTCTCTTGAACTTCGGGTAGCTGTTACAAAGAAGGGTTCAATTTCTACTGTCCTTCTGCGAAGCTCAATTCGTAAAAAAGTTGTGGCAGCACTCACAATTACAGTAGTATCTTCATAACCCACATAAGAAAATACTATGTTTGAAGTTCCTTCATTTGGAATTTCGAAACTAAAGCTTCCTGATGCATCGCTGGCAAGCTTTGTTTGATGTTTTATGTTATGTATTTTGCATCCGCTTAATGCCTGATGGGTTTCGGCATCTTGCACATTTCCTTTGATTAGATGTTGCGAAAAACCACTTAGGTTCATAAGCAATAATGCAGATAACCAAAGACCTTTATTATAAAAACGAAACATAAACATTATTGCTGACGCTTTATATTCATCACCACATGGCCAGTGTCGCCAGCTGTAACAGAACTTATTTCAATTAAGCCGAGTTTCCCTGCATGGTCGATAAACGAGAGCAACATTCCAGCCTCCAGATACTTTGCTTTTCGTTTGGCATCAATGGGGTTGTAAGCTGCAAGGATTAAACTATCATTCGAAGCAGCATGAAAGCTGATAAGACTAACATCGGTAGTGTCGTAACGGGTTTCATTTTTAATGGTCCAGTTCGAAATGCCATTTACTCCTGTATAATAATTAGGTGCTTCCGTTTCGTTAGGAGAGGAAAGGGTTGATAGATAGGGCCCGAAATAATATAGCATATCGATGGAGTCCTGAAATGCGAAAGCATCAGCCAAAGTGTAGGTTAGGCCTGTGTTAAATGAAAAGAAATTCCCGAAAGAGATATTACTTTGAGCCCCAAGAGTGATATTGTTGAAAGAAATAATGTTTCCGTATTGCGAGATGGCGCTTTTAGTTAAAGTGACGGAGACTGATGATTTGTTGCGATCTTTATCCATCACCGTAATAATCCATTTTTCAGCAGCTAAGGAGGACTTTATAATTTCATAAGTCCAGTTTAATTCAGAAACATTTAAACCGCTATCCAATAGGGTTTGAATATTTGTTCCATTGTCGATGCTTACGTTAATATAAGTGATATTTGCCCCCATTGCTTTGGCATTAATACCGATTTTAACCTTTGCGCCTACCGATAAGGTGGTATCGCCTGCTGCAAATCCCGCATCATGAATCAAGGTGATGGTGGGTGGGGCAGATTCGCTTTCTTTTTTGCACGAATACAAGATTCCGCATATGATAAATATGGAAATGAAAAAAAACACTATTCGCACAAAAAGCTTATGTACATTCATTCTAATAAAAGTCTGAACTATTTCTGTTTATCAAGCAGTTTAACCAGACCTAATCCGGCTAAAGCTCCCAAATATCCGAAAATAAAATGTGTTAAAAAGGGGAAGAAAAACCCCTGAGCAAATGATTGAGAAATAACATTCGTGAAACCCCCAAATGACAAACGTGCAAAGGGAAGAAACATCCACGAAAAGGCTCCGGCTAAACTAACGATGAAAATGTTTGAAGAAAGTTTATTCATCATTGCAAACATTACATCCATTACGATGCCCAGCAATAAATACATAACGGGCATCAAGGGGTTTGAGAAGCCTAAAACTCCAGTTAAAAGTAATCCACCTGCACCCAAACAACTTATGGTGCTTGCATAAGGAAACCTTGAAAAGCCTCTTGCCGAAATTAGCAAGGCAATAAACAATATTCCAGCCTTCCGGGAAGATGCATTGGAATCCTCAGCTTTGCATGAAGGGTGATTGCCAAGGCTCCCATTAACAAAAGGAACAGGATTTCAATTGCTAAGGCAAAACTTTTATTGGGAAATACTTTTGATATACTCTTTTGAAGCACTGTGGTACTCATAGTCGTTTGTGTTTAAGTTTTTTTCTACGATTAATGTAATCTTTCCATTGATATGAACTGGTCGGCACCATTCACCCTTCAAAATTAAACTTTCTGGGGGAACTGCGACCGTATTTTTTTCAGTTATATTTTCAATTTTAATAATTTGTTGCAATTCATTTGCTTTAAAGACACCGCTAAGGGTCCTAAGTTGAGGCAGCCAAAGCAAACGTCCATCATTTCCTTCTGCTCTTAGTCCGGTGGCGGCTAAGGCACCAATGATGCCAATCTTTTTGCCGGTCAATCCTTCGAGAAAGATGTTAGCTGATTTAGCTATTTCTTTGGCTTCGGGCATAAATAATATTTCTTTTTTTGCTCTATGTCCCCAATTGATAATGTCGTCATTGAGATCATCCAGCCGAGCAACACATAGGCCCGCATCACTAAAAAAGGCGCTTTCTCTCTTTAAAAATCTTCTGCAAAAAGCAATGATATCTGAAACTTCCTTATGTGCTTCGCAGAAAAGACTAGCCGAACTGTTGTGAGAAGTATAGGGGATGCGTCTATCGAATAATAATTGATGTCGGCTTATACTCATCAAGGAAATGAAGCCCCTTTTTTCTAAGAGTGCGCCCAGTTTCCTTGCCCGATGTCCGGTACCTTTGCTGTACTTATTATCGGTGTCGTCGATGCTGATGATGAGTTTCATTTAAGGCGAGAGGTAATTATTTTCATGACAAAAGTAATTTATTTTCTTTAACTCAGATGAATATGCCTCTAATTGTTGATTTTCTTTTATTTCGTAATCAAATGATGAAGTATAGAATTTTTGTATAGCTTTGTAATGAAATTCTTCTTTAAAATAATAAGATTATGAATGATAATATCAGTACCAATAAGTTCGAACATTTGTTTCTGAATTATAAAATTTGGTTTGAAACCGAAGATCACAAAGGGATTTTGGGCGATGGCAAATGGAAGTTGCTTAAGATGATAGAGCAGACCGGCTCATTAAAAGAAGCTATAGAACAATCGGGTTTGTCGTATCGGAAAACCTGGAATAACTTAAGAAAGATTGAAAAGCTATTGGGTTTTCCTATTCTTGACACTTCGAGGGGTGGCCCTGAGGGGGGCAGTACTTATTTAACCGAAGAAGGTAAACGTATTATACGTTTGTTCGACGAATTTCACACAGAAGTGGATAGTCTTATGCTAAATGCTTTTGAAAAGTTTCAAGAAAAATTAAAATAATTTCGAGAGTCGACATATTTATGTCGCGAAATGGCAGATTTCAATCCACAGTGGGTAGATAAATTTCTGCCCACTGTGGATTGCTGACTGCCCAATTGTTTTAAAACTTATAGCACTCCATTTTCATGGCATCTTTCATATAATAAAGTTTTCCTTCTACCATATCGACATCATAAATTGGGTCTTTATCTTTCCCAATTTGAATGGTGTTGAGGGTTTCGCCTGTGGCTTTGCTCACCTGAATCAACTTAATGTCTTTTGAAGAAACGGCTGTCATGATAAGCATATAGTTTGGGGTTTCGGAGGTGGCTTTGAAGCGTTGATTGGCTTGTTTAATGAAGCTTGCTGTGTAGGATGCTCCGCTAAGGCTTGCTTCGCCAAACATCACTGAAGCCCCGGCTGTTGTTCCTTTTGCAATTTTCGAATCGGTGTCTTTTACTTTTATGGATTGCGATGCTGCTCCGCAGGCCATGGATGTAGCTGTGAAGGCTGCTGTGTAGAATGAGGCTCGCACGGCAGAGGCAATGAGTAAAGCTTTACGAAAACCTGAAACTCCGGGGGCAGGGAAGTACTGATTGAATTTAATGTTCCCCTGAAAATCAATCAAAGCAATGTTTTGATCTGATTTAATTAGAATGCCATTATCGGTAACTTCAATAGTTTTTGGATCTTCTTTTCCGCTAAACTTCAGGGGAAGCGTATTTACGGCTTTAAGACTGGTCCCGCCGATTTCCATTTGGTATAGCAAACCATCTTTGGTATTGAAAATAAATTCTTTTTCGTTGTTGCTTGCTATGAGGCCGGCTCCGCCCTTTAAAGATTTCTCGAAGAACCATTCGCCGGAAGTGGTGTTCAGAAGGTTGACTTCTTCGTCGCTACCCACGAGTATGCCTCCCGATAATATTTCGGTGTAAGAAACTATGCCGCCTAATTTAGCTGCTTTTTCGAAGGTGAAGGCTGCTGTTGAAGGGTCGAGCATGGTGATGCTGCTGTTGCTTCCTCTTTCGCTTACCACTAGCACTTTCCCACCATTCAAAGGAGCCATGCCGGTGGCAGGACCTTTCAAACTTAGGCCTCTGCCTTTTTTTCCGAGTAGGGTGGTTCCGTCGTCATACTTCAACATATTGATATTGCCGTTGTTTGATGAGCATACAATGAGTCCTTCGGGAGCTGCGTAGGAAACGCCCAATGGGTCTTGCAATTCGACAACGCCTTTCCATTTGTGGTCGCCACTTGCCAAATCGAAAGCCATATAAACTGAATGGTAGGTGATGGTGGTGGTGGTTTTTCCTTTCGAATCGGTTGATTGGGATTGGATTTTCTTTTGTGCGGCTATCATAAACATATCGGGACGGCTTTCGGGAATGATAAGTTGTGCCACCAAGTCGTCTTTTGTAAGCATTTTTGTTGCAAATCCTTCGAGCATGCTGAATAGCATAGCCATGTTTGCTGTCTTTGGGTCGATGGCTTTCTTCCAAATTTCTTCGCCTGTCGAAGTTTTAAGTTTCATGGCGTAGAAGGCTGAGGTAATTAGCACCTCATCATTACCCAAATCTTTAACGCCTGAAGTAAGGCTAAAGCCTCCACTTTTCGACCAGAGTTTTTTGCCTGTATTCATGTCCACCATTACCAATTCGACATTTTTGCTGCCGTTAGGCAAGCCGATTATCATGATTTTGTTGTTTTTATACAGGAAATATTTATCGTTTACTTGCTGAAGTCCTGCTTCTTTCGAACTAAAAAGCACTTTTCCCTCGAAAGGGTTGATGATGTAGAGGCTTTTATCCATGCCTGAGATTGAAATAAAAGGGGAATTGCTCACTGTTTCGAAAGATGATTCGGGAGCGTTTTTCAATTCGGTGAGGGTCCAAAGTTCGTCGCCTGTGTTGACGTCGAAGCAATGTAATCCATTGGCGGTGCAGGCCAAGAGTTGACCTAGGGGGGTTACTTTTTGCCATTGAATGGCGGCTTTGGTTTCTTTTGTCCAAAGGGGGGCAATTCCTCCTGCGAAAGTGTGGATAGTTGCTCCCAACATTATTAAAATTAAAAGGCTAATGCCTAAAAGTCTTGTTTTGTTCATACGGTTTTGTGTTTAAATTAAGGCTTCAAATTTAGCAATTAATGTGCCATAAAATATATTTTGAGAAGATTTTGATTGGGAAGGACGAAACAATCTAAAGGCTCAATAGGTGTTTAGGGGTTTAAGTATTTTGGTTTTTAGGAGGGAGGATCAAAAATCAGATTTTTAATTGAAAATAGGGGGATTGGGTAAGAGTTATTAGGTTAATGGGTGGATTTGAGGTGAATGAAAGGGTGATTTCAGGTGCAAAATGGGCGAAAATAGGAGTGAAAATGACGGTTTTTGAAAAAAAGCAAATTTTTAAGGGCCTTAAAGTGTTGATTGAATGATTACAAAATTACACGAAGTCAATTTGAGTGTAAGTAGTACATATTTTAGTGTAAGAAGTACCAATTTGAGTGTAGGTAAAACAAATTTGATTGTAAGAAGAATCAATTTGAGTGTAGGTAGAACAAATTTTATTGTAAGGGGGATAAATTTGAGTGTGAGGGGAACAAATTAGATTGTAAGAAGAATCAATTTGAGTGTAGGTAGAACAAATTTTAGTGTAAGAAGTACCAATTTGAGTGTGAGGGGAACAAATTAGATTGTAAGAAGAATCAATTGGATTGTAAGTATTTCCAATTTGACTTGCA
>CAIXTV010000068.1 GCA_903922465.1 uncultured bacterium
AGTGTCGCCAACAGCTTGACCAAGTCGTTGAACTCATGAAAATGGTCGGAACACCAAACTAGATTGTCAAAGACGGCCTGCAACCCCAGCAATTCAGAGCATCCCGTAATAAACACCTGGAGTTTTTAAGTGTGTTATTTAGAGTGCAAAAACCCCTCTCCTTTTGTTACAGGAGCTGCTTTAACGTATAACTTGAGTTTTAATTTATTGCACCGCCTGTTAAAAAGACAAAATCAAATAACTACGCCTTAAATTTTGGAGCAAGACATCTCCTTCATGCCTTTAACTGACAAATCGAAATTGTATCCGCGTCGCAGATATTTCTGCTAATCGGGCAACTTTTATCTTTGCCCATTTCATTGCCGCATCCAAATCTTTCCATAGGCTTTGTAGCGTGGGATGGTCTTTGTCTTTCATAAAGGTCTCTTGAAAAACGGTACTCTTTACCAGCAATTGATTAACCAAATGCCCCATCTGCATAAATTGAAAGTAATTTTTTAAGGCTTGGTAACTTTTACGTGCCCATTTATGTTCCAGGCCATAGCCGCCATTCTTCAGCGTATTGAAGCCTTCATTCTCGATTTTCCAGCGTAAACGCCCCGTATAACTGCTGGCCGCAATATTTTTCTTGTTCAACGGCAAGTCGGTAATATGGACGAAGTGTTTTTCCTCTATTTTTATGACCACCACGCTACCATCCGGATTTTTTTGTGTTGTAGTAACGGTTTCGCAGCATTCCTGCCAGTTGACCTTATGCCCCTTGTAGTCGATTTGATCTACCCAGCAAAAAAGCTGTTCGGTTTTTTTGTTCCCATCTGATGAATAAGCTATTTCTGTATGCCGGTTATTGGCTTGGAGTGGCTTTAAGGCCAACACGTCTTCCCAAACTGTTGGTAAATTACCGTCTTTAAAAGTAACCAGATAAGCCCATCGATTGGTTTCGCAGATAATAAAAAAGCCCTCGTAGGGGTAAAGCCCATCGGCCAAAATAATAATGGGAAGTCTTGGGTAAATCTTTTTCAGTTTGGCGGCCAAGCGCGTGAAAGCCTTGCGCTCGCAGTCCTGCTTATCATACTCATCATTTTCAGGATTTTCGATCCATTCCGAAGCAATCGAAATCGAGAAGCCGTTAGGCGTAACCAGGCGTGCATCCAGTACTTTGTGTAAATGGGTCGTAACACCATTTTTTGAGGTTTGGTGCAGACATTGCTCACAATGGGCATGATCAAAACTGACGACCCCTGTGCCATCCACCGCTATACGATACCAATGGTTACGGTAGCGGCTTTTATAAAATACCTTACGTTTTATCAGAACTTGCACCATTTTTTGATTGAGCTGCTCAACTTGGACTTCATTCAGCAATTCAATGACATTGTGGACAGAATCCCCGTGTGGCATAGGAAAACCAAACAGTTTTTTGAAGTTTTTCTGGAATTGAAGGTCTTTGCGCTTTTGGTTATATTCGTTGCGGGAACCGGCTTTGAATATAAACATGGCGAGACAAGCGGTCAAATGAGCCGCCAATTCAAGTGGGGATGCTTTTTTACGTGGATCATCGAGTTCACGCATCCAATCAAACAGCTGAGGGAAATGATGGGTGATGGTGGTGTAAATTTGATAAATCAGGTCGGTTTTGTTTTCTTTTTGAGCTCGAATTGCCGCTTTAGCTAACTTTTTCTCATGTTTTTTGGCTTTTTTTAGTCGACGCTGCAGGGTTTGTGTATCACGGTTCTTGGCTTTTTTTCATTGAGGGTACATTTAAAAAGTAAAATAAATAAAAAACCGCCTATTCTCGTCTAACTAAAATAGCTGGACGAATATAATTTCATTTCATCGTAATCTATTGTTTTTTTTGGCTGGGTTGATATGCTCTGAATTGCTGGTAAATCAACACCTTTTAGTAATAATTGTTCTTCGTTCATGATTAAATATCCTGTATTAATGTGTTTACGAGTTGGTTTGTCTCGTTGATATTCGGCATTCTTGCGGTGTTATATCCCCGTTCACCAAACAGGGTTTGACACAAC